>JAFUCL010000077.1 GCA_017459725.1 Solobacterium sp. | reverse complement strand
TTTTGGAAAGAGCGTCAGTGACATTGGTTGGGGGATGTTTGTGAATATGCTTTCCTATAAAGCAGAGATGGCAGGAAAACATGTGATCAAAGCAGATCGAACGTTCCCATCAAGTCAGATGTGTCATGAGTGCGGATGCCTGAATCCTGAAACAAAGGACCTTAAGGTTCGTGAGTGGGTTTGTCCGGTATGCGGGGCACATCATGACAGAGATCATAACGCTGCGCTGAATCTGAAAACAGAAGCACTCCGAATTGCGCTTCTGTAATGAACTGAAATGAAACACGGTACCCTGGGGCACAGGGGATCCGATAAGCCTGGGTTATCTGAACACACTGGTGTTCTTGACCGGGAAGCCCCCACCTCTAAGCGTCAGCGAAGGTGGTGGGAGTATGTCACACAGTTTCGTGGTTTTCCAGGGTTTATTTACTGTTTTTCCATGATTTTTCCACAATGATTTACCAATCTGTTTTCATTTTTTTATTTCTTATGCTGCCGGCAGTGGATATCTTTAATTTATCCACATCTTATACACATATCAACCAACAAAGTTTTCCACATATGTGGAAAAGTGTGGATATTTAAGAAAATGGCTTTGTTATGCGGTTTTTGACTGTTGACTAAATGGTGATAAATCTTTAGATTCTTGACTTTTTCAACATAATCCACATTTTACGGAATGTTTACAAAATAACCCACATTTTTTCCACATGAAAAGTTGTGGAAAACTGTGGAAAACCTCCAGAAATCCCACATTAAATACTTGTTTTTATATATCCCCGATTGTGGATAAAAAATTTGACCACAATTTTCTGGTGGATTTTATGATATTTGCTTAATAGAATAAATATGCACGCTTATCGTATAAAGGAACGCGACTTATGAGCAACAGAGAACAGTATTATATCGACCTATGGAAACAGGTGCTGGATTATCTCCGTTCTCAGGACAACATCGACCAGGATGTTATTGATTCCTTCTTTGTTAAGGCTTCCATCTATGAACTTAACAATAACAAGTGCATCCTGGCAGTGCAGAGTGTCATCACCCAGCAGATCATTCTGAAGGAAACAGATATGATTGCCGCAGCACTGATCGATGTCCTGAATCTTGATCACCAGCTGATTGTTGAAGTAGATACAGAATCCGAACTTAAAAACAAATCAATCATCTCTCCCGATGAAATGATTGAATTTGAGATCAACGACACAGAATTCCAGAGTATGCCGATCCAGCCGGACCGTACCTTTGATAATTTTGTTGAAGGTGACTGCAACCGTGAAAGCCGCGCTGCAGCCTATGCCTGTGCACTGAACCCGGGCAAATACTTCAATCCTTTATTTATCTACGGTAATTCAGGTCTCGGCAAGACACATCTTCTGATGGCCATCGGCAATTACTTTAAAAAGAACTATCCGGACCGCCGTGTTTACTACATTGAGTCACTGAAATTCGTAGACAAAGTAGTAAAGGCCATCCAGAACAACAAGATCGATGCCTTCAAGCAGTATATGTGCTCCATGGATCTTCTGCTGGTCGATGACATTCAGTTCTTAGCCGGCAAGGAAAAATCCCATGAGGTATTCTTCTCTATCTATAACGAACTGGTAAACAACCGCAAACAGATCTGTATTGCCTCAGACCGGCAGCCCAAAGAAATCAAGGGACTTGAAGACCGTCTGATCAGCCGTTTCAGCAGCGGTCTGTCGGTAGGCATTGATTCACCGGAATTTGAAACATCGCTTGCCATTCTGCGCATGAAGATAGAAAACAGCGGCAATATCAATATTGAAGACGTTGATGAACAGGGTCTTGCTTATATCGCTTCCAATTTCTCCGGCAATGTCAGAGATCTGGAAGGCGCCTGGAACCGTGTTCTCTTCTATACGATCATCTCCCAGAAGGACAGCAGCATCATCAGCTTTGAGACGATTGTCAATGCGCTGAGAAATCAGGCTGTTGTGTCTGAAAAGGACGGTCTTTCTCCCAAGAAGATCATCAAATGTGTATCGGATTACTACGGTCTTACCAGGCAGCAGATCACCGGCAAAACCAGGACAAAGAATATAGCCAATGCCCGTCATATCAGCATCTATCTGTGCCGGAAACTGCTGGATCTTCCTTACAACAAGATAGGGGATGAATTCGGCGGCCGTGATCACTCTACGATCATCAGCGCATGTCTGAAAGTAGAGAAGCAGATTGAGAAAGATCATGCCTTCTCCATTGCCGTCAACGACATTGAGAAAATGATCAGTTCATAACTCCACACATCTTCTCACAATTCAATCAACATACCGAAAGTGATAGAATTGTTGATGAATAAGCCATTTCAGAAGGTTTTCCACATTTTCCACCAACTTAATAGTAATGAAGCTTAAAAAGAAAAATATATACAGGGGGCTCCGCACATGAACTTCAGGATTTCTAAAAACATCTTCTATAACGCTATTCAGTCTGTCAGCCGTGCAATCACACCGAATTCACCGGTACCTGCACTCTGCGGTATTTACATCAATGCGGCAGAAGACAGTCTGGTACTGACAGGCAGTGACGCTGATATTTCCATTGAGATCACACTCTCCAATGCCAATAACGAAAAGACAAACCTTTCCGTAATCGAAACCGGCAGTATTGTAATTGATGCCAGATATCTGAACGATATCGTCAGAAAGATGGATTCCGATGAAATCCAGATTGAGATCATTGACGGAACCCTGACAAGATTCTCCGGCGGAAATGCCGAGTTCAAAATCAACGGTTACAGACCCGGTGATTATCCTTCCGTAGATTTCTCAGTACCTGAAATCAGGTTCTCCATCAAAGCATCTGATTTCGTGAATATCATCGAAGAAACAGCATTCGCTGCCAGCAGCAAGGAAACCCGTCCGGTCCTGACCGGAGTCAATCTTCATTCTGACGGTTCCAATCTGATTGCGACCGCAACCGACTCATACCGTCTGGCCAAGAAGACATTCCCGATCAGCACAT
This sequence comes from Solobacterium sp., assembly GCA_017459725.1. Lineage (GTDB taxonomy): Bacteria > Bacillota_I > Bacilli_A > Erysipelotrichales > Erysipelotrichaceae > Bulleidia. The sequence goes on along the minus strand of JAFUCL010000077.1, from coordinate 52,509 downwards.
CGGAATTCAATATTACGGTACCGGCCAAGTGCCTGAATGAAGTCAAATCCATCTACGGTTCTTCTGAAGATGAAATCGAGATTGCACTCAGCACCAAGAAGATCCAGTTCCGTTCTTCTTCCACGATCATGCAGTCAAGACTGCTGGACGGCGGTTATCCGGAAACAGAACGTCTGATTCCGAAAGAGTTCGGATATACGATGGTCATCAACAGAAGAGCACTGATCAGTGCCATTGACCGTACATCCTTTATCAAGACAGACAATATGTCCATTATCCGTCTTCAGATCAACAACAAGGATGACATTGCGGTCATGAACAAATCACAGGAAATCGGTGAATCCAGGGAAGAACTGTTCGCTTCATCCTATGAGGGTGAACCGCTGGATATCAGCTTCTCCGGCAACTATGTGATGGATGCGGCCAAAGCTCTTTCCTCCGATGAAATCATGATCCGTTTCACCGGTGAAATGAAGCCGTTTGTACTGACGGACGCGGATGAAAACAGCACGGTTCTGCAGCTGGTTCTGCCGGTCAGAACATACAATTAAACTGTATTTCCGGAGCGGTAATCTGTAATGATTCCGCTCTTTTTTTGTGGCTTCGCAAAAGCACAGGAAAAATGCCCGAAAATCGCTTTATAATGCGTGTTTACGAAGGTTTTTTATATGCTTTTCATGATATAATAAGGAAGGCTTCGTGAAAGGAGAAAGAGATATGGATGCTGTAAAAACGGATACGATCAAACTTGCTCAGTTTCTGAAGCTTGCCGGTGTTGCGGATACCGGCGGCCAGGCTAAATATCTGGTCAGAACACTTGATATCACTGTGAACGGAGAAAAGGAAAACAGACCGGGAAGGAAGCTTATGCCCGGCGACACTGTCATTGTGCAGGGAAGGAAATACACGGTCTGATGATCATTCAGAAGTCATGGATGCGCAATTTCAGAAATTATGAAAAAGCTGAGATTGTGTGGAATCCCGAAATGAATCTGATTACCGGCCGGAATGCACAGGGTAAAACAAATCTTCTTGAAAGTCTTGTATATCTGTCACTTTCCAAATCCTTCCGTACTTCCACTGATACACTGCTGATCAAGTCCGGTCATGAACATGCGGAGATCGGCTGTATCGTTGAGGAAGAGAGACAGAGAAGACTGGATGCGGTTATTCACGGCAAAGGAAAGACGCTGATGGTCAACCGCAGTCCTGTTAAGAAGAGCAGTGATTTTGTAGGTATTTTGAATGTGATTCTGTTTTCACCGGATGATCTCGGAATATTCAATGATGCGCCGCGGGAACGGCGCAGAATTATGAATCAGGAGATTGCGAAGATATCCGTGAGTTATCTGCATGCGATGAACCGGTATCAGAATCTCCTGCGCAACCGGAATGCTCTGCTGAAGGAATACAGGCCTGATACGGGGTATCTGGACACGCTGGATGAACAGATGACAGCGGAATCAGCTGCCATCATCCGTCAGCGTTCAAAATTCATCCGCGGCATCAACAGGTATATCAGTGATCTCTACAAAGAATTATCAGGGGATTCCATTGATGTGACCGTACATTACAGCTGCTGTATTGAGGATCCCGAAGCGGAGGATATCGAAAGCCAGCTCAGGAAGATGTATGAGTCGGGCAGACAGCGTGATCTCGATCAGTCGGTATCAAGCACGGGTGTTCACAGAGAAGATCTTATATTTGAAATCAACGGCAGAAACCTGATTATGACAGCCAGTCAGGGACAGAAACGCATGGCTGTACTGGCCTTCAAGATGGCGCTGCTGAAGTATATCAGAAGTGAAACGGGACATGATCCTGTGCTGCTTCTGGATGATGTGCTGAGTGAGCTGGATCTCACCAGACAGGAAAAACTGATTGATATGGTTACGGGACCGTATCAGTGTATGATCACTTCCGCCGAAGTTCCGGAGTTTCTGAAACGAAAGAAATTCAATGAGTATGCAGTAAGTGCGGGAGAGATCAGGATGACTGCAGGAGGTATGGGATGAGTGAAGAAGTGAAGAATGAAGAAGTTACGGTACAGGAAGAAAACAGCGATTATGAGATGAAAGTCAATCATTCCTACGGAGATGAAGACATCCAGGTTCTGGACGGACTGGAAGCAGTCAGAAAACGTCCGGGTATGTATATTGCGTCCACCTCTGAGAAAGGTCTGCATCACCTGGTATGGGAGATTGTAGACAACGGTATTGATGAGGCCATGGCAGGCTATGCCACGACCATTACGGTAACGGTTGACAAGGATAATGTAGTTTCAGTTGAGGATGACGGCAGAGGTATGCCGACCGGTATGAATGAGAAAACCGGCAAATCCACGATTGAAACAATTTTTACTGTTCTTCACGCAGGCGGTAAGTTCGGCGGCGGTGCATACAAGGTATCCGGCGGTCTGCACGGTGTCGGTGCTTCTGTAGTCAATGCGCTGAGTGAATGGCTGGAAGTATCTGTCTTCCATGAAGGAAATATTTACCAGGTACGGTTTGAGAACGGCGGTCATGCGGTTGCGCCTATGAAGATTGCGGGTAAATGCGATCCTGCCAAACACGGCTCTCTGATCCGTTTCAAGGCCGATCCCACTATCTTTAAGGAAACTACCGTCTATGATCACAATACGCTCAGAGACCGTCTGAGACAGCTTGCTTTCCTGAACAAAGGAATCAGACTGGTGTTCAATGATGAACGTGAAGAAGATGAAGCAAAGAGACATCATACATTCATCTTTGAAGGCGGTCTGAAGCAGTATGTTGAATATCTGAACAAGAACCGGACGGTTGTCCATGATGACATTATTTACTGCGAAGGTCACGATCAGGGCATTGAATGCGAAGTGGCTGTACAGTACAACGATGGATACAATCCGAACGTATATACCTTCTGCAACAACATAAACACAGCTGAAGGCGGTACGCATGAAGAAGGCTTCCGTATGGCACTGAACCGTATTATCAACAAATACGCGCGTGACAACGGTTTCCTGAAGGAAAAGGATGAGAACCTGACCAGTGATGACTGCCGTGAAGGTATTACAGCAGTTATCAGCGTCAAGCATCCGGATCCGCAGTATGAAGGACAGACCAAGACAAAGCTTGGCAATACCGAAGTGAGAAAGGTTGTCTCTGCAGTCTTCGGAACCCAGCTGGAAAGATTCCTGCTGGAGAATCCGGATCAGGCAAAGACTATCATGGAGAAAGTAACACTTGCCTCCCAGGCCCGTATGGCTGCCAAGAAAGCAAGAGAAGCAACACGCCGCAAGAGTGCTCTTGAAATCAGCTCACTGCCCGGCAAACTGGCTGACTGTTCCTCAAAAGATGCGTCCATCTGCGAAATCTATATCGTAGAGGGTGATTCCGCCGGCGGCTCTGCAAAACAGGGAAGAGATTCTCATTACCAGGCTATCCTGCCTCTGCGCGGAAAAATCCTGAACGTTGAAAAGGCCAGACAGCACCGTGCCTTCGAAAACAACGAAATCCGTTCCATGATCACAGCCTTTGGATGCGGTGTCATGAACGAGGTTGATACATCCAAGCTGCGTTATCACAAGATCGTTATCATGACCGATGCGGACGTCGACGGCGCACATATCAGAACACTGCTTCTGACCTTCTTCTACCGCTATCTGCGGCCGATTCTGGATGAGGGATATGTTTATATTGCCCAGCCGCCTCTGTACAAAGTACAAAGGGGAAATGCGGTCAGATATGCATATACGGACAGACAGCTGGATGAAGTGAAGAAGGAAATGGGCAGCAACCTCGCAATTCAGCGTTACAAGGGTCTTGGTGAAATGAATCCGGAACAGCTGTGGGAAACCACCATGGATCCCAAGAACCGCACTCTGATCAGAGTAACGGTCGGTGATGCCGAAGCAGCAGACCAGGCATTCAGTATGTTAATGGGTGAAGAAGTTGAACCGCGTAAGAACTTCATTATTGAAAACGCAAACTTCGTAGAGAATCTTGATATTTAAGGAGGTCAGACATGGCAAGAGAAGATGATTTCATGGAATTTGATGAGTCTCAGTTTGACCCGGGAAATATCACGGAAACAGAACTGACAAAGGAAATCCGCAGGGACTTCCTTGATTATTCGATGTCCGTTATCGTAGCCAGAGCGCTGCCGGATGTCAGAGACGGTCTGAAACCCGTTCAGAGAAGAATTCTGTTCTCAATGAACGAGATGAACAACGGACCGGATAAGCCTTACAAGAAGTGTGCACGTATTGTCGGAGATACCATGGGTAAATATCATCCCCACGGTGACTCTTCCATTTACGGTGCCCTCGTATACATGGCACAGACCTGGAATATGCGGGAAGTGCTGATTGACGGACACGGCAACTTCGGATCCATGGACGGTGACGGTGCTGCGGCTATGCGTTACACCGAAGCCAGAATGTCGAAGATAGCAGTGGAGATGCTGCGGGATCTCGACAAGGAAACCGTGGACATGGTTGACAACTATGATGGTGAGGAAAAGGAACCTTCCGTACTTCCTTCCCGTTTCCCGAATGTGCTTGTCAACGGTTCCAGCGGTATCGCGGTCGGTATGGCCACAAACATTGCGCCGCACAACCTCGGTGAAACGATTGATGCTGCCATCGCCGTCATGGAGAATCCCGATATTACAACCGTGGATCTGATGGACTATATCAAGGGTCCGGATTTCCCGACCGGTGCATTTATCCTCGGCAGAACAGGTATCCGCAATGCCTTTGAAACAGGCAAAGGAATCATTGTTCTGAGAGCCAAGACAAAGGTTGAGGAAATGGCCAACGGCAAGAGCAGAATCGTTGCGTATGAACTGCCGTATATGGTCAATAAAGCCATGCTGGTGGAACGCATTGCCACGCTTGCCAGAGACAAGGTCATTGAAGGTATTACAGACCTGCGTGATGAATCGAATATGTCCGGTATCCGTGTTGTCATGGAACTGCGCAAGGACGTGCAGCCGGATGTGCTTCTGAACCAGCTGTACAGACTGACACCTCTGCAGTCCAACTTTGCGGTAAACAACGTTGTGCTGATCAACGGTGCGCCCAGACAGGCAGGTCTGAAGGAAATCCTGCTTGAGTATATCCGTTTCCAGGAAGAGGTCATTACCAGAAGAACACAGTATGATCTGAAGAAAGCGGAAGCACGTGCGCATATCCTGGAAGGTCTGCGTATTGCCGTAGACAACATTGATGAGATTATTCATATCATCAGATCTTCCACGGATTCGAATGAAGCAATGACCAGACTGATGGACGGCTTCGGTCTTGATGAAGTGCAGGCAAGAGCGATTCTGGAAATGCAGCTGCGCAGACTGACCGGTCTCGAAAGAGAAAAGATCGAATCCGAATACAGAGAACTGCAGTTCAAGATTGCGGATTACCGGGATATCCTGGCACATGAATCCAGAGTCAAGCAGATCCTGAAGGATGAAATGCTTGAAATCAAAGGCAAATACGGTGATGCCCGCAGAAGTGAGATCATTGATGCACCGGCCGATATGGAAGATGAAGATCTGATTCCGGTCGAAGACGTAATTATCACACTGTCTGAAAACGGATATATCAAGCGTATTGCCAGAGATACCTACCGTGTGCAGAACAGAGGCGGCAAGGGTGTAAAGGGCATGGAACTGAACAAGGATGATGTCATCGACCAGTTCATCAGTATGTCCACCCATGATAACCTGCTGGTATTCACAAGTCTCGGACGTGTATTCCGAATCAAGGGATATAACATTCCTTCCTATGGCAGAACATCCAAGGGACTTCCGGTTGTCAATCTGCTGAAGTTTGAGAAGAACGAAAGTGTCAAGGCACTGGTTCCTTACAGCAAAGATGACACCGCAAGCTATCTGATGTTTGTGACCAGGAAAGGTCTTGTCAAACGTACGGAAATCTCCGAGTTTGAGAACATCAACCGCAACGGTAAGATTGCCATTAAACTCAATGACGATGATGAACTTGCCTTTGTCAAAGGAACCAAGGGGACCAGTGAGATTGTCATAGCAGTTACCAACGGCAAAGCAATCCGCTTCAATGAAAGCACACTGAGACCTCTCGGCAGAACCGCAAGAGGTGTAAAGGGTGTCAACGTTGACGGCGGCTATGTCGTCGGTATGGCAACCAGTGAAGAAGGCGGACAGATCCTGACAGTAACCGAAAACGGCTACGGCAAGAAGTCAGCTCTTGAAGATTTCCGTATTACCAACCGCGGTGCCAAGGGTGTCAAAGCAGTCACCGTTACGGAAAAGACAGGCAATCTTGTATGCCTGAAGGCAGTAACCGGTGATGAAGACTGCATGATCATGACCAACGACGGTATTGTGATCCGCATCTCACTGACGCAGGTATCCACATACAGCCGTTCCGCACAGGGTGTAAGACTGATCAATGTCGGTGAAGACAAGAAGGTATCTACAGTCGCCATCGTAGAGCCGGAAGCACCGGAAGAAGCAGAAGAAACAGAAGCTGCTGAATAAACGAAAGATATGCAGGCATGAATTCCTGCATATCTTTTTGTTATATATGACTGTTTCAGCAGTCTCTTCCGGGTGTATGGAAGAGAAGGGTGATGATAATATCTGCTGTTTCCGCCGGTGTTTCACGGCAGTCCCGTTCAAGCCACTGGGTCAATACTCCAAGACTTGCGGTAATGCCATATGATCGTATTCCTGAACAGTGATCTTGCCTCATATGTATCCGGGGAACTGATGGCTGTTGATTTCGACGGACATATTGAAGAAATTGCCGGTATCCGTCCGACCGTCAATGACATTAATCTTACAAAGATTCTGGAATACATGAAGACTATGGCTGCGAAGCAGAATGCCTGAATAACAAAAGCGAGTGCATATAATATGCTCTTTCTTTTTGGCTATAAGAAAACTGACAGCCGTTAAGCTGTCAGTCTGCTGCATCTGTATCAAGCACTGCGTTGATTGTATAATCCGGGAATGCTGTCTGGATCTCCTGTACGATCTGATTGTACAGAGCATGGCGGTCGTTCTCTTCAAAGTCGATGACAATATCGAAGCGGACGGTATGATTTTCTTCGGAAACATTGAAGCCGTGCACTTCCTTGATATTTTTGTGAGAGAAGATGATTCTGCGGATATCCGCTTCCACATGGGATGCTTCGTTATCCTTGGTATTGTATGCATAAATACCGATTGCAGAAATAATCACACCGAGCTCTTCATGGATCTTTGTCTGTATCTTTCTGATCAGCACATCGATCTGTTCGGCCGTCATATAATCCGGAACTTCGATATGTATGGAACCGAGGTTTCTTTCCGGACCGTAGTCATTCAGGAACAGGTCATAGACACCTCTGACTTCCGGGAATGACAGTGCAATTTTGCGGATCTTTGCGGCAAGCTCACCGTCTGTCCGTTCACCGAGAATCTGGCTGATTGTATCTTTCAGCATCTCCACACCGGATTTGATGATGAAGAAGGAAATGATGAGACCGAGCCAGGCTTCAAGCGACCATCCCTTCAGCATATACAGGACTGCTGCCAGAACGGTTGAAGCAGAGATCACGGAATCCATGACCGCGTCTTTTCCGGAATCAATCAGTGAATCAGAATTGACTTCTTTGCCGACTCTCTGGAAATAGAGACCAAGCAGTACTTTCACCAGTACGGCTACCGCCACAATCAGGATCATGACGCCTGAGTATTCAGGTTTCTCCGGGCTGATGATTTTCTTGACGGATTCAGTCAGGGAAGTAATACCTGCATACAGCACGATAACGGCAATGATCATCGTACTCAGGTATTCAATTCTTCCGTAACCGAACGGATGTTTTTTGTCGGGTTTCTTACCGGCAAGCTTGGTGCCGATAATCGTGATAATGGAAGACAGCGCATCGCTGAGGTTGTTTACAGCATCCAGTACAATGGCAATTGAATTGGCCAGAAGTCCTACGGCAGCTTTGAAAGCGGCCAGCAGGACGTTGGCGGCGATACCGACCAGGCTGGTGCGGACGATTGTATTCTCGCGGTTCATCATTCCTCCTGGGATCTGATCAGTTTATACAGAGTATTGTAAAGGTTCATTGCTTCTTCGGGTTCAAGTCTGATGCATGAGCCGACCTGAAGCGGAATTTCAGCAGCAGCTGATTTCATGTCTCTTCCTTTGTCCGTAAGACTGATTCTGACACAGCGTTCATCTTCAGGAAGTCTTTCGCGAACAATATACCCGCAGTCTTCCATCTTCTTCAGCAAAGGCGTGAGTGTACCGCTGTCCAGATACAGACGGCGGCACAGATCACGGACGGTCTGTCCGTCATTTTCCCAGAGAACCAGGAAGACCAGATACTGTGTATATGTAATACCCAGCGGTTTGAGATAAGGTGTGTAAAGATTGACTACTTTACGTGCTGCAGCGTACAGGGGAAAGCAGAGCTGATTGTCCAGTTTCAGCATTTCATCGTTCATGGAATGGTTATCCCTGCTGATTTTTCAGTCTTTCTTTTGCGGCAAGATAATTCACTGCCGATAACGCTGCTGTATTTCCCTGACCTGCTGCTTTAATGTACTGATACGGAAGACCTGCAATATCACCGCAGGCGAATACACCCGGAAGGCTGGTGGACATATCAAGGTTCACCTTAACATGCGGACCGTCTGTTTCAAGACCCGGCACCAGCTGACCCGGCGCAACGGCTTCACGCAGAATGAAGACACCATCAGCGGTGATTTCATCCTGATCCGTGACCAGTTTCTCTACTTTGTTCTCACCGACGATCTCCACCGGTTTAACCCGGAGCACTTCAATGCCTTCTCTGACATGGGCTTCTTCCTTGTACAGCGGAATGTAATAGACCTTTGCGGCATATTCACTCATGAAGTCAGCTTCTGCTTCTTCAGAAGGTGATGATGCAATCACGATGGCTGTCTTATCACGGTACAGCGGCGCATCGCAGGTAGCGCAGTAACTGACGCCTCTTCCCAGCAGACGCTCTTCACCGGGATACGGTTTGGCAGCGACCACACCGGTAGCCAGAATGATCGAAGACGCATTGTAGTTTCCGTCTCTGGTCTGGATGGCAAAGTAATCGCCGAAATCGTAAACTGCCACAGCTCTGTCATCCGTAATTTCCACACCCATGGATTTTGCATGATCCAGGAATGTCTTCTGCATCTGTTCACCGGAGATTGCCGGAAGACCGAGATAGTTGCCGATTTCGTGGGCTTTCTGCACCTTCAGGCTGGATTCCGGAGAACCGAGAACAAGAATGTTTTTATTGCGGATTTTTGCGGTAATGGCAGCTTCCAGTCCGCCCGGACCGGTGCCGATAATCGCAATATCATAAAGATCAGACATAAGTGAAACCTCCCTTGTTAAAGTATCGGACAATTACAGAAGACTTTCAACACACTTACGGACATCATCCATATCTGCTGTCGGTTCAAAACGTGCGACAACATTGCCTTCACGGTCTACAACAAACTTTGTGAAGTTCCACTTGATGTCATCCTTTGCCCAGCCGTTCTTCTTGTCATGAGCAGCTGTATGTGCCTTCATCATCAGTGCTGTAGCACCTTTGCCGAATCCTTCGAAGCCCTTCTGGCTCTTAAGATACTCAAACAGCGGCAGTGCATTCGGACCGTTGACATCGCTCTTCTTCATCTGCGGGAACTGTGTGTTGTAATGCAGTGTGCAGAATGCATGGATGTCTTCATCGGAGCCGGGTGTCTGTCCCATGAACTGGTTGCAGGGAACATCAATGATTTCCAGTCCCTTGTCATGAAGATCTTCATACATCTTCTCAAGGGGTTCATAGTGAGGAGTGAATCCGCAGCCTGTAGCTGTATTGACAACGAGTGTTACTTTGCCGCGGTAATTCTCTGTGGAGACTGTTTCTCCGGAAGGTGCAGGCAGCGTGTAATCATAGAAACTCATGGTTTTATCCTCCTTTATATTTTTTACAATTTAATTTTATCAAATATAATTACGGCGTCAACACATATCTTTCTGAAAATACTTTCAGAAAAAAGTTTGAAAATACTTGTTGACAATCGTGTACAGGTAAACTAATATACATTCATATTCGATGAACAGAAGAGTATCTGGAACAGACCCACAAGCGAGCAGAAACAGAGTGGAAGTTCTGCGGCAACGGTTTCGGAGAAGCGCATCTGGGAGAATTCTTCCTGAACCATCAGTAGGGAAGAACGGATTATCCACGTTAAGGATCAGAGGTGGCTGTATTTATATATGCAGCAAACGGAGTGGTACCGCGATTAGATGTCGTCTCTCGTATGGGAGACGGCATTTTTGTTTAAGGGGGATATGAACATGTTAGAGCGACGATGCAGTTTCAATAAACACAATCAAATTCAAACAAATAAAGAAAGGGAAAAAAGAAAATGAAAAAATTAATGAATACTGTCTTCGCTGCTTCACTCGCACTGACACTCGCTGCCTGCGGTTCATCTTCTGCAGCAACTGAGGATACCTATGCTTATCTGTATGATGCATCCAAATATGAAAAGCCGACTGTCGATACTTCCAAGGCAGAGGGAAAGCTGAAGGAAATTCTCAGCAAAGGAACACTCGTAATTGCGACCTCCCCGGACTATCCGCCGAACGAATATGTTGAGGAAGACGGCACCGTCAAGGGAAGCGAAATGATGCTTGCCAAGTATGTCGCTGACAGCCTGGGTGTAAAGCTTGTCATCGAAACCATGGACTTCAACGGAACAATGGTTGCGGTTGATACAAACAAAGTTGATATGGCATTCTCCGGTTACGGCTGGAAGGCTGACAGAGAAGAGCAGTTTGAACTCTCCATCGGTTATGTAGGAAACACGAAAGACTACGGACACACACTGATCATCCCGGCAGCCGACGAAGGCAAATACAAGTCTCTGGAAGACTTCAAGGGAAAGCACATTATGGCACAGGCTTCATCCCTGCAGCAGATGTATGTAGAAGACCAGATTATCGCGCTTGATCCGAACGCCGGCACAGAGCTGGAGCTCGTTGCGACACTTGATCAGGCAATCCTCGGTCTCTCTGCAGGCAAATGCGACGCTGTTGCACTGGATGGCCATACTGCTGAAAACTACGTTACACAGTCCGAAGGACAGTTCGCTCTTACAAATATAAAGTTTGACCTGACCATGTACGGTGAACACGAAGGCAATGTAGCGCTTGCCAAGAAAGGCGAAACATCTCTGATCAATACCGTCAATGAAATCATTCAGTTTGCGGCAGACAAGGGATACTACGCTGAGTGGTATGCATTCGCAAGGGAAGAGGCAGGTATTGAAGAGTAAGCATTCATTATTGAAGGAGATTCAGAATGGGAAAAGGTATTATTGAAGTATTCCTGGAATACTGGCCGATGTTCCTGCGCGGCTTGGTAGGCACACTGCGGTATGCATTTGTGGCCGTGCTGTTCGGTTCCATCCTCGGTGCTTTGGTTGCACTGCTGCATTTAAGCAAAAACAAAGTACTGTCAAAGATTGCCTCTGTATATGTTAATGTGTTAAGAGGAACACCGCTTCTGGTGCAGATGTACATTGCATATTACTTCATACCGATGGCAATTCCGGCATTGAACAGTATCGACAAAGTATACTATGTACTGCTGGCGCTTATCCTGAATTCGAGCGCATACGTATCGGAAATTATCCGCGGCGGCATCAATGCGGTTGACATCGGTCAGACGGAAGCCGCAAGAAGCCTCGGTATGACAGCAACACACTGTATGACAAGAATCATACTTCCGCAGGCAATCAAGAATATTCTTCCCGCTCTGGGCAACGAATATATCGCAATGGTCAAGGAAACTTCACTTGCCGGAACATTCATGCTGTATGAACTGATGTACACGAGAACACTTCTGGCAAACAAATACCTGATCTGGCAGCCGCTGTTTATTATCGCCGGAATTTATCTGGTCGTTACACTGGTATTATCCTGGCTTGTAGGATTGATGGAAAAGAGGTTGAGCGTCAGTGACTGACAGAACACCAATGATTGAAGTGCGGAATCTGCATAAAAGTTTCGGCGATCTGCACGTATTAAAAGGAATAAGCGAAACAATTTATAAAGGAGAAGTGGTCTCCATTATCGGTCCTTCCGGAGGAGGCAAGTCTACTTTCCTGAGATGTCTGAATCTTCTGGAAGTTCCCGAACAGGGAGAGGTCTACTTTGAAGGCACACTTCTGGATCCCAAGGGAACAGACCTCGATGCACACAGACAGAAGATCGGTATGGTATTCCAGCAGTTCAATGTATTTCCGCATCTGACTGTAATGGACAACATTACGATCACCCCGACCCTTGAGCTGAAGGTTCCCAAAGAAGAAGCGGAAAAAGAGGCAATAGAGCTGCTTAAGACAGTCGGTCTGGAAGACAAAGCAAATGAGTATCCGCGCAAACTGTCAGGCGGACAGAAACAGCGTCTTGCCATTGTCAGAGCACTGGCAATGCATCCGGATGTCATGCTGTTTGATGAACCGACTTCTGCTCTTGACCCGGAAATGGTCAAAGACGTACTTGAAGTTATTCAGGATCTTGCCCAGTCCGGCATGACCTGTGTAATCGTTACACACGAAATGGGCTTTGCCAAAAACATTTCAGACCGGGTTCTCTTCATTGATGACGGTATCATTGCGGAGGAAGGCACACCCGAACAGATCTTCGATAATCCCCAGGAAGAAAGAACTAAAGAATTCCTGAGCAAAGTTCTCTGAACGGAAAGGACAAAAAATGAAAACGACATTTCAATACGATCATTATTACAAGTATGATGAATTGAAAAGCTGCCTTGAGTATTTTGCGGAAAAGTATCCTGATCTCTGCTCACTGGAAAGCATCTGTGTGAGTGAAGAAGGAAGAAATGTGTATGCTATGACGATTACCAATATGAAGACCGGGGCTCCGGAAACAAAGCCGGCTTTCCATGTTGACGGCAATCACCATGCCGGTGAAGTAACCGGATCCATGGCCGCTATGCATACACTGGACTATCTGATCACCAACTACGGTGAGAATGATACCGTCACAAAGCTTCTTGACGGTACAACCGTATATGTAATTCCGCGTGTATCCCCGGACGGTGCCGAAACATATCTTTCCACACCGTTTACACTCCGTTCCGTAAACCGTGTGCACAATCCTAAAGCAGGCGGTATGAAGGAAGCGGATATTGACGGTGACGGTGTCATCCGTATGATGCGTATCCCGACTCCGTACGGTGCCTGGAAGATCGATCCCGAGAATCCTTCAACCGTTACGCTGAGACTGCCGGATGATACAGAGGGAACCTTCTATGATATTTACGCAGAGGGTGAGCTCGAAGAATTCGAAGGCGATGAGAACCTGAAGACAAAGAAAGCTGACTGGGGCCTCGATTTCAACCGGAACTATCCGTACGGCTGGTATCCTGAGGAAAGACAGGCAGGCGCAGGCAAGTATCCGCTGAGTAATCCGGAAACCAAAGCAATGGCTGACTGGATCATTGCACATCCGAATATCGGCGGTGTATCCACCAACCACACAAGCGGCGGCATCATCCTGTATCCTCCCGGAACAAAACCCGAGAAGGCAGCTCCGAAGCAGGATATCGACAACTTCATTGCCATTGCCAACATGGGCAAGGAAGAAATGGGATATGATGTCATCAATATCTTTGACAGCTTTATCCAGGATCAGGAAAGCTATGATTCCGGTGCATTCGATGACTGGTGCTATCAGTCCGAAGGCATTCCTGCATACACTGTTGAACTGTGGGATCTCGCCAAGCGCGTAGGCATGCCGTATGTATGGAATGCACGCAAGGCAGAAGACAAGGCAACAGCTGTCAAACGTTTCAATGCATGCATGAACTGGGTTAAGGAGAACGCTCCGGAAGACTACCTCGACTGGAAACCGTTCAAGCATCCTGTATTCGGTGATGTGGAAATCGGCGGCTTCAACTATAAGTTCACACACCAGAATCCTCCGAAGCATATCCTTCCGGAAGTTGTGGAAAAGATGACAGCCTTCATGGTCCGCTTTGCCAAGGCTATGCCGAAACTGTCAGTTGACTGCGTGAATGCGGAAAAACTCGGTGACGGCGTATACAAAGTAACAGCGATCGTCGGCAACAAAGGCTTCCTGCCTACCAACCTGACAGAAGTTGCCAACAACATGGGCCGTGCCAAGCCTGTAAAAGCTGTTCTGACCGGTGCTGAAGTAACGGTCGGCTGCGCTGAGCAGGAAATCGGCAACCTTGCAGGTTATTCCGCTACCGCAACCGGTGTCTTCTTCTACGGCAACATCACCACACGAGCAGCTGCGAAAGCAAAGAAGAAGCTCACCTGGGTGGTCAAAGCAGCAGCAGGTACGGAAATCACCGTAGCGGCATGCCAGGAAAAAGCCGGCAGTGCTTCAATGACAATCACACTGGACTGATGCAAATACAGAAACGCCCTTAATGTACTGAGCCCCAAAAGTATTGTTCAACTTTTTGGGAGCACTTCATAACGGGGCGTTTTTAAATATCTTCAACGACATGCATGCATGGCAAACAGGCAGAAAATGAAAAGCTGATGCATCTCAGCCTTTCTTTTTGGTGGATTTCGTTGGAGCGGAAGATTTTGCGGCAGCGTTCATCGCCCGTTTCCTGGCCCGCTCGTCAGCTTGTTTCTTCATGTCCTCGACGATCAGAGAAGTGACGTATGCTTTTACACCGTTCTGTTTCTCCAGCCACTTGATGATTTTCTTTTCACTTTCTTTGTCATAGCGAATAGAAAAGGACCGATAGTTTTCGCGGTTGTATGCATTATTGTACTCCAGTTTCTTCTCGTAAGCAGATTTCTTCCTTGGCAAAATGCGTCCCCCTTTCCAGAAATCACTTTATACAAAATAAATTATATCACTAAAATCTAAATGCGCACATAAGTAAATGTTATATTGAAGAAGGTAATCTATATCCGTTATTTGTTGAAATTATTGTGATCTCTTTTATATAAGGAAGTGTTTGGTCCATGACCGTTGTGAGAAGGTTAATTGTCACTTTGCCGCCATTGTCAACTGCAGCAATTATCGTCGAAGTATCATACTGATTATCCGGAGATCCGGTCATCATGGAGTCCAGGCAGTACAGCACACCGTCAACTTCCCGGTAAACCGGTGTTTGGCTTTCGAAGGCATTGTAGTAGTACGTATCTTCGAGGAACTTCTTGTCGAACACGGATTCTGCTTCAGCCCGCATCTGCTCGATGGACATCGGTGCCTGATCATTCATATACAGGACCCGGTGATATATACCGTCCAGTGTGGCTTCTTCTTCGAACGTTACATCAAAGCCGGTCAGATAATTCTGGATCAGCTGCGCACGGGGCAGGAGATCATCCAGAACTGCTTTGTATTCTGCAAACTCCGGAGCATCCCGTACGATGTATTCCGGATTCACGGTGAATTCAACATCACCGTTGAGCCAGAAATATCCTCCGTTGGGATGATAGATATAGAAAGTCACATTATATTTGTCATCTATTTTATATGTGCCGGCATAGTCGGCGTTTGATCCGTCTGCTTTGATTTCTGTCAGCTGATTCAGAGAGGTGATTTCCGGAAGTGAATCCAGTTCAAGGGGCATGGGCTGGATTTCTGTTTTCAGGCTGTCTTCCACATGCGCAATTGAGTCAGTATTATAATCTTCGACACATATCTGAATCATCCGGAGAATCTTCTCTTCACGTGTTTCAGTATCTTCAGTTACAACAGGTCCGTTAGAGAAATCCTGCTTCTGTACTTCGGCGGTTTTATCTTTACAACCGGTCAGAAAAACACCGGCAATCAAGAGAGCGGATAAGAATTTTTTCACGACAATTCCTCGTCTTTCTGCATAATCTTAGCACAGGCGAATGTGGCTTGACAAACAATATCCGCGATGCCAAAATTAGGGCATAGCGAAGACGGACCTTAGTACTTTTTGGACAACCGGCAAAGAAAAACAGTGGCTGATGAGAACTGTGCGGATCCTGAAGGAATTCCAGTCCTGAGTGAAACCAACACTTTCCGGCAGCGTCCGTTATCCGTTGAATTGAGAGGTATAAATTGTTTCACGTGAAACAATTTGTGCAATTAGGGTGGCACCGCGTGTAACATCGTCCCTTGTGGATGATGTTTTTTATTTACAGGAGGGAAAAATGATAGACATCAAGCTGATCCGGGAAAATCCGGAAATAGTCAAAGAGAACATCAAGAAAAAATTCCAGGATGAAAAACTTCCGCTCGTCGATGAAGTTGCGGCACTGGATAAGGAATTCAGAGCTGCCAAGACAAGTGCTGATGCGCTGAGAGGCGACAGAAACCGTATTTCCAAAGAAATCGGTAAATTAATGGGTCAGGGCAAGCGTGATGAAGCAGAAGCTGCCAAGCAGAAAGTAAAAGACATGGAGCAGGAGCTTCTCGCAACAGAGAAGAAGGAAGAGGAGCTGCAGGCAAGAATCAAAGAAATCATGATGATTATTCCGAATATCATCGACCCGTCTGTTCCGATCGGTAAAGATGACTCGGAAAATGTTGAGATTCAGAGATATGGTGAACCTGTTGTTCCTGATTTCGAGATTCCGTATCACACAGATATTCTTGAATCACTCGATGGTCTGGATCTGGACAGTGCCAGAAACACATCCGGTAACGGTTTCTACTATCTGATGGGTGATGTAGCCCGTCTGCATTCTTCAATTCTGGCATATGCACGCGATTTCATGATCAACCGCGGCTTCACATACTTCATTCCGCCGTTCATGATTCACGGTGATGTCGTCAACGGTGTTATGAGCTTTGCGGAAATGCAGAATATGATGTACAAGATCGAAGGCGAAGATCTGTATCTGATTGGTACATCCGAGCACTCCATGATCGGCCGTTTCGTCGGCAGAACTGTTAAAGAAGAGAATCTGCCGTATGCATTGACCAGCTACAGCCCTTGTTTCCGTAAAGAAGTCGGTGCTCATGGTATTGAAGAGCGCGGTCTCTACAGAGTTCACCAGTTCGAAAAGCAGGAAATGGTCGTTGTCTGCAAACCTGAAGACTCCATGGCATGGTATGACAAGCTTTGGCAGAACAGTGTAGACTACTTCAGATCTCTGGATATTCCTGTACGCACACTGGAATGCTGCTCCGGCGACCTGGCTGACCTTAAAGTCAAGAGCTGTGACGTTGAAGCATGGTCACCTCGCCAGAAGAAGTATTTCGAAGTCGGCAGCTGCTCCAACCTCGGTGATGCACAGGCTAGAAGACTTGGCATCCGTATTAAGGGTGAAAACGGCAACTACTTCGCTCATACACTGAACAACACAGTAGTAGCTCCGCCGAGAATGCTGATTGCATTTGTTGAGAACAACCTGCAGGCAGACGGCAGTGTTAAGATTCCTGCACCGCTGCAGCCGTATATGGGCGGCCAGACAGTGATCAAGCCTGCTGAAACCAAGAAGAACACACTCTAAGCTATCAGAAAACAGACAGTCCGGAAAAAATCCGGGCTGTCTTTATATCTTCAGCACATGAAGGTATAATTGTTTCACGTGAAACAATTTGAAACTGACAGGAAGTACCGGAAGTTACCGGTGCTGGTTATATTGGGTTTGCTGGGAGCTGTACATTTCATAGTTCCGCTGTTTTTCGGTTATCACAACATCGGTGAACCTGTCGGAGTCTTTCTCTCACTGCTGGTGGCTGCGTATGGCTATTTCAGAGAGCAGATACATACATATATAAAAAGGAAGAAAAATACCACCGGATTCAAAGTGCTGGTATCCGTACTGACGGTCATTGTGGTTTTCCATTTAATGGTTGCGGGTTGGGCGACAGGTAAAATTCTGTTCCAGAAAAAACCGTACCGGGAAGGTCCCGGCACGGCTGTTGTTCTGGGATGCGAAGTGAACAGAGACGGAACGCCCAGTGCGTTGCTGGAATCAAGACTGAAAACCGCACTGGCGTATTTGCAGAAGTATCCGGATGAAAAAGCCGTGGTCAGCGGCGGAGGTCTGGACTATTACGGCCTGACCGAAGCGGAATCCATGAAACAGTGGCTGATGAAACATGGAATTGCAGAAGATAGGATCTATACGGACGATAAAGCTGCGTCCACAACACAGAATATCGTCAACGCTGCCGAAATCGTAAAACAGCAGAACCTGAATCCGCATCTGGTATTGATCACAAACACGTTTCACCAGGCAAGGGCACAGGGAATCGCCGCATCACTCGGACTGGACTATACAGGCCTTCCGGCAAAGACACCGCTGTGGCTTGCGCCTACATACTATATCCGTGAGATGTATGGAATTGTGTATACCAAACTTCTTGAATGAGCATGCGCGCATGTCAACAAAACCGCATGAACAGATGCTGTATGCAAATTCTTGTCACACCATAATAAATCAAGTATAATGTTCATGGTACAGCAGTCATGTATACAACCTGGTCAGATCCGGAAGGAAGCAGCCATACCTACCTCTGACTGCGTGTGCCGCTTTTTTGTTTCCGGAGAACAGCCATGATTAAAGACGAAGAATACTATATGGGGTTAGCGCTGAAAGAGGCTGAAAAAGCCGGGCTGATGGATGAAGTCCCGGTCGGGGCAGTTATCGTACGGAACGGAACCGTCATAGCCAGAGCGCACAATCTGCGTGAAAAGAACAAACAGGCATATGCACATGCGGAATTCCTGGCCATTCAGAAAGCCAGCAGAAAACTCGGTACATGGTGCCTGGATGACTGCGATCTGTACGTAACCCTGGAGCCGTGCATGATGTGTGCCGGTGCCATCAGTCTTGCCAGAATTCATACTTTGTATTACGGTGCCGCCGATCCGAAAGCCGGTGTCATTGAAAGTGTCATGACACTGCGGGATGTAAAACATGTCGGTGTTTATCCGCGGGAAATACATGCCGGTCTGCTGCGTGAAAAGTGCTCAACGATCCTGACGGAATTCTTCCGGGAAAAACGCAAAAAACCGAAGCGGAACAGAGCTAATTTCAACACAGAAGACCCTGTTAAATAGAAGGAGAACCATCTGCGGGAGCAGGTGGTTTTTGTTATAATGTAATATACGAGGATATTGATTTATGCGCAGTGAAGCTCTTTATCAGAAATACCGCTCACAAAGCTTTGATGAAGTGGTGGGCCAGGAATATGTGGTGCGTTCAATCCGCAATGCGATACGTGAAGGCAAGGTGGGTCATGCCTATCTTTTCTGCGGTCCGCGCGGAACCGGCAAAACCACCATGGCAAGACTTCTGGCAAGGGCAGTCAACTGCGAGAATCCGGCAGAGGCTCCCTGCGGACACTGTGAGAACTGTCAGGCAGCCATATCAGGCAGTCACCCCGATATCATAGAGATCAACGCGGCCAACGAAACACACGTTGAAGATATCCGTGATCTGATTGAACGGGCACGTCTGGCACCGATGATGGGCAGACACAAGATATACATCATCGACGAGGTTCATCAGCTGTCTTCCTCAGCAGCGAGCGCACTTCTCAAAACACTGGAAGAACCGCCGGAACACATCATATTTATTCTCGCAACCACTGATCCGCAGAAACTTCTGAATACGATTATTTCCAGATGCCAGCGGTTTGATTTCTCCAAGGTATCGGTGCCGCAGATCCGTGATCATCTGCTGCATATTGCAGAAGAAGAACACATGACGATGGAACCGGCCGCAGCGGAAAAGCT
Organism: Solobacterium sp.; assembly: GCA_017459725.1. GTDB lineage: Bacteria > Bacillota_I > Bacilli_A > Erysipelotrichales > Erysipelotrichaceae > Bulleidia. The sequence continues at coordinate 32,791 of JAFUCL010000077.1, read as the reverse complement.
TGCTCTGCTGGCAGACGGCGGTATGCGTGATGCCCTGAGTATGCTGGAACAGGCATCTGCCTACACCGGGGGAAACATCACCGAAGATGCAATCAACGAAATCTACGGACTTGCTTCAACGGCAGAGAAGCTCGGTCTTCTGGAAGCTGTCTTTGACGGCGATCTTGCAACGCTGCTGGAACGTGTTGAAGGATACGAGAACAGCGGTCTTGATCTGAAACGGCTGACAGCTGATCTGATCAATGCACTGAAGGACGGCGTCATCTATGCCTATACAAAAAACGAGAATCTTCTGCGCACGATCACCGGTGAGCAGGCAAACATGCTTGCATGCAGGTGCACGCCGCGGCGGATGCTCGATATGACGGATGCACTGATGAAGGCATCTGAGGCATACAAGACTGCGCAGTCGGTTAGCTCCGTATTTGAAGTGACATGTCTGCGCCTGGTGGCAGACCAGACAATGCCGGTTGAAGACCCTGCGCCGGTGCAGGCGAAACCGAAACCTGTAAGACATGCAGAACCGGTGCAGATCAGCACACCTGTTCCGGAACCGCAGCCTGATCCCGAACCCGTGGAAACGGTAACACAACAGAAGAGTGAACCTGCCGAACCTGCACCGCAGCCCGTTATAGAAGCGGCTCCGGAAAGAATCCCGGAACCAGCGCCTAAACATGCAGGCATGGAAATGCCGGATGCGGTTGGTGTAGTGTCGCTGCTGGTGCAGTGTGACAAGGATTCCAAAGCGGAAGACAGTGCCAAGTTTGACAGAATTGTCAGCGGACTGGCAATGGACAGATGTGCGGCTGCTCTGAAACAGACGGAACTGAAAGCAAGCGGCAAAGACTGTCTGGTGCTGACGGCTTCAAGCAGAGTTGTTGCGGCAACGATCAATGAACCGGAAATGAACGAAGCGATGTACTTCTATCTCCGTGATCATGCAGGCATGGATAAGGTTGTGTTTGCAGTGACGGATACGGTATATCAGGAAGCCGTACAGAAATTTATTGAAATGCGTAAAAGCGGAACACTGCCGGCGGCAATGGCAGTGACCCGTTATACAGAGAAAAAAGAAGAGAAAGGAGAAGCACCCGGACCGGAAGACAGACTGAGAAGTCTGCTCGATGATGATGATCTGCTCCAGGTGTACGAATGAGAAAATGGATTTACAGAGACTGATGCAGCAGGCCCAGAAGATGCAGAGAGAAATGGGCAAGATTCAGGCTGAACTGGAAGAAAAGATTTACGAAGGAAACACAGGCGGAAGCGAAGAGGGCGTTACCGTAAAAGTCAGCGGTAAGAACGAAGTCGTTGAAGTTGTCATTGCCGATGCACTGATGGATCCTGAAAACAAGGATATGCTGCAGGATATGATTCTGATTGCTGTCAATGATGCGCTGACGAAGTGTGCTGCAGAGCGTGAAGAAAAACTCGGTTCCCTGACACAGGGCATGAGTATTCCGGGTCTTCGTTAATGTATCCGAAGAGTCTTGAACAGCTGATTGACAGTTTCCGCACGCTTCCGGGCGTGGGAGAAAAAACGGCTGAACGGTATGCGCTGCTGATTACCGAGGCAGATCCCCTTGAAGTGGAGCAGTTTGCGCAGGCGCTTCTTGATGTGCGCACCAAACTGAAACACTGCCGGATCTGCGGCAATCTGACGGAAAACGATACCTGTGAAATCTGCTCGGATCAGAGCAGGGACCAGGGGCAGATTTTTGTTGTCCAGTCAGCCAAGGATGTCATCGCAATGGAAAGAACCGGTGAATACCATGGCGTGTACCATGTTCTGAACGGACTGATTTCTTCATCCAAAGGAGTGCTTCCGGAGGACCTGAATATTGACCGGCTGATTGAACGGGCAAAAGATGCACATGAAGTGATTCTGGCGACAAGCGCAACCCTGGACGGGGAAACTACGGCGCTGTATCTTTCCAGACTGCTTGCGTCGAGATGCCCGGATGTACTAGTTACAAGAATCGCACATGGTCTGCCTTCCGGCGGCATGCTTGATTATGCGGATGAGATGACGCTGATGCATGCCCTGACCGACAGACGTAAAGTGTAAACAGATTCGATTACTCCGCTTTCACTGAAAGAGAGAGATTTCTATGAGTTCAATTGCTTATGTGACCGATCCGAAAATGATTGAGTATCACCGGCTCTGCGGCAACCGCACTATCAACTTCTGGCGGCTGTCCAGTCAGAAGCGGTTTTCCGATTTCCGCAAAGGCGATCTGCTGTTTTTCTATACGCGTTCTGCCAAGGGAAAACGGAAAGGGTTTGTCGGATATGCACACTATGAGTCCTCTCAGAAGATGTCCCTGCGGAGTATGTGGAACAAATACGGCAGAAACAACGGGTATGATTCCAAGGAACAGCTGGAGGAAGCTGTGCGCAAAGCCTCAAGAGACGGACAGATCCCGGCAGAGATGAGCTGTCTGACTCTGAAGGATGTTGTGTTCTTCATTTCACCCGTATATCCCGAAGATGCCGGCATACAGATTTCACCGCAGCTGGAAAGCTACTGTTACCTGGATCAGGAAGATCCGCAGGCAACCGTAAGGATTCTGCAGCTGGCTGAAAAGATCGGCATAGATGTCTGGAGTACAGCCCAGTCCTATGAATCCGAGTCCATTTTCAGAGAAGATGAGATCCGTCACCGTCTGGCGCAGATTAACCGGATTATCGGCAATGCTTCACGCAGCCGTAAGGAAGATCAGAAAGCAAGGTCACTGGCAAGGGAATTTGTGAAGAACGACGGCTGGGAGATGATCCGCAGCAGTCAGACAGATTGTCTTCGCATTACCGGAGACAAAGTGACGATTGCGATTCCGTTCGTACATCAGGTGAAGAACCGTGATGAACGGAGAATAGAGCTGTTCGGCAGAATTGCTCTGTATAAGCTGTACATTGCAAAGACAGGGCTTGATCTGGGAACACTTCGCTTTGAAGCAATTCAGGCAGACGAAGATCAGCCTGATATCATACAGTTACTGGAAGAATTCAATCATGAGTGATTTTGATATTATCGTCATCGGCGGAGGCCACGCAGGTATAGAAGCTGCCCTGGCAGGAGCACGTCTCGGTAAAAAGACGATGCTGCTGACCCTGAGTATCAGCAATATCGGCAAGATGCCCTGCAATCCCTCAGTCGGCGGACCGGCAAAGGGAATCGTGGTGCGTGAGATTGACGCACTGGGCGGACAGATGCCTATCACTGCAGACGCCACCGCATTACAGTTTAAAATGCTGAACAGCGCAAAAGGGCCCGGAGTACGGGCTTTACGTGTTCAGTCCGACAAAATCGAATATATGAAGATGATGCAGGAAGTTTGTCTGCATCAGCCGAACCTGACTGTCAAAGAAGGAATGGCCGTGGAGCTGAAGACGGAAAACGATACGGTCAAAGGCATTACGCTGAAAGACGGTTCGTTCATTTCCTGTGAAATCGTTATTCTGACTACCGGAACATACATGGCCGGTGTCAATATGATCAGTGACGAAGTGAAACCAGGCGGACCGGACCTCGAAGAGACTACGGAGAACCTTTCCGCATCCCTGCGCAGCTGCGGTCTGAAAACATTCCGTCTGAAAACCGGCACACCGCCGCGGGTGCTGACATCCTCCATTGATTTCTCAAAGACATCACTGGAACCGGGCACCGAAGGGTTTATTCATTTCAGCGAAACAACCGAACACATCCGTCCGTTTGCAATGCAGGTGCCCTGCTACATGACCCATACAACTGCAGAGACACATGAAATCATCATGTCGAACCTGCACAAATCAAGTATGTATTCCGGTGTGGTCAAGGGTGTAGGCCCGCGGTATTGTCCGTCAATCGAGGACAAACTGGTCCGCTTTAAAGATAAACCGAGACATCTGCTGTTCCTGGAACCGGAATCCCTGCAGATGGACACAACATATGTACAGGGTTTTTCAACATCGCTTCCAAGAGATGTACAGGAAAGGATGACACATACCCTCCCCGGATTCGAGCACTGCATCATCAAGAAGTATGCCTATGCGATTGAATACGATGCAATCGATCCCATCCAGATGAAGCCGTCACTCGAGTCGAAGATTATTAAAAACCTGTTTACAGCAGGTCAGGTAAACGGAACGTCAGGGTACGAAGAAGCTGCGGGACAGGGTATCCTGGCCGGTATCAACGCTGTGCGCAAACTGCAGGACAAAGAACCGCTGGTATTCAAGCGGGATGAAGCATATATCGGTGTATTGATTGATGACCTCACAACGAAGGGTACGGAAGAACCGTACCGGCTGCTTACATCCAGAGCGGAATTCCGTCTGCTGCTCAGACATGACAATGCAGAAGAACGCCTGATTGAAAAGGGATATGAGACGGGTCTGATCAGTCCGGAACGGTATGAAAAGTACCTTCGGAAAATGGACAGTCTCAGTGCCATGAAAGAAGAACTGAAGAGCACAATCTTCCGCTTGGATGATCCTGTGGTCAATGCATATCTGTCAGAAAAAGGGTACGCAAAAGAAGAACATCAGGGTGTCAACGGCCTGGATCTGCTGAAACGTCCGGGTATCATTTCCCAGGAACTGTATGCTTGTCTCGGCAAAGATGTTGACGAAGAACTCGCTGATAAATGCGATATTGACGTTAAATATGAAGGGTACATTGCTAAAGCGCGCAGGGAAGCGGACAAGCTGAAGGCAATGGAGGACCAGATTCTCGGCATGGATTTCAACTATGATGAGGTTGATAACCTGTCTCTGGAGGGAAGACAGAAGCTTGAAAAGTTCCGTCCTGCCACAATGGGACAGGCATCCCGTATTTCAGGTGTAAATCCGGCTGATCTTGCGGTTCTCGCCATAGCAATCAAACAGGGAAAAGGAAGAGGTGGTATCAATGCGGATTGAGGACATTATTTCGAACGTTAACATCTACGGTCTTGAAGAATCTGTCAGAGGTTCCAAGTTTCCGATGGCAGCCGATCTTTCCGAACTAGACCATGAAGTAACCGAGCGTACACTCAAGCTGGCTACAGCACCGGCAGGAAGCGGTCATGATAACTTTCTCAACGGTGTGATCGTGCAGTTTGATCTGACCTTTACCAACAAGGCATGGGTCGAGGCGGAACGCTATCATTTCCTGGATTTTGTCAGCTCGCAGTCCACGATGCACAGAATCACCAAGTTTGATCTTGATAAGTCATACATTGAATACACAGATCCCCGGATCATTGAAATCATGAAGGAAAAGACCAAAGAATACAATGAACTGCAGGATGATATCAAAAAGCTCAAGGAAGAAGGCAAGGACGTTACTACATTAAAGGATCTGTCCAACCTGAAATATCTTGAGATTCTGTACTCCAATCCGAGCGGTTTCAAACTGACAGCACGGATGACTACGAATTACCGTCAGCTGAAGACGATTTACGCACAGAGGCGCACACACCGCCTGCCTGAGTGGAGAATTTTCTGCAGCTGGCTTGAGACACTGCCGTATGCGGAATTCATTACATCTTCCAATCAGTAAACTTGTGCTTTGTCTGCTTGCGGTGTTTCTGCTGTGCGGCTGTGCAGAGGAGAGCACCGGTCAGGCTAATCCTTCAGAGCCAAAGTACACAACGGGTATCTGGTTTTCCTATCTGGATTACCAGGAAACAGCCCGGGGAAAAACGGAAGCCGAGTTTGCGGATGTTATTGATCAGGTCATCAGTGATCTGCAGAGCATCGGCGTCAACACAGTATATGTGCATGCGGAAGCTTTTACGGATGCCTTTTACAATTCAGAGATCCTGCCGAAAACAACCCTGCTGGGGGAGCTGACATATGATCCGCTGCAGATATTCACGGATAAGGCTCATGCGGCTGACATGCGTGTGGAAGCCTGGATCAATCCGCTGCGTTCGGTCAGCACAGATCATCCCGAAGCAGTTGAAGGAACCATCCTGTACGACTGGATCAAGCGCAATGACGAGCGCATCCGTCCGGTGGAGGGAAGATATTATCTGAATCCGGCATATCCCGAAGTGCGGGAATTCGTCTGTTCGGTCGTAAACGAGATTCTGGATAAGTATCCCGTGGACGGCATTCACATGGATGATTACTTCTATCCGGCGGAAACCGATCAGCGCTTTGATGCATATATATATGGAGAAACCATCCAGACGGAGGATATCAGCATCGGGGATTTCAGACGCCGGGCTGTGAATATGATGGTGAAGGAAATCAGCGATACCGTCCGTAAACACAAAAACAAAGTCCGTTTCGGCATTTCGGTTGCGGGCAATCTGGAGAATGATCTGAATCTCTATTTTGCGGATCCGCAGGCCTGGATCGATGAGAAACTGATTGATTACCTGATCCCGCAGGTCTACTGGGGATTTGATCATCCCGTCAAACCGTACCGGGAAACCCTGAAACAATGGATGGCAATGACCGAAGGAACAGAAACGGAACTGTACGCGGGTCTTGCGGCATATAAGATCGGTCTGGAAGACGGGTATGCCGGTGACGGTGCGCAGGAATGGGTTGAAAATACCGATATGCTGGCCAGACAAATCCGCTATGCACTTGAAAACAACTGCAGCGGTGCGGTCTGTTTCAGGTATGCTTCTCTGTTTAAACCGGATAAATCTGTTTTGGGAAATGTGGAAAAAGAAATTGTCAACATTAAAAAGCTGATTTCTGACAGTGAAAAGCTTTCGGACTAATGTGTGCCGTGATAGAATAAATTGCACGAGGATTTTGGATGACAATACAGGAACTGGCCGCCGCTGCGGAAGAGATGAATATTGAACTGACCGCAGATATGCAGAAAGATCTGCTCCGCTATGCGGAAATGCTGGCAGACTGGAACCAGAGAATGAATCTGACTTCCATTACAGAGCTTGAAGAGGTGATGGAAAAGCATTTTCTGGACTGTATTCTTCCGCTTGGCAGAACAGATATACACGGTGCTGTATGCGATGTCGGAAGCGGTGCCGGATTCCCCGGGCTTGTCTGGGCAATCCTGCGCAGGGATCTGAAGATCACCCTGCTGGAACCGACCGGAAAACGCTGTACATTCCTCAGAGCTGTCTGTCAGGAGCTGTCACTGGACAACGTGACGATCGTCAATGACAGAGCTGAGAATTATGCCGGAATTCACCGGGAAATATTCGATGCTGTGACGGCGAGAGCGGTTGCGGCACTGCCGGTTCTCTGCGAACTGTGCATACCTCTGGTCAGAAAGGGCGGCATCTTTCTGGCAATGAAAGGATCACTTGCCGTTGAAGAGTGCGCAGCTGCTGCGCATGCGTATGAAGTTCTTGGCTGTGCACAGCCGGAACTGATTCAAATGTCTCTGCCCACTGCCGGAGAACGTATTCTGGCAGTATCCGTTAAGACCGGCACAACGCCGGCCAAATACCCGCGGGCATTCGGTGCAATCAAGAAAAAACCGCTGTAATGCCGAAGGAGGATAACATGTCTGTGACCGGAAAGAACATACTGGATGAAATTGAGAGCGTTCACACGGGAGAAGTCAAACAGCTTCCGATTGATCAGATTCACGCTTCCCGTTATCAGCCGCGTCTCCGTTTTGACGAGCAGGCGCTGAATGAACTGACGGAATCAATCCGCACCAACGGACTGATCCAGCCAATCAGTGTACGGGAAGTTGATGATCACTATGAGATCATTGCCGGAGAACGCCGTTTCAGAGCATGCAAAAATGCTGGTTACCAGACCATTGCGTCCTATATTCTTTCACCGAGCGAAAGCCAGGCTGCCGAAATGGCCCTGGTCGAGAACATCCAGCGTGAAGACCTGACTGCGATCGAAGAAGCGAAATCCTATGTCATGATCATGCGTCAGGCAGGCATGACCCAGGAACAGGTTGCGGCGAAAGTCGGCAAAAGCCAGTCTTCGGTAGCCAACAAGATCCGTCTTTTGAATCTGCCGGATGAAGTGCAGAAGGGTGTCCTCGACAAGACAATCACTGAAAGACATGCACGGGCATTGCTGCAGGTACCGGAAGACAAACAGACACAGGCATATCACTATATTGTTGACCGCAGTCTGAATGTCAGACAGTCTGAAGCATATATTGAAAAACTGGCCGGACCGCAGAAGGTTCATAAGCGTCAGAAAACAAAAGGATTTACAAGAAACACACAGATCGGCATTAATTCCGTCAATCAATGTGTTCGTATGATCAAGAAGATGGGAATCGATGTCGTTACGGAAACAGAAGAAACACTGACCGATGTAAGAGTCATCGTACGCTTCCCGAAATAAGCAGGGGAACTATCAGTATGGGAAAGATTATCGCAGTAGCCAACCAGAAGGGCGGCGTCGGAAAAACGACAACAAGCATCAATCTGAGTGCCGGACTTGCATATGCCAAGCGCCGGGTTTTGCTGGTGGACTTTGATCCGCAGGGAAATGCCACTCACGGCATCGGTGCAGACCGGGTCGGATATGACCACAACCACAGCGTATATGAAGTACTGATGGAGAATGATACGGTTGCCTCCAACGCAGTGCACCTGGATATTCCGCCGCTGGACGTTCTGCCGGCTACGATCAATCTGTCCGGGGCCGATGTAGAGATGGCATCCAATGAATACGAGATCGGCCGTGAGCACCTCCTGAAACAGAAACTGGACGCAGCCAGAAATGATTACGATTATATCATCATTGACTGTCCGCCTTCCCTGGGTCTGCTGAATACCAACGCACTGACCGCCGCCGATTCCGTTATGATCCCGGTGCAGTGTGAATACTTTGCACTGGAAGGACTTACCCAGCTGCTCAGTACGATCCGTCTGGTGCAGAAACTGTGGAATCCCACACTGTCCATCGAAGGCGTACTGCTGACGATGTTTGATGTGCGTACAAAGCTGTCCGTGGAAGTGCAGCAGGAAGTGCGCAAATACTTTAAAGAGAAAGTCTACAAGTGCTATATTCCGAGAAACGTCCGTCTTTCGGAAGCACCCAGCCGTGAAGAATCAATCTTCGAATATGAGATACGTTCGGAAGGTGCCAAAGCTTATGCCGCTCTGGTGAAGGAAGTCCTGACCCAGAACGAGAAGGGAGTTCGTTAATGGCAGACAAGAACAGAAAGGGACTGGGAAAAGGCCTGGATTCCATCTTCGGAACCGACGTCGGTCAGTTTCTGGATGATATTCAGAACAACGCAGCAGATGCGCCAGGCCGTAAGGAAATCGAGATTCCGGTCAGCGACATCCGCCCGAATCCGTACCAGCCCCGCAAGGAGTTTGATGATAAGGCACTGAATGAACTTGCCGACTCCATCAAACTGCACGGTATATTTACACCGCTGCTGGTTCGTCCCAGTGTAAAGGGATATGAACTGATTGCCGGTGAAAGACGCCTGCGTGCCGCAAAGAAAGCAGGACTGACGACCGTCCCTGCTATATCCGTTTCATTTACGGAAGAACACATGATGGAAATCTCCATTCTGGAAAACGTCCAGAGAGAAGACCTGAATCCGATTGAAGAAGCCACTGCATACGACAGTCTGATCCGCCGTCTGGGCTATACCCAGGAGAAACTTGCCGAGCGGGTCGGCAAATCACGTGAATACTGCGCAAACATGCTGAGACTGCTGCGTCTGCCGCAGGATGTGCAGAGCATGGTCACTGAGAAGAAGCTGACCATGGGACATGTACGTCCGCTGTTAGGTCTGGATGATGAAGAGCAGATGTACGAAGCCGCAAAGCATATCATGGCGGAGAAGATGTCCGTCCGTGAAGCAGAAGCATATGTACGGGAACTGAACGGCAGAGAGCTGCCCGCCAAACCTTCCCGGGAAAAGAAAGAAAAAGACCCGCTGATCAGGGATCTTGAAAACAGAATCGGCGGAAAACTCGGCACCAAGGTCGATATCTCCGGCAAGGCGCTGACGATCAGCTACAGCGGAACGGAGGATCTCAACAGAATCCTGGATCTTCTGAACCTGATTGAAGAAAGCGAAATGTGACAACAAGGCACAGTCTGAGAGGGCTGTGCTTTTCATATGAAAAGGCAGGGCTTTACACCCTGCCTGTCAATCGGTTTAAAGTCTTTCGGCACAGACATCATTGAAGTAGAATCTGCTGATCGACTCCACCGATCCTGTAAACAGAACTTCATCTTCAGAGCGTTCGTCAAACAGAATCGGAAGATCATACTCTTCCGGATAATACCGGAACTTGCTCAGTTCTCTGTGGAATGAATCCATGAAATGCTGATCGGCCTTACCGATTTCACCCATCAGCACAAGGGCTTCCGGGTCGAATGAAACACTGATATTTTTGTACACAGCAGCGAATATTCTGCCGAGGTATTCCGACACAATTGCGGCCAGCGGATCTCCGCCTGCGCTGTACTGAAAGATAACCGGCATGGAATAATCAGAAGAAAGCAGCGTACTGTCCGGATATGATCCGGCATTTTTCATGGCCAATTCTTTCAGCGTAGACGGAAGAATCATCTGCAGCGCACAGCCGTAGTTCCCGCAGACGCATTGTTTATCGGAATTGGCATCAATAACCATGTGACCGAATTCACCGATCAGAGAATTACGTCCGTTCAGCACTTTCCCGTGATCAATGATTCCGGCAATAATACCTTTCTGGGAGAAAACCACAACCCGTTTATCCGCAAACTCTTCTTCGTGATTCATGTATACGGAACGGGCGACAAGCTGCGCCGGTTTATCGATGGAGAAACAATGCACCTCCGGATATATATCCTGCAGGATACGGCGGACAGGAATGCTTCTGGGCCACCAGGTGAAGAACGGGGAATACTGCAGAATACCGGTGTCATGATTGACGAGACCGCGCATTGTCAAAGTAACGCCGACAACCCTGTACGGGAGAGAAATTTTTGCCCGGTATTGTTCGGCTGTGGAACGAAGCAGATTCCAGACCAGATTCGGTGTTGGCTGTTCGTTTTTGCCGAACGGTTCGGTTTGGGTATCCACTTTTTCATAGAGGAGATTAAACAGAGTAAAGATAATTGCATGTTTTTCTATATTTATGGACAGGAACAGAAGTTTATCCGACAGACGGTACTGCTCAGGTTTGCGTCCGCCGAGACTTGTGGAGTCTCCCTTGCCGCAGGATTCAAGCAGACCTTTCCCGACAAAATAATCAATTGCTTTGGATACTGTCTGTCTGCTCAGGTGAATCCGCTCACTGACTTCAACAGGAGAGAGTATTTCACCTTTCTTATACGCGTTTATAACCTGTTCACGGTTTATTATCTTCAAGTCCGTCGATGTCTTGCTGATCTCTGTCATATGAATACCTCTTGGTCAGTTAAATAATACCAAAAACAATCTTTTACATCAAGTTAGGTAAAACGGTTACAAAACCTATTGACATATCGTTTTTTGCCTGCAATAATCTAATCAGAGTTACGGTAAGTGGTTACGAAACCGAGGGACGTAACGGAAAGGAAAGATAATGCAAAAGAACGTATTCTCAAAAGCTATCAAACTCACTCTTGCTGCTCTTCTGCTTACTGCATGCGGAGGATCAGGCTCGACAAGCACTGGCGGCACAGAATCTTCCGGAACAAGCGCTGCAGAAGCTCCTGCTGAAAAACAGGAATCCGTTACAACAGTTATTGAAGGCGAAGCTGCTACAGAACAGGTTGACCGTATCGTTGTTGCGGTTAACTCGCCGTCTACAGATGCCAGCCCGTTTGCCATGAACACTCCGACCAGAGGCATGGTTAAGGAAGCTCTGTACGCAACACTGTTCTACATTGAACCGGGTCACTTCGTAGAAGATGCACAGCCGTATATCGGCAAGACCATCACCAAAGCTGATGACCTGACATATGATGTTGAAATCTTCGACAATATCACCGACTCCAAGGGCAACCCGATTACAGCAGACGATGTATTCTGGAGCTATGAATACAGCTTCCGCAACCAGGAACTTCTGAACTACGGTACAGACGTTGAATCACTGACAGTTGTTGATCCGACTCACCTGCAGTTCAAGCTCACCAAGAAGATCCCGGGCACCATCGAAGGTCTGATTAAGAGCGGCGCTCTGACCATTGTCAACCAGGCATGGTTCGAAGGCGCTACTGATGAAGAACGTCAGATGGATCCTGCAACAACAGGCCCGTACACACTGAAAGAACATGTTTCCGGTTCCTCCATCGTCGTTGAAGCACGTGATGATTACTGGAAGACAGACAAGTCCCAGAGAAATCCGGTGGAAATGCAGAATGTTAAGGAAATCGACTTCAAAGTTATTTCCGAAAACTCCATGCGTGCAATCGCTCTGGAAAACAAAGAAGTTGACTATGCACAGATTCAGCCGAACGAACTGCACCGCTTCTTCGAGAACGGTAAGTCCAAAGACGGCTACAACGTATGGATCGGCAATGCCGGTACACCGATGTACAATGTTGTCTTCCTGAACATGGAAGAAAACAGCGACTCCGTATTCGCCAATGACATCAACCTGCGTAAAGCAGCTCTGTATGCACTGAGCTCCGAAGACATCATGCTCGCTTCCGGCGCAACTCTGGAAACAGGTACAGTCCTCAAGGGCTTCGGTGTTGAAGGCCAGGGCGGCTATCCTGCATCCTGGGATGAAGCAGATCATGACTACTACAACTATGATCCTGAAAAGGCTCATGAATTCTACAAGGCTTCCGGTCACGCAGACGGAGAAGTCACCGTCAGATTCATGACAAACATCTCCATCTACAGCGACTCCGTACGTTCCGTAATGATCGCCAACCTGGAAGAAGCAGGCTTCACAGTAGAACCGCTCGCAGTAGACGCAGCACTGATGCTGAAGTACAGATTCGAAACCAATATCTGGGATATGGAAATGGCTCCGAAGCTTGCCGGCGACCATGTCGTAACAGGCTGGGACAACCTCTTCAATCCTGTAGGATACACAAACGGATCCGTATGCTTCACACATGACGACAAGCTGGTTGAACTGCTGAACGCTGCAGTCAACGATGCAACAGAAGAAAACATCAACGCATTCGATGAATACATGACAGATCAGGCTATCTGCAAAGCTATCTTCGTTGCTAAGTCCATCACTGTTGCCCAGGACGGTATCCTTGAACAGACACGCGGCACAAACGGCGGCTTCACACCTTCCGGTGCTGTCTACGCAAAGGATTACAAGTCTGCAGTAAACAAGTAATCATTGTTAATACACATACAGGAACTTTCCGCCGCATGACGGAAAGTTTCTGTAAGAACAAAAAGAGGAGGAACCAAAAATGAGAGCAGTAATGGTAATGTATGATTCCCTTCGTCTGGATCTTCTTCCCTGCTACGGAGGAAAAGAAGTTGAACTGCCTAACTTCAAGCGTCTGGCAGAGAAAACGGCGATCTTTGACAGCAGCTATGTCTGCAGTATGCCGTGCATGCCGGCAAGAAGAGAACTTCATACCGGACGTGCAAACTTCCTGCACAGAAGCTGGGGACCGATCGAACCGTTTGACGATTCCATGCCTGAAATTCTGAAGAACAACGGCATCTACACAAGAATCGTCACCGATCATAATCATTACATTGAAGACGGCGGCGCAAGCTATGTGCAGAGATACAACACATGGGAATGCAACAGGGGACAGGAAGGCGATCCCTGGCAGGGTTATGCCGGTGAAGTTGCCGACAATCCTCATCAGCACCCGATGAACCCGAACCTTCCCGAAGGTATGAAGACATTCCTGAAGCGCTGGCGTGACAACGACATGCTCAACCGCGAAAAGATGCAGAAGGAAGAAGACTACCCGCAGGCAAAGACATTTGCCCAGGGTGTTGAATTCCTGGAGAGAAACCACGATGTGGACAACTGGTACCTTCAGATTGAAACATTTGATCCGCATGAACCGTTTGATGCACCGAAGAACTATATTTCCAGAATCTGCGACCCTGACAGTATCGGAGACCTTGACTGGCCGCCGTATGCACACGTAACAGAACCGGAGGAAGAGATTCGCTCCTTCCGCATGCACTATCTTGCATTGCTTTCGTTCTGTGACGAGTGTCTCGGAAAAGTCCTGGATGAGTTTGACAAGTATGATCTCTGGAAAGACACCATGCTTATCGTGAACACAGACCATGGCTTCCTGCTTTCCGAACACGGCTGGTGGGCCAAGGGATCTCCGTACTATCAGGAGATCGTACATACACCGCTGTTCATCTGGGATCCGCGTCTCGGCATTAAGGGCGAGAGAAGAAACTCCGTCGTACAGACAATCGACCTGGCCCCGACACTGCTGGAATTCTTCGGACAGGAAATACCGAAGGACATGATCGGCAGACCGCTGAAGGATGTCATCGCCAGCGATACACCGGTGCGTGAATATGCAATCTTCGGAACACACGGCGGACCGCTGTATGTAACGGACGGCAGATACAAGCTGATGCTTGCGGCAAAAGAGAATCCGCCGGCAATGTATGAGTACACACTGATGCCTACGCACATGAGAGCGAGATTCAGTGTACAGGAGATGCAGGGTGCGGAATTCTCCGAAGGGTTCTCTTTCACCAAAGGCTGCAAAGTCATGAAGATTCCGTGCAGTCTGGTGCAGATGGGCGGCAACGTTGAACTGAAGCCGGGCGATGAATGGCTGTATGACCTCGTCAATGATCCGAAGGAAGAATGCAGAATTGATGATCCGGAAGTTGTCGCAAGACTGAAAGCCGGTGCACTGGCTGTCATGAAGGAAAATGAAGCTCCGGAAGAAATGATCAACCGCTATAATCTTGTGTAAAAGCAGATAATCAACCAAGTGTCCGGTGTACAGCCGGGCACTTTCTATCTATACCGAAAGATGTTTGCGTATAACCAAAAATTCCATACATGCATATTCCGCTGAAGCAAAGTAAGATGAAAACAGATAAGGAGACAACAGATAATGAGAGCAGTAATGGTCATGTATGATTCGCTCAGACTGGATATGCTGCCATGCTACGGAGGAAAGGAAGTCGAGCTTCCCAACTTCAAGCGTCTGGCAGAGAAAACAGCAATCTTCGACAGCAGCTATGTCTGCAGTATGCCGTGTATGCCGGCAAGAAGAGAACTTCATACCGGCCGTGCCAACTTCCTGCACAGAAGCTGGGGACCGATCGAACCGTTCGACGATTCCATGCCGGAGATCCTGAAGAACAACGGTATATACACAAGAATCGTCACCGATCATAATCACTACATCGAAGACGGCGGCGCAAGCTACGTGCAGAGATACAACACATGGGAATGCAACAGAGGACAGGAAGGCGATCCCTGGCAGGGTTATGCCGGTGAAGTCGGCGAAAATATCCATGCCCATCCGGTTGCGGACGGCACCCCGGCAATATACGGAAGATCTCTGAAAAGACTCCGCGACAATGACATGCTGAACCGTGAGGCAATGAAGAAGGAAGAGGATTATCCGCAGGCAAAGACATTTGCCCAGGGTGTTGAATTCCTGGAAAGAAATCATGATGTGGATAACTGGTACCTGCAGATCGAAACATTTGACCCGCATGAACCGTTTACGGTGCCGGACAAGTATATTTCCAGAATCTGTGATCCGGATACGGTCGGGGATCTGGACTGGCCTTCCTATGCCCCGGTTACAGAACCCGAAGAGGAAATCCGGTCCTTCCGAATGCATTATCTGGCCCTGCTGTCATTCTGTGATGAAAGCCTCGGAAAAGTACTCGATGAATTTGATAAGTATGATCTCTGGAAAGATACCATGCTTATCGTGAATACAGACCACGGCTTCCTGCTTACCGAACACGGCTGGTGGGCAAAGGGATCTCCGTACTATCAGGAAATCGTCCACACACCGCTGTTCATCTGGGATCCGCGTCTTGGTGTAAAGGGTGAGAGAAGAAACGCCGTCGTACAGACAATCGACCTGGCACCTACACTGCTGGAATACTTCGGACAGGAGATACCGAAGGACATGATCGGCAGACCGCTGAAGGATGTCATCGCAGCTGATACACCGGTGCGTGAGTATGCTGTCTTCGGCAATCATGGCGGTACGCTGTATGTCACCGACGGCAGATACAAGCTGATGCTTGCAGTGAAAGAGAATCCGCCGGAACTGTATGACTATACACTGATGCCAACCCATATGCGTGAACGCTTCAGCGTAGCGGAAATGCAGAGTGCGGAATATGTGGAACCGTTCTCCTTTACCAAGGGCTGTAAGCTCCTGAAGGTGCATTGTCCGCAGATTACGGCAGGCGGTGCAGGTCAGCTGCAGCCGGGTGAAGAATGGCTGTTTGATCTGGTCAATGATCCGAAGGAAGAATGCAGAATCAACTATCCGGAAGTCATTGCACGTATGAAAGCAGGTGCACTGGCAGTGCTGAAGGAAAACGACGCTCCTGAGGAAATCATCAACAGATACAACCTTGTATAAATAACAGAGAGATCTGGCAGACAGGTCTCTCTTTTCTGTTATATACAATTCCGGTTGCTTTCTTCCGGTTCAGGGGTATAATACAATCCGTAAACTTAATTTTGTGTTTACGGTTTACGGAGGAAAAATGAATACTAGAAAACTTACTGAAACCGCTCTGCTGACAGCGGTGATTGCTGTCCTGGCACCCTTAAGCATTCCGCTTGCCGGACAGGTCCCGATTTCACTGGCAACATTTGCGGTTATGCTGGCAGGTGAACTGCTCGGTGCGAAACAGGGCGGTTTCTGTGCAGCTCTGTATCTGCTGCTGGGTGCCATCGGAGTGCCGGTGTTTGCAGGCTATACAGGCGGTGCTGCCATTCTGTTCGGTGTTACCGGAGGATTCCTGTTCGGCTACATACCGCTGGCCATTATCTGCGGACTGTTTGCTGAACGCATGAAAAAAGACGGTATTCCGTCTCTCAAGGGTATGCTTATTGGCATGGTATTGGGAACCGTGATGCTGTATGCACTGGGTCTTGTCTGGTTTATGATCTTCACCAAGATGGGAATCGGCGCTTCGCTTGCGGCATGTGTGCTGCCGTTCCTGCCCGGTGATGCACTGAAGATTGCGGCTGTATGCCTGCTGGTGCCGAGACTGTATCCGTTTGTCTCGAAGAATCTTCACTGATCCCAGGAAAGAATACTGACTTCACCGGAGCTGACGGTCATTTCCTCTCCGGTATCCAGAACAATCTGAAGACCTCCGCGGTCATTTACAGACACTGCAGTTCCCTGCAGTGTTTTGTTATTGTGGAGAAAACTGATCTTTCTGCCCGGCAGGAAGGAAGCCTCCCTGTATGCCTCAAGTATTTCCGGATCGTTTCTTTCGGCGATGCATTTGACCAGGTGCGTATACAGTCTGCCCGCAAGTTTGTTTCTGGAAAGAGCGGGATCATTCAGCGAACCTGCTATTTCCTGCAGCTCTTCCGGGAATTCCCGGGTGCGGCAGTTGATGCCGATGCCGATAATCACCGCATCTGTGCGCATGGTTTCAAAGTCGGTGATTGCTTCCGTCAGGATCCCGGCCACTTTGCGTCTGCCGAGATAAATGTCATTCACCCATTTGATCTTCGGATCACAGTCGGTGCATTCCCTGAGCGCTCTGCAGACTGCGACTGCCGCAGCCATGGTCAGCTTCTGCAGCTGCTCCACAGATTCACCCGTACGCATAATATAGGAAACATACAGACCTGTATTGGCCGGTGAATAGAAAGAC
Source organism: Solobacterium sp. (assembly GCA_017459725.1). Classification (GTDB taxonomy): domain Bacteria; phylum Bacillota_I; class Bacilli_A; order Erysipelotrichales; family Erysipelotrichaceae; genus Bulleidia. Next base: position 15,135 of record JAFUCL010000077.1, on the reverse strand, counting down.
TTGCCTGATCTGCCGCGTCCTGCCGTCTGCGAATTGGCCGCAATATATGTACCGTCCGCAGCCCCGTTCAGGACCATCCGCCTGGCCTCATTGTTCGTGGAATCGACCGTATCCAGAACATGCAGAGGAAATGACGCATTCCCGGCATACTCATGAATCAGCGTATCCTGCAGGAAATCATTCCGGCCGGAAAAAGAATATCCCTTTCCTCCGGATACCCCGATTTCAAAACCCTCATCCTGCAGCTGCCGCACAGCCTTCCACACCGCAGCACGGGTAACCTGAAAACGTGCAGCGAGCATTTCGCCGGAATACAGTGTATCGGGGGAATTTGCCAGGAATACCAGCAGTTTGTCTTTCAGTGCCATACTTTTATACCTACAAGCAAATAGTAACAGAAATGCATGGATAACATTATAAAATAATGGTGAAGAGACTGAGCAGGACAATAAATATAAGAGGAGGAACCCGCCATGCTTGAAACCGGCATAAAAGCACCTGATTTTACACTGCCCGACCAGAACGGACAGCCGCATTCCTTAAAGGATTATCTGGGAAAGAAGGTCATCCTGTACTTCTACCCGAAAGACAGCACAGCCGGCTGCACAAAGCAGGCATGCGGTTTTGCGGAGAGATATCCGCAGATTACCGAAAAGGGTGCTGTTATACTCGGTGTATCCAAGGACAGTGTGGCATCCCACAAAAAGTTTGAAGAGAAGTACGGACTTCCGTTTACGATTCTATCCGACCCGGACAAGACAGTACTGCAGCTGTACGATGTCTGGAAGGAAAAGACACTGTACGGAAAGAAGAGCATGGGGGTTGTGCGCACAACATACCTGATTGATGAAAACGGCATCATCATCAGCGCCAAAGACAAAGTCAAAGCAGCGGAGGATCCCGAAAACACGCTGCAGATGCTGTGAAAGTGATCCTGTCTCCCGCCAAGAAGATGATCTCTGCGGATGATGACTTTACGGCGGAGGGAAAACCCGTATACCTGAAGAAAGCACTGCGTCTGCGGGAATACCTGGAACAGATGACACCGCAGGAGAGAAAAGAGCTCTGGAACTGCAGCGATAAACTGGCAGCGGCCTGTGAATACACCTTCCAGCACACCGATCCTGCCCGCGGTATCTCACCGGCGGTATTCTCCTATTCCGGTCTTGCCTACCAGCATTTGGCCGCCTCGGTCATGACATATGACGAACTGGACTGGCTGCGTGAACATCTGCGGATTCTGTCCGGTTTCTACGGCATCCTGCGCCCGTTTGACGGCATCACGGAATACAGACTGGAAATGCAGGCAGGCATCCGTTTCGGTGAATATACATCTCTGTATGAATACTGGGGAGATGATCTGTACAGGGCTCTGGAGGATCACTGTATCGTTGATCTTGCATCGAAGGAATACTCCGCAGCCGTGCGTCCGTATGTAACGGCAGCCGACCGGTACATTGAGATCATCTTCGGTGAAGAGAAGAACGGCAAGGTGATCCAGAAAGGGACTTATGCCAAAGCACTGCGGGGAGCCATGGTCCGGTGGATGGCGGAAAACGGAACGGAGGAACCCGAAGATCTGAAGAACTTTGACCGCGGTGCGTATTATGCGCCTGAATACTCAGGTGACAATGTATATGTATTTCTTTACGGAAAGCAGAGGTAAAGGAAATGACAGTCAGAATCAAGGAAGAAACCATCCGCAGAAAAGCAAGCAAAGGACAGGCAGGGGAAGGCACTGAGTATGTTGACCTGAAACAGGTGAAGATACAGTTCATACCGATGCCGAAAAATGCAGCAGAGCTCAAAGCCATAGACCGTACGGGTGACAACGGCAGATTCGTCACGGCAGCGCTGCTGATCGCCGCATATAAAACCTGGACGCCGCAGAACGAAGATACCTGCACGGAGATGATGAAAGCACTTATGAACTCACCCGTATCCCCGGATACTTTCACCAACCACACAAAACAGTTTGTAAAGGACAGAATGCTGCAGAACGGCAAATGGCAGTGCATTGCGGATGCGTACTGTGACGGCGCCACCCCCGAAAACAACTACAGACCTTCATCACCGGTAACGATCACCCTGCGGGAATATCCGTATCTGCCGCAGAAATCCACCATGACCGGAAAGGAACTGTTAGTGGAAAAAATCGTCAGTGACTTTGCCGGTGCGGATACGGAGCGCAGTGTGTCCGTATACAAGGATCCGACCGACGACAGGTGGTATCTGTTCAGTGATTCATGCCGGAATCTTCTGGGCGATATCAAGGGAATCTGATCAACTGTGACCCGGGTTTTCCGGGTCTTTTTACGGTGTTTTGTCAATTCTGAACATACGCAGAGACAATAAGAGACTTAGCGTTGTATGTATTAACCAAAAAACACAAACGGTTATGAGGGATTCTTCACGAAAAGAGGCAATTGCGGTTGTACCGTATTGTCTTTTTTTATAAAATTAATGAGGTTATGAGTGCCAGAATCTGGAAAATCCTCGGGTGTCTTTGTGCAGCAGGTCTGCTGTCCGGTTTCATAGGAATCCGGTATGCCGGAGGCTTCCTGCTCGGGGTACTCGGAGCCTTGCTGCTGTATTACCGCAATGTAACGTTCTGGAATGATGTCCTTGATACGGGTGTCTCTGAAAAGAGGACAGGTTCGTTACATTTTGTTTTCAATTATGCGATAATGGCAGGTGTACTGCTGCTGGCAGCGTTTTTTCCGGACATACTGAATATCTTTACGGCAGCGGCTGGTCTTATGATCATCAAAGCTGCAGCAGTCATTGATTCTCTGCTTCCGGCAGATAAGAACAAGGAGTGAATATGACAATTCAGTCTGATGTATACACGATTATTCTGGAAACGATTATTATCGGTGTTTTAATCGTTCTCTTTTCCAAAAAGCTGGACAAAGCGGATCCGCTGGCTGAACCGAAAGGTATTATCGTACCGATCATCCTCGGTCTGGAATCCGTACACAACATGGTAAAGAGCAACGTCGGTGAAAAGAGAGCCGACAAACTGACACCGTATATCTGTGTATTGTGGGTCTATATCTTCTTATCTAATATTATCTCTCTGTTCGGACTGTCCTCACCGACATCGAACCTGAGTGTTACGCTGCTGCTGTCTGTCATCACATGGGTGCTGATCCAGTACGTGGAACTGAAATACGGAGGCATCAAGGGTTATCTGCATTCCTTCCTGGAACCGATTGCGGTGATGCTGCCGATGAACATCTTCGGTAAATTCTCCACCATGGTTTCCATGTCGCTCCGTCTTTTCGGCAACATCCTGTGCGGCGGCATCATGATGCAGCTGATCTACAGCTTCTCACAGTATCTCTCAAATACGATCGCAGGATGGTTCGGGGCATCGAGTGTATTCAACTTCGTAGCACCTGTCCTGACACCTCTGCTGCATGCATATTTCGACCTGTTCTCTGGCTTTATCCAGACCCTGGTCTTTGTCACACTTACTGTTGTTCTGATCGGAAATGATATTCCGGAAGAAATAAAGAAAGAATCATAAGAGGAGGAGAAACTTATGGATATCAACAAAGGTTTAATCGCAATCGGTGCCGGCCTGGCAGTTATGACCGGTATGATGACCGGCCGAGGCGAAGGTGAGGTCGCTGCTCATGCCTGCGACGCAATCGGTAAAAACCCTGAAGCAGAATCCAGGATCCGCAGCACAATGATCCTTGGTATCGCTCTTTCTGAAACCTGTGCTATTTACGGACTGCTTGTATCCATTCTGCTGATGTTCGTCTATTAATATCAGGTGTTCTGAATGATTGATGTTGACATTGTTGGACAGTTGGTCCCGAACCCGGTGACCATGCTGGTACAGCTGTGCAGTACATTGGTCCTGTTTTTGCTCATGAAATATTTCCTGTGGGGATCCGTCAAGAATTTCCTGGGAAAACGCGCAGAGAAAATGCAGTCCGATCTGGCGGAAAGTGAGCAGGCAAAACAAGCCGCTTTCAGCGACCGCGAAAAGGCTGCTGTACAGCTGAGTAATGCCTCTGTGAAGTCTGAGGAAATTGTCAGCGCTGCTGTAAAGGAAGCCAAGACGGAAAAAGAGGCAATCCTGCAGCAGGCCGGCAGAGAAGCAGAAGCGGCACGCCGCAGAGCGCAGGAACAGATGGCTGCAGAACGGCAGGAAATGTATCAGTCCATGCAGAAGGAAATGGTCGAAGTTGCTATGACGGCTGCTGAAAAGCTGATCCGTGACAAGAGCAATGAAGACATGGACCGTGAAGCGATTGATGCATTCGTAAAGGAAGTAACCGGAAATGAATGAGCTTGCGGAGCGTTATGCGGAAGCCATATTTTCTCTGGCACGGGAAAAGAATACCGTCAGGGAACTGAAGGAAGAAGCAGAGAATCTGTCACAGGTACTGGAAACCAGTCCTGAACTGATTGGTTTTTTCCGTGCGGTTAAGATTACTTCAGCTGAAAAGAAAGATCTGATCCAGAACGTATTCGGACCTGTCTTTGATAAAGACATGGTCAATTTTATGAAGCTTCTGATCGATAAGGGGAGAATATACAGCCTCAAGGATATCCTGAAGGCCATCGTGCACAAAGCAAATGATGAGCTCGGGATTCAGGAAGCACTGGTATATTCCGCCAGAAAGCTGCAGGATACCGATCTGGAGAGAATCCGCAAAGCACTTGAAACAAAGACAGGCAGAACGGTTGTACTGAAGAACCGTATCGATGAAAGCCTGATAGCAGGCATCAAAGTTGTAGTAGGTAATAATGTTACGGACGTAACAATGAAACATAAGCTTGAAGAAATGAAAGCTTCGCTGCTGAAAGGAGGAGGACAGGCATGAAAGAAATCAGGCCGGAAGAGATCAGTGCTCTGTTAAAGGAGCAGATCCGCAACTACGACCAGAAGATCCATTCCGATGATGTCGGATATGTCATCAGTGTCGGTGACGGAATTGCCATGGTCCAGGGAATTGATAAAGCTATGTCGTCGGAACTTCTGGAGTTCCCGCATGGTGTAATGGGGATGGTGCTGAATCTTGAGGAAGATCATATCGGTGCTGTTCTTCTCGGTAATGATACGCTGATCCGTGAAGGTGATGAAGTTCGCCGTACAGGACGTATTGTTGAGGTGCCGGTAGGCGATGCGCTGCTTGGCCGTGTTGTCAACGCACTCGGTCAGCCGATCGACGGAAAAGGTGAAATCAAGACAGACAAAACCAGAGCTATTGAAAGAGTGGCTCCTGGTGTCATGACAAGACGTTCCGTATACCAGCCGCTTATGACAGGTCTCAAGATCATCGACACGATGATCCCGATCGGTAAGGGTCAGCGTGAGCTGATCATCGGCGACCGTGAAACAGGTAAAACTGCCATCGCAGCCGATACGATCATCAACCAGAAAGGCAAGAACGTAAACTGCATCTACGTCGCAATCGGACAGAAGGAAAGTACGGTTGCCCGTCTTGTGCAGAAACTGCGTGAAAACGAAGCGCTTGAATACACAACGATCGTCAATGCTTCAGCGAGTGAATCCGCTCCGCTGCAGTACATTGCGCCGTATTCCGGCTGTGCGATCGGTGAAGAATGGATGGACAGCGGCAAGGATGTTCTGATCGTTTATGATGATCTTTCCAAGCACGCAGTTGCGTACAGAACAATGTCCCTGCTTCTGAAGCGTCCTCCCGGAAGAGAAGCATATCCGGGTGATGTCTTCTATCTCCATTCCCGTCTTCTGGAAAGAGCAGCTAAATTATCGGATGAACTGGGCGGCGGTTCGCTGACAGCACTTCCGATCATTGAAACCCAGGCAGGCGATATCTCTGCCTATATTCCGACCAATGTCATTTCCATTACTGATGGACAGATCTTCCTGCAGACAGACCTGTTTGCCAGCGGTGTGCGTCCTTCCGTGGATTCCGGTCTTTCCGTTTCCCGTGTAGGATCCAATGCCCAGACAAAGGCCATGAAGAAGGTATCCTCTTCCCTGAAACTTGAACTTGCACAGTATCACGAGATGCTGACATTCGCACAGTTCGGTTCCGATCTGGATGCCAGCACAAAGAAGATCATCGACCACGGCGCAAAACTGACGGAACTGCTGAAGCAGCCGCAGTACCAGCCGATGTCCATGTCCGATCAGGTGCTTTCCATGTTCTCCGCAAAGTACGGATACCTCGATCAGGTTGATACAGAAGATATCCGCGCCTTTGAAAGAAGCATGCTCAGATTCTTCCATGACAGTCATCCCGAGATCATCAACGAGATCAACGAAAAGAATGACCTGTCGGATGAACTGATTGAAAATATGAAGACTGCCATGCAGGCAGCACTGGATCAGTTCAAACTTGTAAAGGGAGCTTAATGTATGGCACAGTCCAAACAGGCTTTGCGTTCCCGGATCAGATCCGTCAATTCCACGCGGAAGATTACCAAAGCGATGGAAATGATTGCCAACGCGAAGTTATTTAAACAAAGAAACCGGATGGAAGCGAACCGTCTGTATGCGCAGAGACTGCAGGATACCGTAGACGAAATCGTAGCCAGAAATCCGAATGCGGAAAGTGTCTTCATCACGCAGCGGGACAACCCGCACCGGATGACGATCATTTTCTGCAGTGATCTTGGACTGTGCGGCAGCTACAACCAGAATGTTCTCAAGTTTGCCAGAAAACAGCTGAACAAAACGGATCCGACCATTGTGATCGGCACATCGCTGTACAGAACCTTTAAGGAAGAGGGTTTCAACCTGATACAGGAAGGCCCGTACTCCTCTGATGCGATGAATGAGTTTATACTGGAAGATTTTGTGGAGCTGGGTGTTCAGAAATATCTGAATGACGAAATCGGGAATGTGCAGCTGCTGTACACAAAGTTTGTCAATACGATGACATTTGAACCTGCCATTGAAACGATTCTGCCGGCTCCGGTGGAAGAAAACCCGTCTGATAAAGAGACATTCCATGTTGAAACACTGTTTGAACCGGATGCGGATACCATCCTGAATCAGCTGATTCCGCAGATGGCTGCGAATGTCGCATATGCGGACTGGATGGAATCCACAACCAGTGAACAGGGAAGCCGCAGAATGGCAATGAAAACTGCAACTGACAACGCCGACGAACTCAGCGCAAACCTGCTGCTCGAGTTCAACAAAGCACGTCAGGCATCGATCACACAGGAAATTACCGAAATTGTCGGTGGTTCCAGCGCTGTGTAGGAAAGAGAGGAAACCGATATGGGTGAAACAGGAAAAATCGTACAGGTCATCGGACCGGTTATAGATATCCGCTTTGATTCGGAAAATCTTCCGCTGATCAAGAATGCGATTAAGGTTGACCGCGGAAACGGTGAATTCATGACGGCAGAGGTTGCGCAGCACATCGGTGATGATATCGTCCGCTGTATCGCAATGAGTTCCACAGACGGTCTGACCCGCGGAATGAACTGCACAGACACGGGTGCACCGATTGAAGTGCCGGTCGGAAACGAAGTACTCGGCCGTATGTTCAACGTTCTCGGAGAACCGATTGACGGTCTGGGAGAAGTCCACGCGCAGAAGTATATGCCGATTCACAGAGATGCACCGACATTTGCGCAGCAGCAGGTATCTGCGGAAATTCTGGAAACAGGTATTAAGGTCATTGACCTTCTCTGCCCGTATGCCAAGGGCGGTAAGATCGGTCTGTTCGGCGGTGCCGGTGTAGGCAAAACCGTTCTGATGCAGGAGCTGATCCACAACATTGCCATCGAGCATGGCGGCCGTTCGGTCGTTGCGGGTGTCGGTGAAAGAACCCGTGAAGGCAATGACATGTATAACGAAATGAAGGAATCCGGCGTTCTTAAGAACACGGTTCTGACATACGGACAGATGAATGAATCTCCGGGCGCAAGAATGCGTGTTGCGCTTTCTGCCCTGACAATGGCAGAATACTTCCGTGATGAAGAACATCAGGACGTGCTTCTGTTCATTGACAACATCTTCCGTTTTACACAGGCAGGTTCTGAAGTATCCGCTCTGCTCGGACGTATGCCGAGTGCCGTCGGTTACCAGCCGACGCTGGCTACCGAAATGGGCCAGCTGCAGGAACGCATTACTTCCACAGACAAGGGATCCATCACTTCCGTTCAGGCAATTTATGTTCCTGCGGATGATCTGACCGACCCGGCGCCTGCGACCGCATTCTCACATCTGGATGCTAAAACAGTCCTTGACCGTTCCATCGCTGCTCTGGGTATTTACCCGGCAGTTGATCCGCTGGCATCCGGTTCACGTATGCTGGATCCGCTGGTTCTCGGTGAAGAGCACTATGAAACAGCACGTCAGGTACAGGCAATTCTGCAGCGTTACAAGGAACTGCAGGATATCATCGCTATTCTCGGTATGGAAGAACTCGGTGAGGACGACAAGAAGATTGTCAACCGTGCAAGAAGAATCCGTAACTTCCTCTCACAGCCGTTCAGTGTCGCTGAACAGTTCTCCGGTCTCAAGGGCGTTTACGTTCCGGTACAGGAAACCGTGCGCAGCTTCCAGGAAATCCTGGCAGGCAAGTATGACGATCTGCCTGAGACAGCGTTCATGAGCGTAGGCACCATTGAGGATGTAGTCAAGAAAGCGGAGACTCTGAAATGATGATCCATTGCCGCGTCGTCACACCGACTGGCATATACAAGGAATTCGATACACCGATCCTCAACCTGGATACGGAAGACGGGGAACGGGGAATTCTGCCGAATCATATGCCGATTGTAACGATGCTGAAAATCGGTATGCTTGACAGCATTGAGAACGATGTCCGTACGTACTATGCAGTAGCGGGCGGTCTGTTCTACTTCCGTGATAACCAGGCGGAGATCATTACCCCTGCCATTGAGCAGAGAGAAGAGATCGATGCGGCCAGAGCGGAACGTGCGAAAATGCGTGCTGAAAAGAGACTCAGCTCCGACAATCCCAACATCGACCAGAAGCGGGCTGAAGTAGCACTGAAGAGAGCGCTGAACCGGCTTCACGTATCTGAATACAAATAACCATACGCCCCGTAAAAGGGGCATTTTCTTATATGCGGGATGACTTTTTTCGTTTATCTTGCCGAATATTACATGAATCTTGAGTATTTGCGGGATGCCCCTTTCCGTACCCGTTAACAATGTTAGAATGAATGCAGAAAATAAGAACAGCGGGAAACCGCATGACAGAATAGGATCATTCGCGGGACGTTATATACGCTCTCTTTGCGCATGGTCAGACGAAAGGAGACATCATGAAACTACCTCTTAAGATTGCCGTAGTCGGATGCGGAGGCATGGGAACAGGACATGTCTGTGCTATTACAGGAATGGGTGCGTATGCGGAAGATGCCGGTATTACGGTTTACAGAGCAGCGTACCAGGGACAGGTTGAAGTAACGCCGCTGGACGGTAAGCTTGAACTTGCGGGTATCTATGATATTGATCCGGCCAGAGTTGCCTGGGCACAGTCCCATGGTTTCAAGTGCTATGAAAGCTATGAAGAAGTACTGGCAGATCCGGACTGCGATATTGTTCTGATTGCCCTGCCGAATGATCTGCACAAGGAATACTCCATCCGGGCAATGCGGGCAGGCAAACATGTTCTCTGCGAAAAGCCGGCAATGCTGTCATCGCAGGATCTGCTGGATGTCATTGAAGTATCCAAAGAGACAGGCAAAGTGTTCTATCCGAGACAGAACCGCCGGTGGGACTATGACTATATCATGCTGAAGAATGTCTTTGATCAGGGTCTGATCGGAGAGGTCTTTGACATTGAATCCAGAGTACACGGCTCCAACGGTATTCCGGGTGACTGGAGACATGAGAAAGCACGCGGCGGCGGTATGATGTATGACTGGGGCATTCATCTGCTTGACCGTATGCTGGATATGATGAAACCGCGCAAACTGAAGAGTGTTTACTGCCGGATGCGGTATGCGACACATGATGAATGCGATGACGGTTTTACGGCTGTCTTTACATTTGAGAACGGTCCGGAATGGCATGTCGAAGTCGGTACATGGAATTTCGAAAAGCTTCCGCTCTGGTATATGTGCGGTGAAAAGGGAACCGTTACCATCAAGGACTGGTCGGATATGGACGGCAGTATGTCCATCCTGAAGAAGTTTGAGGATGAAAACCTGAAGCCGATTCTTGCCGGTGAGGGTCTTACCAAGACCATGGCTACCCGCAGTTCGGATTCCGTAGTTACAACCAAGTGTCCGCCGGTGATTGTCAACCGCAATGAACTGTATCTGAATCTGGTTGATGCATGCAACGGGGAAGCTGAGCAGATCTGCAAACCCGAGCAGACCGTAAGAGCACTGCGTCTGATGGAAGCGTGCTTTGAGTCTTCGGAAAAGAATATCGTTGTGAATTTCGAATAATATAAAGGCGGTGTCGGAAGACATCGCTTTTCACCGTAAAGGAGCAATCATGAAAGTATTGAATATCGGTTCACTGAATATTGATTATGTCTTCAGCGTCGACAGCCTGGTGAAGCGCGGGGAAACCAAGCGTGCAGAGAGTATGAAGGTGATCTGCGGCGGCAAAGGTCTCAACCAGTCCATTGCTTTGCGCAGAGCCGGCATGGAAGTCATGCATGCAGGAGTCATCGGCATGGACGGACTTATGCTGAAGGAAATACTGGAAGGCACCGGTGTGGATACAACATGCGTGCAGGAAGGTCCGGAGAAAAGCGGACATGCTTTTATCCAGGTCAATCAGTCCGGTGACAACAGCATCATCCTGTATCCGGGTGCCAACGAGACACTGACCATGGATCTTGTGCGTTCATGGCTGGACAAATGCGATCCGCAGGAAGATGTCGTATTGCTGCAGAATGAGACAAACCTGACAGCTGAAATCATTGAGGAGGCATATGGACGCGGTTTCCGGATTGCCTTCAATGCGGCACCGGCTGATGCTTCTGTGAAAGAATATCCTTTGGAACATGTTACCTGGCTGTTTATGAATGAACTGGAAGGCATGATGCTGACCGGTGAGCGTATACCGATGCTGATGATCAAGTCACTCAGACAGCGCTGTCCGGGTGTGGAGCTGATCATAACGCAGGGGGATCAGGGTTCCATGATTCATTCAAACGGTCTCAATCATATGATCAAGGCTTTGCCGGCAGAAGCAGTAGATACAACCGGGGCAGGCGATACCTATGTCGGGTATTATCTGATGAGCAGAATGTGCGGTGAAGATGCCCTGGAAGCCGGAAAGACTGCTACAGCGGCAGCGACCATTGCTATTACCAGGAGCGGGGCGGCATCATCCATTCCCTCCATGCAGGAAGTTAAGGAGTTCATGAGTGAACAATGAGAGAAGAAGATAAGATCAAAAACGGGCTGCTGTTTTCCCCGGGAGATCCCGAACTGGCAGCGATGAAGCTGAAGACACATAACCTCAATGTGGATTACAACATGACCCATGAGGATGAAACCGAAAAGCGTACGGAGATTCTGCATGAGATTTTTGCGGAGCTCGGCGCCAATGTACGCATACAGGGACCGATTGCCATCCACTACGGCAATCACACAAGAATCGGTGACCGCTTCTTTGCCAACTTCAATCTGACGATCCAGGATGATGCGGAAGTAACGATCGGCAATGACGTCAACTTCGGACCGAATGTGACAATCGTAACCCCGATGCATCCGATGATTGCGGATGAGCGCAACGGCAAAACGGTGCTCAATGAGAAAGGCGAACATGCCAGACTGTGCTGGGCAAAACCGGTGAAGATCGGGAACAGCTGCTGGTTCGGCGCCAACACGGTTGTCTGTCCCGGTGTGACCATCGGCAACAACTGTGTCATCGGTGCAGGTTCCGTGGTGACCCATGATATACCGGACAACTGCTTTGCGGCAGGGGTGCCGGCAAGGGTAATCCGGGAAATCGGCGATGCGGACAGTATCCGTCATATGCCTGAAATACTGGGCGGATGCACGGTTATCAGTGAAGCAGATTGACAGAACTCAGTACCCTTTTGACATAAATCCCGTAAAAGAAACCTCCGATGTGCAGTAATATATTTACTGTGAGTCGGGGGTTTTTATGAATAAAAAGAGACTGCTGTATTTCTTTATTGTAGCGTTCTGTTTCAATATGGCTGCCAGTTTTGCACATCCGGTTACACCGACCCTGATTGTTGAACGTCAGCTGGACAGCTCCATGTTCGGGGTGGCGCTGGCCGCTATGATGACAATGAATTTCCTGTTCTCTCCGTTCTGGGGAAAACTGTGCGGATATGTGCCGACCAAGCTGATTATGCTTATATGCTGCATCGGGTATGCTTCAGGACAGATTATCTTCTCACTGGCGCAGACAGAAGCGGTAGTTGTGGGCGGACGCATGTTTGCGGGTATCTTCACCGGCGGTGTGTATACTGCCATCGCCAATTACGTCATTAACCTGAGCGGTGCAGACGGACAGCTGCGCGGCAGAAACCTGGTTATTCTGACAACGATTCAGAGTGTCGGCGGCGCGTGCGGATTCTTTGTCGGCGGCATGCTCGGTATTGTTTCCGTCATGACGGCATTCATTGCGCAGGTGATTGTGCTGGCATCTTCCGGCGTTGCATATTATCTGCTGTGTGAGGATGATACACAGTACAAAGCGAAACCGGAGAAAGCGCTGGCTGTGAAGGATGTCAATCCGTTTGCGGCAATCCTCGGTGCGCATAAGTTCATGACACCGTTGCTGCTGCTGATCTTCGTGATTGTGGCAATTTCCGCCATCGGTCAGAATTCATACGAACAGTGCTTCAACTATTACATCAAAGACCAGTACGGTATGTCTTCGGCATACAACGGTATCTTCAAGGCTGTTATCGCCGTGTTAACACTGACGCTGAACTTCACGGTCAGTATGTACCTGCAGAAGAAAACGGATATCAACCGTACATTCCTGTATATCCTCACTGCCTGCACGGCACTGATCGGTCTTGTGCTGATCAACCGCAGCCAGGCCGTATTCATTGCCGTATATATCGTATACAGCAGTGTGATGAGTCTGCGTCTGCCGCTGCTGCAGTCAATGGCTGCCGGACATGCCTCCAAGGAAACCAGCAATCAGGTCATGGGTTTCTACCAGTCAATGAATTCCCTGGGCGGTATCTTCGGAGCACTGTTTGCCGGTCTTATCTACAAGACCAATGTTATGCTGCCGTTCATTCTTGCCTTTGCAGCTTTCCTGATTTCAACACTTATAGGTGTGATTTACCGGAGGAATTACAAAGCGATAAAACAGGAAGCTTAAAGTAAACTTGAAATTGACATGCTTTTTTTAGAACCGTTAATATTTCAGCAGGAGGAGCATTTATGACAGAATATTTCGGAAGAGAAATGAAGAAACTTGGTTTTGGTCTCATGCGTCTGCCGAAGAGGGAAAACGGTTCTATTGATGTTGAACAGACCAGTAAAATGGTTGACATGTTCATGGCAGCAGGAATGACGTACTTCGATACAGCATTTGTATATCAGGGATCCGAAGATGCCATTCGTGAAGCACTGGTAAAGAGATATCCAAGAGAGTCCTACACACTGGCGACCAAACTGAACGCCTGGCTGAACAGCCCGGATGAAGAGACTTCAAAGAAGCAGATTTACACAAGCCTGGAACGCACCGGCGCACAGTATTTTGACTTCTATCTCCTGCATGCCATTCAGGATAATAATTACCAGGTATATGCAGAACAGGGTATTTGGGAATATGCGAAGGAACTGAAGGAAAAAGGATTGGTCAAACATATCGGATTCTCTTTCCACGGTTCACCGGCTCTGTTGGAAACACTTCTGCAGGAACATCCTGAAGTTGAGTTTGTGCAGCTGCAGATCAACTATGCAGACTGGGAGAATCCCGCCGTTACTTCACATGCCAATTATGATATCTGCCGTAAATACAATAAACCGATTGTGGTTATGGAACCGGTCAAGGGAGGAACACTTGCAAATCCTCCGCAGGCAGTGCAGGATCTGCTGAAAGCTGCTGATCCTGAAATGTCAATTGCTTCCTGGGCAATCCGCTATGTTGCAAGTCTTGACGGAATCATGTCAGTGCTCAGCGGTATGTCGAATATTGCGCAAATGGAAGACAATCTGTCCTATATGAAGGATTTCAAACCGCTGTCTGAAGATGAGCAGAAACTGCTGCTTAAAGTACAGGAAACACTGAACGCAATCCGTCAGGTTCCCTGCACAGGCTGCCGTTACTGTGTAAAGGGCTGCCCGATGGGAATCCAGATTCCGGATATCTTTACAGCACTGAATATGCATCTGATCTACGGACAGACGGAACAGGCCAAAGGGCGCTATAACGGAACCGTAACCCGTTCCGGAGCAAAAGCCTCTGACTGTATTCACTGCATGCAGTGTGAAGGAGCCTGCCCGCAGAGAATCGAAGTTACGAAATGGCTAGAGGAAGCTGCTGAAGTATTTGAATAATCTGTATAAGCATCAGACCTGCCGGTACTCTCCGGCAGGTCTTTTCAGTATTCAGAGCATCAGTCCGTCCTGCCGGTAGAACTCCGTCAGCATTTCCGCAAGTCTTCTTACGGAACGTCCGGTGTCACCGGCATGCGTGCAGAGAACACAGGGAACCGAGAGATCGGAATCATACGGTATCAGGCTTATGTCATGGTATCCGCTCGGGCACGGTGATCGATCACTGATCAATGAACCGGTCTTCGCCAAACTCGCTGAGAAATACGGCAAGAGCAGCGCACAGATTATTCTCCGCTGGCATACACAGATGGGCTTTGCGGTGATCCCCGGCAGTAAGAATATCGACCACATCAGAGATAATCTGGATATCATGGATTTCAGACTGACTGATGAGGAAATGGCAGAGATTGCAAAGCTGAACAAAGGTGTCCGCTATTACACCAGAACAGATGAAGCACTTGCCGGCTTTGCCTCCTGGCGCCCGCAGTTCGAACGGTAACAGACAGAGCGTTTATCTCCGGATAAGCGCTTTTTCTTCGTCCTAGTGGACTGTTGAGCACAAAAGGACTGTAGAAAAGAAGCAGGAAGAAAAGTGTGCGAAACAAAAAAACCACCCGCTTGGCGGGTGGATGGACAGGTGCTTCTTGTAGAAAGAAGCACCTCATCAAAACTATCA
>JAFUCL010000076.1 GCA_017459725.1 Solobacterium sp. | reverse complement strand
GGCTTTCTTACGGACGCAATATGGTCCAAGGAGGAGCACGTCACACCAATGCCCTCTCATTCTAACAGTTTTAACAATGAGAGGATGTAGTCCTGGCTGGCTGTCAGGTATTACACCCTGTACCTATATAGTAGGAGGAGGATGAACTATGCGGAAATCCGGTAAACAGACACAGGAGAAATCCGTTTCCTATGCCAAATGGGGATATATCTTTATAGCTCCGTTTTTCCTTGCATACGCCATTTTCACGTTTTATCCACAGATTCTGACAATTTATAACAGTTTCTTCGAATACTACCGTGACGGTCTGACGGTGGTCGGCCCGCGGTTTGTGGGACTGGCGAATTTCAAAACTTTGTTCACGGCCAATTCAGCCGGATATGTACCGATTATCAAATTCCTCGGCAACACATTGTGGCTGTGGATCATCGGTGCTGTGCCGCAGTTTGTCGTAGCGATGCTGCTGGCGCTGTTCTTCACCAGTACACGTCTTGATATCAAGGGACAGCAGTTCTTCAAGAGTGTCATATACATGCCGAATCTGATCATGGCCTCCGCCTTCTCAATGCTGTTCTTCGCATTGTTCTCACAGGTCGGTCCGGTCAACCAGATTCTGATCAGTTCCGGAATGGTATCGCAGCCGGTCAACTTCCTCGGTATGCGGGTAAGTGTGCAGACTCTGATCGGTCTTATGAATTTCCTGATGTGGTTCGGCAATACCACGATTCTGCTGATGGCGGGTATCCAGTCCATTGATGAATCCCTGTTTGAATCCGCAAGACTGGACGGATCCACATCAACACAGGTGTTCTTCAACATTACGATGCCGCTGCTGATGCCGATCTTCATCTATGTTCTGATCACATCCATGATCGGCGGTATCCAGATGTTCGATGTACCGCAGGTTCTGACCAACGGCTACGGTATTCCGAACAACACTTCAACAACGATGATTATGTATCTGAATAACTTCCTGGGCATTTCCAAGAACTACGGTATGGCAGGTGCCGTATCCGTGCTGCTGTTCATTATTACGGCGGTTCTGTCCGGATTTGTATTCAAGACCATTAATAAGAAATAGGAGGGGCCATGAAGAAAGATATCAATAAGAGTGCTGAAATCAAGCTTCTGATTACCCGTATTGTTGTATATGCGATTCTGATTTTCCTGGCTTTCCTCTGTCTGTTCTTCTTCTATCTGATGATCATCAACTCATCCCGTTCCAACGCACAGCTCAAGGGCGGCTTCACGATTATCCCGGGCGGTCATTTCCTGGAAAACTTCTCCAATGCATGGCATGACGGTTCCATCAATATTCCGGTCGGTATGAAGAACAGCTTCATTGTGGCAATCTGCTCGGCAGTGCTGACCACATACTTCTCAGCTCTGACGGCATACGGTGTATATGCATATAACTTCAAGCTGAAGAACTTCGTGCATATCTTCATTCTTGCCATCATGATGATTCCCTCCCAGGTGAGTGCGGTCGGTTTTATCCAGCTGGCCTTCAAATTCAATCTGACAAACAAGCTCTGGGTACTGTTTGTGCCCAGCATTGCCGCACCGGTTGTCTACTTCTATATGTACCAGTATCTGCAGGCAACCCTGCCGCTGGAAATGGTGGAAGCAGCCAGAATCGACGGTTCAAGCGAATTCAAAATATTCAATACGATTGTTCTGCCGATTATGAAACCGGCTATTGCAGTACAGATGATCTTCTCGTTTGTCGGTTCCTGGAACAACTACTTCATGCCTTCATTGCTGCTGAGCAGTGCGGACAAGAAGACGGTGCCGATTATGATTGCCCAATTGCGAAGTGCAGACTATTCCAAGTTTGATATGGGCAAGGTGTATATGCTGATGCTGATGGCGATTCTGCCGGTTATGATCATCTATATTATTCTGTCCAAGTCCATCATCAAGGGTGTGACATCAGGCAGTGTGAAGGGATAAAAGGAGGCTGTTATGGCGGAAGTCATTTTAAAGAATATCAGAAAAGTATATCCGGTTCAGGATTACGGAAAAAGAAAAGGCTGGAAAGTCAAAAAGCAGGCAACAGAGAAACAGCGCCGTACCAGCCATCTGCAGATCACAGATGAAGGTGTAGTGGCCGTACAGGAATTCAGTCTGGATATCAAGGACAAGGAATTCATCGTACTGGTCGGTCCCTCCGGCTGCGGTAAATCCACAACCCTGCGTATGATTGCAGGGCTTGAGGAAATCTCCGGCGGTGAGCTGTATATCGACGGTGCGCTGATGAATGCCGTTGAGCCTAAAGACAGGGATATTGCAATGGTCTTCCAGTCCTATGCACTGTATCCGCATATGACGGTAAGAGAAAACATGGCGTATTCCCTGAAGATCAAGAAAACTCCGAAGGAAGAGATCGACCGCAAAGTGAATGAAGCTGCCGAAATACTCGACATTACGGATTATCTGGACCGTCTGCCCAAGGCGCTTTCCGGCGGTCAGCGGCAGAGAGTTGCAATCGGCCGTGCCATTGTACGTAATCCGAAGGTGCTGCTCATGGATGAACCGCTGTCCAATCTGGATGCCAAGCTGAGAAACCAGATGCGTGCAGAAATCATCAAGCTGCGCAAGAAGATTAATACGACGTTTATTTATGTAACGCATGACCAGACGGAAGCCATGACGCTGGGTGACCGGATTGTTGTTATGAAGGACGGTTTCATTCAGCAGATTGCTACTCCGCAGGAAGTCTTCGATCATCCGAGCAACCTGTTTGTGGCAGGGTTCATCGGCACACCGCAGATGAATTTATTTGATGCGGAACTGGTGCTGAAGGACGGAAAGTATTATGTGGAAACGCCGGGTATATCCGTGGAACTCGCTGCGGAAAAGCAGGAACGGCTTAAGGCGCACGATGTGAAGCCGCAGTCCGTTACGCTGGGTGTGCGTCCGGAACATCTTGTGCTTGCGGATCAGGGTATCGCCGGCGTTGTGGATGTATCGGAACGGATGGGTTCCTCCTGTCATCTGCATATGTCCGTCAACGGCAAGGACGCCATTGTCATTGTACCGACCGAAGGCGGTATTCAGGATTATGTCGGACAGACCGTACACCTGTCCTTTGACGGCAAAGTCGCGCATATCTTCTCCAAGGAAACGGAAAAGAACCTGGAATACTGATCTGCATACATCGTTATGAACACTATAAAAGGAGAAACCTTCCGAGGCTTCTCCTTTTTGATCGGATACTTACTGCCAGATTTCGCCGTCAATGACGGTATGAATGCACTTTGTCATGTTGGAGAACGGATCGCCGTCAAATACCGCAATGTCCGCATCCTTGCCGGCTTCCAGGGAACCGATCCTGTCACCGAGTCCCATTACCCTTGCCGGGTTGATCGTGACAGCTTTCAGGGCTTCTTCAGCGTCCAGGCCTTCACGGATCAGCACACCGATCTTGATCGGCAGCCATTTTGTATCATAGCCCATATCCGCAATCAGACAGATATTGACGCCTGCTTCAACAAGCTGTTTTGCTGTATCGAGACGTTCGCCCCACATCTCTTCCTTCAGCGGTCCCATCATGACCGGACCGACCATGCAGGTAACGTTTTCGGCAGCCAGTACATCCTTGACTCTCCAGCCTTCGGTACAGTGCTCAACCGTGAAGTCCAGACCGAATTCCTTACCAAGACGTACAGCCGTCATGATGTCATCGTTGCGGTGGGCGTGGATACGGCACTTCATTTCACCGCGGATGGCCGGAACCAGAGCATCCAGCTTGAAGTCAGGCTTCGGTTTGTCGCCTTCACCGTTTTCAAACTTCTTCAGGGCATCGGAGTAGTTCTTTGCCTCAAACAGGGTTTTTCTGATCAGGGCTGCATTTCCCATACGGGTGGCAGGCATACGGTTGTTGGAACCGTAGACTCTGCGGGGATTTTCACCGAGTGCGAATTTCATCATCTCTGTTCCCGGAATGATCATTTCATCCGCTGTATGTCCGCGTAATTTAAGGGCTGTGCCGGTGCCGCCGATCAGGTTGGCAGATCCGGGCAGGGTGTAGATTGTCGTAAAGCCTGCTTCCCTGGCTGCAGAGATGGCGATGTCGGTCGGGTTGATGGCATCCAGTGCTCTTACTTCAGGGGTAATGGGATCTGTGCGTTCATTGCCGTCGGATGCGCCGGGCATGGTCTGTACGGATCCGAAGACACCGATATGTGTGTGAATGTCGATCAGTCCCGGGGTAACGATGCCTCCATTTGCGTCAAAGACTTCCGTTCCTGCGGGAATTTCGATGTTTTCACCGACTGCGGTGATTTTGCCGTTCTCAAAGAGTATCGTGCCGTTTTCATACACAGGACCGGTTACGGTAATGATCTTTCCGTTGGTAATTGCTTTCATGGCTGTATTATCTCCTTCTTTATAAAAACTATACTGTATGCGGCATGTAAAAGTCCTTCTTTATTTATAAAGATCAGGCAGATCAATGAGAATCAGATTGTCTGCGGAGACGGTGTGCTGGTTCCGGCCTGATTTTTACTCGGTTTCAACCGACTCGGTTACTACCGAGTAAAATGAGAAGACAAAAAGAAAATGCAGTTTCCTGCATCTTCCTGATGTATTAACGTTCAGCCGGTTCGAAGTCTTCTCTGCCGTGCTTGCAGAGAGGACATGTGTAGTCCGCCGGAAGTTCATCACCTTCAAACGGTTCGAAGTGTCCGCAGATTTTGCAGATAAAGCCTTTCTGCTTCTTTACGGTAACAGCCGGTACATATTCGAAGTCTTCCGGTCCGTGTTTGCACAGCGGGCAGACAAAGTCGGCAGGCAGTTCGGCACCTTCGTAGAAGTATCCGCAGACCTTGCATCTCCAGCCTTCCTTCTGTTCCGGTTCCGGCTTCTTCTTCGGCTTGATGTGGGCATGATAGTAAGCGTAGGTGGCACTCGGCGCATTGCTGAGTGTTTTGCTTTCAATGACGTTGCCGATAAACAGCGTGGATTTGCCGAGGTCAATTGCCTGGATGACTTCACAGCTGATGACAGCGTTGGTGTACTGCGGTACATAGCGGACACCGTTGGCGGTGCGCTCTGTATATGTCACATCAGCGAACTTGTCGACATCTCTGCCGGACTGGAATCCGAAGTGCTGGAATACGGAGTAAGGTGTTTCTTCGGTCAGAACACTGACATTGAAGACACCGCTCTTTTTAATCATGTCACAGGTGTTGTTGGCATTGATCACGGATACAGCAAACTTCTTGGGGTCGCCTTCCGCAACCTGCACACCGGAGTTGATGACACAGCCGTAATCCTTACCGTCATTCAGGGTTGTCAGGATCTGCAGACCGTAGGTGAGCTTGAAGAATGCTTCGTTCTCTACAACAGCCTTGGTAACAACAGCCGGTTCGGTGTTTGTCTTTACCTGCGGTACGATGTCAGCCGCAATGGCATCAGCCAGTACGTCGAGCTGATCCATCGTGGAAGCCTTCATGGAAGACTTGATCGTGATGGTATCGCCGATGAATTCCGTTCCCTTGAGCGGGGAGAGAATCTTCTTCATTTCATTCGCTGCAGCAGGTCCCCAGGTGCCGTTTTCCAGCAGAGCGATTTTACGGTTCTGCAGGTTGTGGGCAGCCAGGTCTCTGAGCAGGTTTTCCATGGTGACAAAGACACCGGCATTGTATGTGGTAGCCGCAAAGACGAGATGGCTGTTCTTGAAGGCGCTGGCAATGATGTTGGAGGCAGGGATGACGGATGTATCGAACATCTCCACCGGAACACCGCGGTCAACGAGTTTGCCGGCCAGGATATTAGCCATGTTCTCCGTGTGTCCGTATACGGAAGCGTAGGCAAGGCATACACCCTTGACTTCCGGTGTATAGGAAGCCCACTGTGTGTACTTCTCCAGGAAATCACCGAAGTGGCTTCTCCAGACAAAACCGTGCAGCGGACATACATACTTGATATCAAGCGCAGAGGCTTTCTTCAGTACATTCAGAACCTGCGGACCGTATTTGCCGACGATATTGGTGTAGTAACGGCGTGCTTCATCGAGCCAGTCGTGCATGAAGTCCACTTCATCCGCGAAGATATGTCCGTTCAGGGCACCGAATGTACCGAACGCATCGGCTGTAAAGAGAATGCCGTCGGTGGTGTCATAGGACATCATGACTTCCGGCCAGTGCACCATCGGTGCAGACACGAATGTCAGGTTATGTTTGCCGGTGGAAAGCGTGTCACCTTCCTTAACCAGATGGATGCGGCTGCTCATGTCATAATCGAAATACTGTGAAAGCATTGTTCTGATCATGGCGCTGCAGACGATCTCTGTTTCGGGATGACGCAGGATCAGATCTTCGATCGTAGCTGCGTGGTCCGGTTCCATATGGTGGATAACCAGGTAATCCAGTTTGCGGTCACCCAGGGCATAGGCGACATTGTCGAAGAATGTGCGTGATACAGCTTTGTCCACGGTATCAAAGAGTACGGTCTTTTCATCCAGCAGTACGTATGAGTTGTAGGATACGCCGTTGGGAACGCCGTAAACACCTTCGAAGCAGGTCAGTCTGCGGTCATCTGCGCCGACCCAGATCAGATCGCTGAGAATCTGTTTTGTACAATGCATTGTTATTTCCTCCTGTTTATATCAGGTATTCATCGGGTGATGAACCTGTGTCCATTTTAGCTCAAAACAACGAAATAATACACGGATGCGCATTGTAAAATCCAGGCAGTTCTGTCCGGGTTTAAGCTACCAGGCATAGTTTTCCCTGACGGCATCTATGTTTTTGTCGTGGTAGACTCTGGCTCTTGCATCATCGTAGTGCATCATGCCGGCAATTTGCGCATAGCAGTCCGAGGCAAAGACAACATAGTTGGTGTTTTCGCTCGCTCCGGGAGCCGGTGCTCTGACCAGCAGTACATGCGCAAATACCTGACGAAGTGTATGGAGGCAGTTCAGCATGAACTCCGATCCGGCCAGCGAGAAGTGCCCGGGCAGGTTAACAGTGTATATACCATCAGGAGTCAGGTGTTTTTTGACGGTTTCACAGGCTTCCTTGGTAAGCAGCGTTATGGCAGGCATGAAGCCGTCATACGCATCATGGATGATGGCTTCGAATACTTCATCGTGTGTTTCCAGCCAGTCACGTCCTTCCGCATTGATGAAACGCAGGCGATCCTGTGTGTCAGGGTACTTCAGGAACAGCTCATCCAGGTAGAAATAGTTCATGGCTGTGTCATATACGGTCGGATCAAGGTCAATGACCGTCATCTCCGTATTACGGCGTGAAGAGAGCACATGTTTGGGGTACGAAAAACCTGCGCCGCCAACCAGCAGGATGCGGGAAAGATCCTCTTTCAGATCAAAGAGGAGATCAAATTTCTTTGTGTATTCGAAAACAAGATCGAAATGCCTGTTCTTTTCCACGTATACTGCAGACTGCCAGCCGTCTTCGGTCTCATATACCCTGACTTTTTCGCCGTCCAGATAATATGTTTCGTAAAACACGGAGTCCTTCAGATTGTAATCACTTTGATAATTCATTATTGCAGACCACTTACGTATGCATTGTCCCCCATTATCTGCGAACAGGCAAGTGTACATTTATACGGGAAAAAATAGGGTCAATTTTAAGTGAAGGTTCCCTTTAGATGAAAGCTCCCTTTGTCAGGGGAGTTTTTAATGTCTTAAGGACCTATGCAGAGCAGAAATGACAGATATAATGGAAGTACAAAGCAAAATGAAAGCGCAGAAAAGCTCGT
>JAFUCL010000075.1 GCA_017459725.1 Solobacterium sp. | reverse complement strand
CCAGACATACTGCACAGGGAGCTATAGGCTCTGCCCTGTGAAGGCTGATGGCACAGCCACATCTTGCGCTGTGGTCCACCGGAAACGGACAGACCAGCCGATCTTATTCGGCAGGCAGCAAGAATCCCCTGCCTTTAGGCATGGGGAGTGTCAAATTATTGAACATTTTTACACAAATGCTATAATCAATTCAGGAGGAATGAGAAACATGCCAGCAAATATTAACAGAGAACTTTGTGTCGGATGCGGCGCATGCGTAGGTGCGTGCCCTGTCGGCGCTCTTGAACTTGATGACGAAGGTAAGTCCGTTTGCAATGCAGAAGTCTGTGTTGAATGCGGTGCCTGCGCAGGAACTTGCCCTGTAGAAGCAATCGAAGTTAAGTAATCAGTTCAGAATAAAGCTTCGTTCGCGAAGCTTTTTCTTTGGTTTTTCAGGGGTTTCCTGTATAATTCAGAAGTTGACATGAAAGACATGATGAAACAGTTGAAAGGCGATATCAGAAGAACCGGATTCTCCATGCCGGAAGATGTTCTGGGACTCGGAAGAGGCAGGACATATTTTGTGCGTACATACGGCTGCCAGGCCAATGTGCGTGACGGTGAAACACTTGCCGGTATGCTGGAACAGATGCAGTTTACGGCAGCGGAAACACAGGAGGAAGCGGATGTTCTGATCTTCAATACCTGTGCGGTGCGCAGGGCTGCAGAAGAACATGTTCTGGGTGAAATCGGCAATCTGAAGACACTGAAGCGTGCCCATCCCGATAAAATCTTCGCGCTGTGCGGCTGTATGGCACAGGAAGAGGGTATCGTGGATGAGATCCGCCGGAAGTATCCGCAGATCAACCTTGTGTTCGGTACGCATAATCTTGCGGAATTCCCGGAGTTGCTCAAGAGAGTATATGAAGAGGAAGGGCAGCTGATTGCGGTGCAGTCCGTGCCGGGTGAAGTTGTGGAAGGCATGCCGGTGGAACGGCAAAGACGCCACAAAGCCTTTGTGAATATCATGTACGGCTGCAACAAATTCTGCACATACTGCATTGTGCCGTATACACGCGGACGCGAGCGCAGCAGGATGATGGATGCGGTGCTGGCGGAAGTCAGGCAGTTTCATGCGGCCGGCGGCAGGGAAGTGACGCTGCTGGGCCAGAATGTCAATGCATACGGCAAGGATCTGCAGATGGCGGACGGTTTCACCGACCTGCTGGATGCGGTTGCCGAAACGGGAATCGACCGGATCAGGTTCTATACATCTCATCCCCGTGATTACAGTTCAACAACGATCGATGCCATGAAACGGCATGAGAACATAATGAAATCCCTGCACCTCCCCGTTCAGAGCGGCTCCGATGAAGTGCTGCGGAGAATGGCCCGCGGCTACACGGCGGACAGCTACCGGGCGCTCTTTGACGATATGAAGGCACGGATTCCGGAAATCACCTTTACAACAGACCTGATCGTCGGCTTCCCCGGTGAGACGGATGAACAGTTTGAGGAAACTCTGAAACTGGTGGATTACTGCCGGTTTGACTCGGCATTTACTTTTATCTATTCTCCCCGGGAGGGCACGCCTGCGGCCAGGATGGAGGATACGATTCCGGCAGAAGTCAAAAAACAGCGTCTTGCTGTTCTGAATGAGCGCATTACCCGTTATGCGCGTGAAAACAACGAGGCATATCTGAGCAGGGAACTCGAAGTGCTCTGTGACGGTCCGTCCAAGAAGAACGGAGAAGTATATGCCGGCTACAGCCGTGAGAACAAACTGGTCAATTTTACCGGACACAATATTGCGGTCGGTGATCTTGTCCGGGTGAAAATCACGGATGTCAAGAGCTACAGTCTTGACGGTGAAGCGGTTCAGAAGTAATTAATGCCTGCACCTTCATTGTGGGTACAGTGGTTTTGAATTATAATAAATATTATTAAAAAGGATGGAGGGTTTATGAGCAAAGTACGCCTTTTCGCCCTTGGCGGTCTTGATGAAGACGGCAAGAACATGTATGTCATCGAGAATAATGACGATATTTTCCTGATTGACTGCGGCATGAAGTATCCAAATGCAGATCAGCTCGGTATTGAGAAAATCATACCGGATTTCGAATATGTAAAAGAGAATGAAAAGAGAATCAAAGGTCTTATTATTACCCACGGCCATGATGATGTCATGGGCGCACTGGCCAATCTTCTGAAGGAAGTAAATCTGCCGGTGTACATGTCACCGCTGACCGCGAAGATTTTTGAGAGAATCGCCCGCAAGGAAGGTCTGAAGGACCTGAATATCCACCGGGTGAGAAGAGGTGTTTCATTCAAAATCGGCACCACGGAAGTGCGTACGTTCGGAACGACCCAGTCGATTGCGGACGGTTTCGGTGTGGCCATCAAAACAGAGGACGGCTATGTCGTCTATACCAGTGAATTTGTAGTGGACTATGATACCAAGACGGAAGCGTTCCGGTTTGACATGCTTGATGTCATGGAACTCGGAACCAAGGGTATCCTGGCACTGCTGGCCGAATCAAACGGTGCAACGAGACCCGGCCACTCTTCACCCGGACACCGCATCACCGATCTTGCGGAGCCGTATTTTGAAGAAGCCAAAGGCCGTATTGTCGCTACGGTGTACAGCCAGAATCTGTACCGTGTCATTGAACTGATTGAACTTGCGAACAAGTACAACCGCAAGGTCATGATCTATGACGAAGAGCTCAGAAATCTGATGCAGGATATGGCCCAGCTAGGGTATTACCGGATTCCGGCAGGTCTTGACATTGCGCCGCAGAACTTTGACAACGAAGCGGAAAATGTCATGGTGCTGATCAGCGGAACAGGTTCCACGATATTCAAGAAGGTGCGTACGATTGCGACACGTGAAGACGATGTCATCCAGCTGCGGCCGACGGATACCGTGATCATCGCCAGTCCGGCAGTGCCGAATACGGAGCGTGAAGCCAGTGCCATGGAAGACGGTCTGTACAAGGAAACATCCAACGTGCATTCAATCGATTCCAGAAAAGCGCTGTCCATGCATGCCTCGGTGGAAGATCTGAAGATGATGATCTTCCTGCTGAACCCGCAGTATTATCTGCCGGTCAAGGGCGACTACAGACAGCTGATTTCCAACGCCAATATTGCGCTTGATATGGGCTATCCGGCCAACAATATCATCGTTCTCGACAACGGTCAGGTTGCCTGCATTGAGAACGGTCTGCTGCAGCGGAACTATGACAATGTACCGGTAGGGGATATTCTGGTTTCCGGCAGCGAGAATCTGGAAGCCAGCGGTATGGTCCTGAAGGACAGGGAACTGCTGAGCACGGATGGTGCAATCATTGTCGGTGTGGTTGTGAATCACGCCACCAAGGAAATTATCGGCGGACCGGATGTGCAGAGCCGCGGTGTTATCTACCTGAAGGATGCGGACTACATCATCAAGGAAATCGGCAATATTATGGAACGGACAATCAACGAAGCCGTTGCGGCCGGAGAATATGACAATACATCATGCCGTGCGGATGCCCGCGAGAAGATCAGCCGCTATGTTATGCGGGAGACCGGCAAGAGACCGATGATCCTGCCGGCAATCGTCGAGATCAATACAAAGGATTAGTGAGGGAAAGCGTGACAAAAAAGAAGAAAACAGCCACCCGCAGCAAACGCAAAACAAAAGCCCAGCAGGCCCACGATGAAGAAATCAGACAATGGATCACGATTGTGATCCTTTCTGCGCTTACTATCGTCGGTTATATGAAGATGGGCTTTATCGGTGAAAAACTGAGTGAGCTGCAGCGTTTT
Organism: Solobacterium sp.; assembly: GCA_017459725.1. Lineage (GTDB taxonomy): Bacteria > Bacillota_I > Bacilli_A > Erysipelotrichales > Erysipelotrichaceae > Bulleidia. The sequence continues at coordinate 162,323 of JAFUCL010000075.1, read as the reverse complement.
ATTTTCGGAAAATACTATTTTGTGATCATGATGGTGATTATCGCCCAGATCCTGGTCACTATTTATAACAGAAAGAACGGCAATACCTTAAGCAAGAATCCGCTGGCCATCGTTCTGATCGTGCTGGCTATTCTGCTCTGGTGCTCATATTCCGATACCGACCACAGTCTGAAGGGACTCGATGTTCTGCGGGCATATATACAGAACCCGAAGGAATACTTTACGCTTCCGCTTACACGGGAAGTCGGAGGCGGTCTCATCGGTGCCGTGCTGCTCAGCGGCACAACGCTGCTGGTCGATTACAACGGAACCGTTCTTGTCATTGCCGTTCTGTTTATCATTGCGGCGATCCTGCTGGTCAGCCTGGATGTATATAAGCAGGCATTCAACCATGTGAAGGAATACTTCTCCACCGTTGAAATCTATGAAGATGATGACGATGAGGAGTATGGCGATGATGATGAATATGAGGATGCCGAGCCGTATTACACGGAACCTGTTCCGGCCGCACTGCCGGCAAAGGAACAGCCGGAGCCGCAGAAGCAGCTGTCACTGAAGATCGATGAAACAGCGAAGCTCGAAGGTGTGACGATACCGAGAGCCGTGGATGCGGATGCGCCGCCGGTGCAGAGAAGTCCGCTGGATATCCGTGTTGACAATGAACCGGATATTGAGGATATGGTGCCTTCAAGGAAGGTGCCGGTTGAAGAAGCGGTGCAGAGAACTGTGTTCATGAGCATTGATGATCTGATCGACCATCAGAACCAGCCCCAGGCCGTTGTGCGTACTGTAAAGGAACCGGTGCCGTATACTCCAGAACCGGAACCTGCAGAGGAACCGGAGCCTGTCTTTGAAGAATTTGAACCGGAAGAGCCGGAAGAGGAAATTGTACCGGCACCGGCACCGAGACATGCGGCAGCACCCAAACCGCAGAAAGCACCGCCTACGGTCAGAGATATGAAGTCATACCGTCTGCCGAAGGAAACCCTGCTGGATCCCGTACCGCGTTCGGTCAATGATGATCTGAATGCCAAGGCGGCCAAGGAGAAGGGTGAGCTTCTCATTCAGGTGCTGAACAACTTTGATATCAAGGCAGAGCTGATCGATACGCATATCGGTCCTGCGGTTACGAAATATGAAATCAGACCGGAAGTCGGTGTGAAAGTCTCCAAGATCCTGAGTCTTGCGGATGATATAAAGATGCAGCTGGCAGTCAAGGATGTGCGTATTGAAGCGCCGATTCCGGGACACTACGCAGTCGGTATCGAAATACCGAACGTCAAGGCTACACCGGTCAAGATGAAGGAACTGGTGCGCAATGCGCCGGACGGCCAGGAACAGCCGATGCTGTTTTTCCTCGGTAAAGACCTGCTGGGTAATACCGTGACATGCCGTCTCGACAAGATGCCGCATCTGCTGATTGCCGGTGCTACAGGTTCCGGTAAATCCGTCTGTATGAATGCCATCATTACCTCATTCCTGCTGCGTACAAAGCCGGATGAAGTAAAGCTGCTGCTGGTTGACCCGAAGAAGGTTGAATTCACGCCGTACAAGCGTGTTCCTCACCTGATCGGACCTGTCATCAATGATGCAGCGCAGGCTTCCAATGCCCTGAAAGTCATCGTCAAGATCATGGATGACCGGTATGACAAGTTCTCCAAAAACGGTGTCCGTAATATCCAGACATATAACGAGAAGGTAAAGCAGGGCAAGATCACAAGACCTGATGATCAGGGCAATGAGGTTCCCGAAGAACTGATGCCGTACATCGTGGTTATTATCGATGAGCTTGCCGACCTGATGATCGTTGCCGGTAAAGAAGTTGAAAGCTCCATCCAGCGTATTACACAGCTGGCCAGAGCTGCCGGTATTCACCTGATCGTCGCTACCCAGAGACCTTCAACCGATGTCATCACCGGTATCATCAAAGCAAACATTCCTTCACGTATTGCCTTCAGCGTTTCCTCCGGTATTGACTCACGTACGATTCTGGATCATGTCGGTGCGGAACGCCTGCTCGGCAACGGCGATATGCTGTATATGCCGATCGGTGAATCCAATGCGCTGCGTGTGCAGGGTGTATATGTCACCGATGAAGAAGTCGCCAGAATCACGGAGGATGTATCCAACCAGGCAACACCGTTCTATGATGATGCGTTTGTCAGACTGGAAGGTGTTGAAGGGAATGACGGTACGGCTGTCGTCAGCTCGGATGATGATCCTATGTTCGAACAGATCAAGGATTATGTCATCGAAGCGCAGAAGGCTTCCACGTCACTGCTGCAGAGACGTTTCGGTATCGGATACAACCGTGCAGCCCGCATGATCGATATGCTGGAAGCACAGGGTGTCATCGGTCCTGCCCAGGGTTCCAAACCCAGAGATGTCTATATCAAGAAAGAAACATCCGAAGAGTAAAGATGGTCCGCTCAAAAGGCGGATCATTCTTTTACTTATAAGTTAGCGCAAACTAATTGACTTTCAACATGAATCGGTTATGATGATTCTGCAGGAGGTGAGCAGGATGAATCTGCCGTCAGTTGTGGTTGCGCTTATTCTGGCGGTCATTGTAATTGCGGATATCCGGTATCTGAGGCGTTCCGGAAAGGGATGCTCGGGAAGCTGTTCATCATGCGGCGGTGCCTGCAAATGGACAGAGGACGTCCGCAAGGCCAAGAAGGCAATCAAGAACGAAAAGAAACTGGGGAACATTTAGTTCCCTTTTTTCTTGCATGTGCCTAATTTGCCGGCAGTGCATATGAATGCAAATACAGTCTTAAAGTATTTGCGGAATCTGCAGAAATCAGCGAATACACGCTTTTGTATTTGCGGATTGCGACTGCGATAATCAGTGTACTGCACGAAGAAGGAGGCTGTTTATGATCAATCAGTGTGTGCTTGTAGGTAGGGTAAAGGAGATCCCGGAGATTCAGATGACATCCAAAGGCAATGCCGTTGCGCATATGCTTGTGGAGACAGACAAGGCATTCCGGAATGAAGACGGTTCACTGTCTACGGATGTATTCCGCGTTGTGCTCTGGAAGGGCATTGCTGAGGAATGTGCATCTGTCTGCAAACCCGGGGATCTGATCGGCATCAAGGGACGCCTGAGCTCCAACAACTACCAGGGCAATGAGAATTACTTCTATAACTGTGAGGTGATTGCGGAAAAGGTGTCGTTTCTTTCGGAACGCATGAAGTCGGCAATGCAGTAACATTGTAAAATTTATGAATGATAAAGTCCGCGAGGTTGACGGATTTCCCGATTCTGTTTATTGTTGATACTGACAACAGTTGCTTTAAACAAGAAGGGGGATATCCGTATGAGCGACAACAGAACAAATGCGGCAAGAGAAAAGCGTTACCGGCTGATGCTGGAAGAGCCTGTATTCAAGGTGGTTCCGATCATTGCACTGCCGATGGTGATTTCGATGCTGATCGATTCGTTCTATAACCTTGCGGACACGTATTTTGTCAGTACGCTCGGTACCTATGCGACGGCTGCCGTCGGTGTAAACAATTCTCTCATGTTTATGCTGAGAGCAGTGGGGATGGGGTTCGGTATCGGTGCATCGAGTTATATGTCCAGACTGTTCGGGGCAAAGAACTATGATAAAGCATCACGTACGGCAGCGACGGCATTCTATTCATCCATGATCTTTGTCTCCGTTGTTGCTGTGATTATGTTTATCTTCCGGCGTGATTTTGTCCGGATGCTCGGAGCTACTGAAAACTCCGCTCAGTACTCCATTGATTATGCTACGTTCATTCTGGCTTCGGCACCGTTTACGATCGGCAATACAGTGCTTTCACAGACACTGCGTTCGGAAGGTTCGACCACATACTCCATGATCGGTCTTGTTTCAGGATGTGTGGTAAACCTTGTCCTCGACCCGATCTTCATCTTCCTGTTTCATTGGGGCGTTGCCGGTGCGGCAGCCGCTACAGGTATTTCCAAGGTGGTCAGCTTCATTGTTCTTCTGTATCCGTATATGAAGGGCAACAGTCTGATCAGTATTGCGCCCAAACACTTCGAACCTTCAAGGGAGATTTATTCGGAGATTGCCCGTATGGGTATTCCGTCCTTCCTGCGTACTACACTGATGAGCTTCACCAGTGTGCTTACGAACCAGTATGCGGGCAGCTACGGTGATTCCGTGCTTGCGGCCGTATCGGTTTCCAACCGCTGCATGATGTTCCTCGGTTCCATGGTCATGGGCTTCGGCCAGGGCTTCCAGCCGATTGCCGGATACTGCTGGGGTGCCGGTAAATACAAGCGTGTCAGACATGCCTTCTGGGCTACGACTGCTTACGGTGCACTGATCAGTCTCATCATGGGCTCACTGCTGTTTATTGCTGCGCCTGCGGTTGTCGGTCTGTTTACCACGTCCGATCAGATGATTATAGACACCGGTTCATATATGGTCCGTCTGCAGTGCGTCGTACTGTTTGCGCATTGCTGGGTTATGATCATCAACGGACTGTACCAGGCAATCGGCCGTCCGGTCGGTGCTACGATTCTCGGTCTTTCCAGACAGTGCATCTTCCTGATTCCTCTGATGATTATACTGAACCGCACAATGGGTGTGGAAGGTCTGAAGATTGCGCAGGCATCCGCGGACGTTTGTTCGCTTGTACTTGCCGTGCCGATGCTTATAATAATAATGAGAGAAATCAACCAGCGTGCAAAACTGCAGGAAGCAGATTCGTGAAGGTGACCGTATGAGTGAGAAGAAAGACAGCATGACAGATAAAATGAGGCATCTGGGTGCCAGAATCGGTATTCTGGAAAGACACCGGAGAAGATATCTGAATGAGCGCCTGAGTTCAACCGGACTCGTCGGTCATCAGTTCTTTATGCTGCTGAACCTGCATCATCAGCCGGGCATGTGCCAGGATGAGATCTCCGACCGTCTGTCCATTGACAAGACAAGGATTGCCCGCAGTGCAACCTTCCTGGAGGATAACGGCTATATCCGCCGTGACCGTGATGAGAACAACCGCCGCAGATATCATCTGTACCTCACACAGAAAGGTGAGGACATGATTCCTGTCATCCGCAGTGTTGTGGTGGACTGGGGAAAGTCGGTGACCAAAGGAATCCCTGAGGATAAAATCGACGATTTCATTGATATGCTGCAGCAGATGCTGGACAATTCAAAGTAAATGATGGGGAGGACGCCGTTCCTCCTTTTTCGTAGCTGATATGCTACAATTACGGTGCATGAAGGAGACTGAATATGGCTTTTGACTCATTGAGTGAACGTTTGAATAAAACGATGCGGAATATCGCCGGCAAAGGCAAACTGACCGACGCGAATATGGAGGATATGCTGAAGGAAGTGCGTCTGGCGCTTCTGGAAGCAGATGTGAACTACCGGATTGTCAAACAGTTCCTGGATGATATCCGGGAGAAGGCAAGAGGTGAGGAAGTACTCAGCAGTGTTGAACCGGGCGAAATGCTGGTCAAGATCGTCCATGATGAGATCATTGAACTGCTTGGTACGGAACAGGCTGAACTGAATTTCAAAGAGAACGGCATCACAACGGTTATGATGGTCGGTCTTCAGGGTACCGGTAAAACAACCAGTACGGCCAAGATTGCAAGGATTGCGGTCAACAAATACAATAAAGCGCCGATGATGATTGCGGCAGACGTAATCCGTCCCGCTGCCATCGATCAGCTGAAGACACTCGGTGAGGAAATCGGTGTTGAAGTATTCTCACTGGGACCTGAGGTCGCTGCTCTTGAGACAGTGCGTCAGGGTATGAAGTATGCGCAGGAAAAAGGCTATGATATGGTCTTCATTGATACGGCAGGCCGTCTGCACATTGATGAAGAGCTGATGCAGGAGCTTACGGATATCAACAATCTCGTGCATGCGGATGACATACTGCTGACAGTAGATGCAATGATCGGTCAGGATATCGTCAACGTGGCAAGAGAGTTCTCTAACCGTCTGCCGCTGACAGGTCTTGTTGTTACGAAGTTTGACGGTGATTCCAGAGGCGGCGGTGTGCTGTCCGTACGCAGAATCACGAATGTGCCCATTAAGTTTGTCGGTGAAGGCGAGAAGATCGAAGACATGGATGCCTTTTATCCGGAACGTATGGCAGACCGTATCCTCGGTATGGGTGATGTGGTTACCCTGGTTGAAAAGGCACAGGAAAAGATGGATATGGAGCTTGCCGAGCGTGCAGCCAAGCGCATGATGGAAGGCAAGTTTGATCTGAACGATATGCTTTCACAGCTGGAGCAGTTCCAGAAACTCGGTCCCCTGAGCGGTATACTGAAGATGCTGCCGGGCTTCTCGCAGTATTCGGATCTGATCAATGAAGGCGAAGCAAACGACAGTATGAAGAAGACCAAGGCAATCATACAGTCCATGACCAAGTATGAGCGTGAGAATCCGCAGAAGATCCGCAGTACGATGAAACGCCGTATTGCCAAGGGTTCCGGCACAACCGTCAATGATGTAAACAAGCTTCTGAATCAGTTTGAAAAGACACGGAAAGCAATGAATATGATCTCCGGTATGCAGAGGAACGGACAGTGGGATGAAGAAAAACTGGAGAGCATGATGAACAATACCCAGCAGGCACTCGACCAGTACCGCTCCGATCCGAAGAATTTCAGACGTCACTGATATACCCGTACAGGAACCGCAGATGCGGTTCCTTTTTTCAGGCGTGAACGGCAGGTCCGGGTGATTCTGTTTGTGCTAGAATGGTGAGCATGAAGAAAAAGAGAAAACTCAGGACACCCGTAAAAATCATACTGGTTGTACTGCTCTGCCTGTCTGCGGCAGGTGGTTTGCTGCATGCGCACAGCAGAAGAGCAGGGGATCCGGATGCGGAAGCAGCGATCCCGGAAACACCGCTGCCGACAGTTACTCCAACGCCAGCCCCGACACCGGAACCGACACCCGAGCCGACGCCTGAGCCCGAATATGGATTTCTGCCGGAACAGATTGCGGCACTGCGGGAAGCGTACCTGGAAGCACATGCGGAGAACGCCGATATTGTCGGTATGATTGCCTTTGCGGACGGTATGCTGTGTGAACCGGTGGCCCAGAGTTATGACAATGATTACTATCTGCGCAGAAACTGGCAGAGCGGGGAATATGATCCGGTAGGCACCGTATTCCTGGATTTCCGCAATGACATCTCGGGGGATGATCAGAATCTGCTTCTGTACGGTCATTATGTTGAGGAGTCCTATTCCTCAGACAGAACACTTCGTTTTACACCGCTCAAACTGCTGTCCGATCCGGCTGCGTATGAGAAACACAGGTGGTTTGTCTTACTGAATGATGAAGAAATCCGCTTTTATGAGACAGCGCTGGTGGTGGACTGTCCGACCGAAACGATTGACGGGTATCAGTATCCGCTGGAGGGGCTTGAATACAACCAGATTGATTTTGAAGACTGGTATTATACGAATATGATGCAGGAGATGAAGAAATACGAGCTGTACAGCACGGGTGTTGAACTGGTGCCGGAGGACCGTATCATAACCCTGCAGACATGTGTATCCGTTGCATCAACCGACCGGTACCTTGTGATCGGCAGACAGCTGGAACGCCGCAGTCTGCAATAAAAAAGACAGCATATGCTGTCAGGGAATCATGACAATCGCGGCTGCGATACCGCCGTCATGTGAAATACTGATACTGATTTCGGGATGTCCATCCACATACGGTGCTCCGTTGGCGGCTGTCAGGATGCTGTACTGCAGATAACCGCGGTCCTGGGTGGCCTTGAAAATTGCTTCCTTGGCCGCAAACCGTCCGGCTGCGTAGTTCAGCTTTGCCTGCTCGCCGGATTTCTTTTCCAGCTCCTGCATTTCCTTATCCGTGAGTATATATGACACAACGGGTGTGTCCAGCTTGATCCTGCTGATCTGTACGATGTCAATCCCTACCATACTGTTATTGTATCTCTGAAATGACATTTGCCAATTGCTGATTGCTTTTTCCTTTGAGTTTACGTATAATGATTAAGCATGGTAAATGGTTCCTTAGCCAAGTGGTAAGGCAACAGACTGCAACTCTGTGATCGCCGGTTCAAGTCCGGCAGGAACCTCCATTTTTTATTATCTGGGGATGTGGCGGAATCGGCAGACGCATCGGACTTAAAATCCGATGGTGGCAACACCGTGTGGGTTCAAGTCCCATCGTCCCCACCACGGGTCGATGGGTTGGCACTGTACATACAGTGCTTTTTTTTCGCTTTCCGCATAAATAAGGGCTTTTGAGTATTCTTACCGATTCTGCAGTGTCCTTGCAAATTCATATAAAACATGGATTTTGCGTCCCGTATGCGTCCCGTTGGCAGGCAGTTACGGATTCTGTGTTCCGCGGATCCGGTACTGCAGAGGGCTGGAACCGACGGTTTCGTGAAAGACATGAATAAAGTGCGACTGGGAACTGTATCCGATATGCTGGGAGATTTCAAGAACGGAGAGATCTGTCCGGATCAGCAGTTCTTTTGCTTTGTTGATGCGTGCTTCCTTTACTAGGTCGGAAAAGCTGATATGCAGCTTCTGCTTCAGGTATCTTGAAATATAAGCTTCAGACATGTAAAAGATACCGGACAGTTCGCTGAGGGTTGCGGTGTCGGGATGATCATAAATGTATTTGCGGATCTTTCCTGCTTTGGCGGTGGCTGACTGGGTGATGTCCACCATGAGATTTGCACGGGAAACTTCAAACATACGGAACAGGAATGATGCCATCAGATGATTACTGATGATATCGGTATCGGAGGGATACTGCTTCTGTTTCTGGTACATCATCAGGATCAGTTCAATCATGAAAGTGTCCAGGCTCTGCCTGATAATGATCTCGCTGTTGAATGTTCCGTACATGATATTTTCAAAGTAAGAGGAGATACCGATGTCATTCTTCAGGATATCGGCGAATTCAGAACGGAATGTACTGGAGCGGATGCCGAGATTGATCACTGTGCCTTTATCCACCACATCAAGATCATGTTTCACATGTGGAGGAATCAGCACGATGTCATGCTCATTCAGGGAGTAATCGCCCATCAGTGAGTGATGGTTGGCACTGCCGTCGAGCACACATTCTATTTCAAAATAATCATGATTATGGAATTCGTTTGTCTGCACGTATCTGGCGGATTTACTGATGGAAACGGAAGAACCCGGAGGAAAGTAGTATTTCTCCGGTGTGAGCAGTCTGATCAGATCCTTGCGGCTGCCGCGTTCCAGAGAATCCCTGACCAGTTCCATTGTGTGCTGATCGGGATTCCACAGTTTCATGACATCCATAATCTGTTTGTCACTCAGTGTGCTGATCGGTTTTCCCTGTTTTTCGGAAAGGGCAAGGATAAACCTGTCGGCAGAAGAGTCTTCTTTGAGTTCATTCAGTTCTTTTTCCAGCATGTTAACCATAGTATATCAAAATAACGATATTTTAATGCTTAATTGTCGATATTAATATCTTGTTTTTGCACAGACAATATAGGTGATAAAAAGGAGAACATAGTATGGCTGCAGGAAAAAGGGGATGGGTTACACGTCCGTCCGAAAGGTTCGTTTACATTATCTATTTCGTCGGACAGTTGATTTTCAACGTCATTGTTTCTTCGTACACACTTGTCTATCTTCTGAATGCAGGTATCAGTGAGGTGACTGCGGGTGCGATTCTGCTTCTGCCGAAGATCATTGATGCGGTGGATGATACCTTCTTCGGTGTGCTCGTGGACAGAGTCAGATTCAAAAAGGGAAGATTTCTTCCCTGGATCAAGATTGCATCTATATGCATGCCGCTGGCGACAATATTCTTCTTCAGCATGCCGGCATCTGCTTCCGTTACGGTTAAATGTGTATGGGTGGTAATCGGATATATCCTCTGGGACATCTGCTATACGATGTGCGATGCGCCGATCTATGCACTGTCAACCTGTATGACAAACAACATGGATGAACGCAACTCCATTCTGTCATATACCAGAATCTCCGGCGGTATCGGCGGTATGCTGGCATCCATTCTGATTCCGATGATGTACGGCAGCAACGGTATGAATCTGGGCTGGTCGAAGACTGCGATTATCATCTCTGTACTTGGTGCGTTATTGATGCTGCCGGCGGGTTTCCTGATTAAGGAAAGATTCCACGGTGAGAAGGAAGAAGAGGTTTCCTTCAAGGAACTGTTTGCGAGTCTGACCAAAAACAGGAATCTTGTCATTATCATTCTTGTACGCTTTGTATTTATGCTGACTATGACGGCGGAAGTGCTGAGCTCCGTGTTTGCACAGTATGTACTCGGCAATGAAACGCTGGGTTCACTGCTGACCATGGCTATTTCCATGCCGATCATCATTCTGTCCATCTTCATGCCGATGCTGATGCGCAGATTCGACAAAGTGCATCTGCATGCAGCGTCCATGGCACTCTACGTAGTTGCTTCCGTAATCCAGTATTTCGTGGGATACGGAAATCTAGGTGCTGTTATTGTGCTCTCAGCGTTAAGAGGCATCGGCTACGGCGGCTTCTCCATTCTGTCGTTCATGTTTGTTCCTGACTGCATTGAGTACGGACAGTTTACGGAAGGAAGAAGAAATGAAGGTGTATCGTTTGCGCTGCAGACATTTGTGAACAAGCTGAATGCGGCTGTTATTTCATCGGTGAGTGCATTCTTCCTGGCTATGATGGGTTTCAGTGCAGCTAATGTTACACCGGAAGGACAGCGGGGTGTCTGGTTTGCCTATACCATTCTGTCTGCGCTGGGCGGCATTGCCGCAATTCCGCTGCTGCTGAAGGGCTACAAACTCAGAGACAAGGATGTGGCGGTCATGATGAGAGCCAATAACGGTGAAATCACCAAAGAGGAAGCATTGAAACTGATGGGAGAGACAGGCAATGGCAAAAACGGTAAGTGATATTCCCTGCGGAAGACTGGCCGGAGAGAATTACGATGGCATCAACCGGTATCTCGGCATCCGGTATGCGACGGCAGGGCGCTTTGAATACCCGCAGGAGATTACTGCATGGGAAGGCGAGTACAATGCCTGCGCATACGGACCTGCACCGGTACAGGAAAGCACGTATTTTCCGGCTGATCCAGAAGATCCTGCCAATCACTATCCGCATGAGTTTATGCGCGGGGTGGAATGTTCTTATTCGGAAGACTGTCTGTATCTGAATATTTGGACACCTGAAAATGCCGTGAATGCGCCGGTGCTGGTTGTTGTCTACGGCGGGGGTCTTGTCAGCGGGATGTCACAGAGCAATGAATTCAGCGGGGATGAATTTGCCCGCCGGGGAATCATTACGGTGACATTCAACTACCGTGTCAATGTGTTCGGCTTTGCATATCTGAAGGAGCTGGCAGATGCGGAAGGGAAGGCCGGCAATTACGGCTACTATGATCAGCAGACGGCCATTCAGTGGGTCCGGCATAATATCGGTGCACTCGGCGGTGATATCAACAATATGACCATCATCGGACAAAGTGCCGGTGCAGCAAGCGCGGAAGCACAGATCAAGTCGCCGCTGAACAAAGGTTTCTTCAGACAGGCGATCATCCAGAGCTCGGCGGGATTTACGACAATGCTCAAGAGCAAGGATAACCGGGAAGCGGAAGACAAGAAGTGGCGGGAAGTATACGAGCAGTCCGGGGCAGGCAATATCGAAGCCTTTAAAACAATGCCGGCAGAAGACCTGTACCGGGTGTTTAAGGAAGTCTCGGCAAAGCATCCCATTGCTTTCTGCAATGCTGTATATGATGAGAACTTTGCCGGTCCCGCAAAGAACAAACCGGTGGACACAAAAGTGATGTATTCCATCACCTCCGAGGATGTCATGCCGGCAGTGCTGTATTTCATGGGGAAAGGGCTGGCGAAGTCACAGAGTGCGCTGACTGATACCTATGCATATTATTTCTGCCGTCAGCTGCCGGGGGATGATAAAGGTGCGTGGCATTCCAGCGATTTGCCGTATGTATATGCGACCCTGAACAGATCCTGGCGTCCGTTTACACCGGAGGATTATGATCTTTCCAACAGGATGATCGGGTATCTGGAGCGGTTTATCAAGACAGGGAATCCCAACGGCGGCAATTCCCCGGAGTGGCTTCCGGTAAACAGATCCGGCCGGTATATGTTCTTTGATGTGAACAAGCAGGGAATGCACAGGATTCCGCTGCTGCATTTGATCAGGGAAACGGTAGCCGGCAAAAACCTCGGCATGCAATAAACGGTATAATCAGAGAACTGACCCTGCATATATGCGGGGTTTTTCTTAACAGCACGTCTGCGGCAGAGTATTCAAAGTGTGTTATACTTTGTAACAGTTTACGGAGTAATGTATGAAGAATGATACCGGACTGAAACGAAATCTGAGCTGGACCACAGCCGGCATGGTTATGTACAACATGGCGGTCTGGGTGTTCAGTGTGCTCATACTGAAGATGCTCGGGGCGGAAGCCAGCGGATACTATGCAATTGCAGTATCTGTCGGCAATACCCTGTATGCACTGTCTCTGTGGGGACTGCGCAGTTTTATTGCGGCAGATGCGGAGAACAAATACAGTGCGGATGAGTATTTCTCGGCGCGTATGGCAGGCATTGCGGCGGCATTGGTGATTCTCGGCATTGTGCTTGCGGTCAGCCGGTATGATGCGGCCCAGAACTCGATCCTGATCCTGTATACGCTGTACAAGTGCAGTGAGGCTGCCATTGAAGTGCTTGACTGCTTCTGTCAGAGAAGACTGCAGATGAACATCAATGCCGGATCCATGATCCTGCGCAGTATTCTCTTCACGGTGATTTTCTATCTGTCCCTGCGTTTTACGGCAAGCATGAATACGGCGTTTGCACTGCTGGTCATAGCGGCGCTGGCGGTGATGCTGCTGTATAATCTGCCGCGGGTGCGCAGAATCGAGCCGATGACCTGCCGGATCAGGTGGAACAGCCGGACTGTTGAAATCCTGAAGCAGACATTCCCGATCATGGCCTTTGAACTGCTCTCAGCACTGGCAGTGGCGCTGCCGCGGCTCTTTTTCGAAAGAACGGGCAGTCTCTCCGAACTCGGTATCTATACAACAATCTATACACTGGTTGTATTCCTGCAGCTGGTGATCAACGTCATGATCTATACATTTGCGCCGTATATGGCCAAGGCATACAGTGCCGGAGACCGGAAGACATTCGGACGGTACTGTGTGATGCTGTTCGGGGGATCTCTGGCTCTGGGACTGCTGGCGGAAGCTGCCGTGGCCATCATGGGAAAGCCTGTAATCGGACTGGTGTTTGGAGCGGAGGCTGCCGCCCGTACCGGTTATTTGTATCTCGGTATCCTGAGCGGGGTGTCGCTTACCTATACCTGGATCTTTTCGCAGATCTTTGTTGTTGTGCACCGTTCGGCCGAGCAGCTGAAGTGTTCGCTGATCTCGGTTGCCGCATGCTTTGTACTGTCTGCACTGCTTGTGAAGGCGGAGAGCTGCGATAGCATGTCGGTTGTGCTGATTCTGTCCAATATCATCTTTATGGCAGTATCCCTGTATCTGCTGCGTGATGAGGCCGCAAAGCTGTTCCGTACAAGGTAACGGTGTTTTGCGGGTTTTCATCTGATTGTGTATAATCTTTTTATGCGGATCGTTGAACGTAGTCTTGAAGATATACTCGTGCTGAAAACCGAGCGGCATACGGATGCGCGGGGCTGGTTCATGGAGATATACAGTGAACAGGCGCTGGCGGATATCGGTATCCGTTTCCGGGCTGTTCAGGACAATTGTTCCGAAAGCCTCAGGAGAGGGACAGTGCGCGGTCTGCACTTTCAGGTTCCGCCGCATGCACAGGCAAAACTGCTGCGCTGTACGAGAGGTTCTGTGCTGCAGATAGCGGTTGATATACGGAGGGGTTCTCCCAATTACGGGAAAGCTTCCTGTATCAGGCTCTATGAAGATGATGATCTGCTTGTCTATATTCCGAAGGGATATGCACAGGGCACGGCGGCATTGGAAGACGGTTCGCAGTATACTTACAAAGTGGATTATCCGTATATGAGTGCAGAGGCGTATAATGGAGGAATCAGCTGCCTGTATGACAGGGAACAGCTGGACTGGGAGAAACTTCTGCCGGATACACGTCTGATTATGTCTGACAGGGACCGGAACGGTCTCTGCAGAACTCTGGATGAACTGGATTCAGGGTTCGTTTATGGGGAATAGATACTTATGACACAGGATATTATTCATACATTCGTAGTGCTGGCATACAAGGAATCTCCGTTCCTTGAGAACGCCATTCTGTCGGTCCTGAACCAGGAATACCCGAGCAAAGTGGTGATCGGCACATCCACGGACAACGATTACATCCGCGCACTGGCAGAGAAATACAATCTGGAAGTGATTGTGAATCCGGTCAAGAACGGCGGCAATATCGGTGATTTTGATTTTGCATGGAGCCATGGCAATAACACGATCGTCACGATTGCACATCAGGATGATCAGTATGATCCTTCCTATTCCGCCAAGGTTGTGGAGGCATACCGCAAGCATCCGGATTCCGTGATCATCTTTACGGACTATTATGAAATACGCAATGAGAAGCGCGTATATCACAATATGCTGCTGAATGTGAAGAAGGTTCTGCTGCTGCCGATGCGGATACTGGGATCCACCCGGAACCGTCACTGGAAACAGAGTGCGCTGCGTTTCGGCAATGCTATCTGCTGTCCGAGTGTAGCCTTTGTGCCGGGCAATATTCCGTTTGACAAGGTCTTCCGGCAGGAGGAGTTTGTCGGTGTCGGTGACTGGTACGGCTGGTATAAGCTCTCCAAGGTGGACAACAAGGCGTTTACATTCATTCCGGAAGCACTGATGGGACACCGCATTGATGAATCAACGCATACCTCCAGGGAAATCAAGGACGGATCAAGAACAAAGCAGGAGCTGCAGATGTACCGCAAGTTCTGGCCGGGATCGATTGCCTCGGTGCTTAGCTTTGTATATAAGAACGCACAGAAGAGCAACAAGCTTGAATAAAAGGAAAAGCAGGGTGACCTGCTTTTTTGGTGTGTCAGTCGATATGGTTGGCGAGGATGCTGCGGAGCACGCTGCGGTCGTAGATGAATGCACCGAGTTCACGGGGGGCCGTGATGGTGCGGTCAAGGCCGGCACAGTAGCTGCGGACCTTCTCCATGAGGTATTCATAATCCTCGGCGACCGGATCTGCATTTCCGGTATACAGTTCCCGCATATGCAGGAAGAGCAGTGTCCAGAGGGTTTCCTCGCAGGAATCCTCAATCCAGAAGTCAGCCTGTGCAAGCGGCGGCAGATAGAGTTCCAGAAGCTCCTGCATGGCCGCAAGACCGTCCAGGGAAGACTGCCAGATATCGGTGTATACATAGTCATACCCGGAAAGCGTATCTTTGTTCCAGTGTTCATAAGCATCGCCCTGTTTGATGGTAACCGGCACGTTCAGCTGCATCTGCGGCTGTATATACTTTGTGAACATGTCAATGACGTCCTGTGACTGTTCAATGACCGTGATGGATGAAACGGCTTTGTTCTGTGCGCACATGAACAGGAAGTAGCCGATGCCGAGTCCGAAGGTCAGCACATTGCCATGGGCAGCAGCTGCACAGATATCGTTGGTTGCGGCTTCGGAAGGTGCGTCCAGCATCCAGTCTTCATCATCCTGCAGAAGGTATACGGCCGTGCAGTCACGGTCGAGTGCCCGCAGTTTCATGGAGTCATTGAGGGCATGTTCCGGATCCTTGATCAGAGAGTCGCAGTTGAACAGTTCGCCGCCGTTGATGATTTCCTTTTCATAGGTGAAGTGTCCGGAAGAGATGCGGCTGAGATCAACGGTACGGTGATACAGGGAGTTCTCCCAGACATCTGCGGAAATAAAAAGGGATTCCCAGGTATTCTGCGGACCGGCAAATTCGGTGAATCCGGCATCACGCATTTTTCTGCGTATGTCTGTTTCATTGGCAGGAGATACCGCCATGCCGAGGAATTCGTTCTTGCACTCATTCAGCAGGTTCTTCATTGCCCTGCGGAAGTAAGCGTCCATATCTTTTGAATGTTTGATTTTCATGCATACATCTTACCATATCCGCACATGATATAATTTCCGTGAAGAACATAAGGTGGTTATATGCGTATTCTGCTGACAAATGATGACGGTATTCAGGCTCCGGGAATCAGGATTCTGGCTGAACGGCTTGGCAAGATACATGAGGTTTTCGTTTCGGCACCGCGGGTGCAGATGAGTTCATGTTCGCACCGGGTAACATATTTCAGGCATGACCTGGATGTGCAGGAAGAGGAAGTGCCGGGTGCGGTGCAGGCATGGTCTGTGGACGGAACACCGGCGGACTGCGTGTATGCGGCATGTTACGGACTGCTTGAAACAAGACCGGATCTGGTGATTTCGGGTATCAACCAGGGACAGAATATTTCGATGGATGCGCATTATTCCGGAACCGTGGCAGCCGCAAGGGAAGGTCTGATCATCGGTATTCCTTCTATGGCGGTATCGCTGGCTTCCAACCGGTACGGGGATTTCGGGCCGTCGGCGGAGATCACGGAAAGACTGCTGGAGAAGTATCTGCAGGATCCTTGCTGTGCGGAGTATCTGCTGAATGTGAATGTGCCGGCTGTGCCTGCTGATCAGATTGCAGGTCTCAGGATTACGCATTTTGAGATGCCTTACGGATATGATCACGATATGGTGCGGCTGGATGAAGACAGCGGTCATTTTGTGCTGCATACGGTCAGCGGCAGGCTGCGCACGGAAAATGCACAGGCAGATCCGGATGGAGATCTGACCGCAGTCAGAAATAATTATGTTTCCCTGACACCGCTGGGTCTTGATCAGGTCATGCATGATCATGAGGACCGACTCAGGGAGAAGAATGTGTTTGCGGCTGAGCGGAGGTATGCGGAATGAAGAAACAGGGGTATACGGCAGAGCTGTGGATCGTTGTCGCGCTGGCAGTTCTGGGACAGATCGCATGGGGTCTGGAAAACGCTTGGTTCAATACATTTACGTTTGATGAGATTACGACAAATACGGCACCGATTGCGGCGATGAATGCGGCGAGTGCGCTGACCGCAACCGTGACGACTTTTATCATGGGGGCCCGCAGTGACAGGGCAGGCAAACGGAAACCGTATATCCGCTGGGGTTACGTGATCTGGGGTCTCACCACGGCCGGTTTCTTTACCGCCAAGTTCTTCCCCGGTGAAGCGGCCCAGGCAGTTATGGTCGTACTGTTTGACTGTGTGATGACGTTCTTCGGTTCCATGGCGTACGATGCCTGCTTCAATGCCTGGACGACGGATATTTCCAATGAGACAAACCGCGGCCGGATTACGTCTATTGTTCAGATAGCTCCGCTGATTTCCGGTGTGATCCTTGCCGGTGCAGGTGCTGTAATCGACCGTTTCGGGTATGCCGTGTTCTTCTTTCTGATCGGTTTCTTTGTGTCCATGACCGGATACATTGCCGGCGGGAAGCTGCAGGATTCACCGGACCTGAAACCGAATCCGGATGCGGAAACCGTACGGATCACGGAGATCGTCAGACGTTTATTCTCAAAGAAACTGTGGCAGGATAACCGGCAGCTTCTGCTGATCCTGCTGGCGATATGCATTCTTCTGACCGGCTTCCAGGTGTCTTATGCATATGAAATGATCTATGCGAATAATTATCTCGGCATTGCCAAGACGTATGCCACATTGCTTACCGCAGCCGGACTGCCGGTTATGGTTGCGGCAAGTATCATTACCGGAAGACTGTGCGACAGCGGCAAAGGCATGAAGGCGCTGCTTGCGGCTCCGGCTCTTTTTGCGGCGGGATCGCTTCTGCATGGTGCGGCACGGACAATTCCGGCTGTGCTGGCGGGCAGAGCATTGCTGTACGGCGGATGGATGATGATGACGGTTGCGGCAACCGCTATGTTCAAGAATCTTTCGCCTGGAGAAAGCAGGGGATATTTTGAGGGTATCCGTATGGTGTTTATGGTACTGATTCCCATGGCGGCCGGACCGTCACTCGGTTCATGGCTGATCGGCCGGTATGGTGTTTCGCCGGTTCTGTATACGGTCGGCGGCATCATCGGACTGCTGGCATATGCGGTCATCTTTGTGCTGTACAGGCAGTATGGAAAGGCGGAGAAATGAGAAAGCGTTGGTTTATCGTTTCATTTGCGATTTTACTGTGTGCCTGCGGTGCTTCGCCGGCGGTTTCAGAGACGTCTGCGGCAGAGATAACGGAAGATGAAGCCGTCAGCCGGATCATGGAGAAGATGACACTGCGGCAGCAGGCAGGGCAGATGCTGGTGATTGCCATGCGGACATGGACTGACGATACCGGAAGCGCCCCGGTTACGGAGCTGAATGATGAACTGCGGGAAACGCTGAAGGATGTGCAGCCGGGCGGCGTGATTCTGTTTTCGGAGAATATAGAAACGGCGGAGCAGACCAGACAGCTGACGGCGGATATCCAGGATACCGTATATGAAGCGGCCGGCATCGGTGCTCTGATCGGTGCGGATCAGGAAGGCGGTTATATCACAAGACTGATCATGGGAACGGATTTTTCCGGGAATATGGCACTGGCGGCGACCGGCAAACCGGAACTGGCGCAGCAGACGGCGTCACTGATCGGGGAAGAACTGGCAGCCCTTGGGATGAATACGGATTTTGCGCCTGATGCGGATATCAACAACAACCCGGCCAACCCGGTCATCGGTATCCGGTCTTTCAGTGATGATCCGAATATTACGGCAGAATATGCGGCGGCTTTTTCGGAAGGTCTGAAGGAGAGCGGCATAGTGGCCTGTGCCAAGCATTTTCCGGGACACGGCAATACCGATACGGACAGCCATACCGGACTGCCGCTGGTCGAGTGCAGCCGGGAAGAACTGGAAGCACAGGAGCTGGTGCCGTTCAGAAAACTGGCTGAGAGCGGTGTGCCGATGATCATGACTGCGCATATCCAGTATCCCCAGATTGAAACGCAAACATATAGTTCGGCGGCGGACGGGCAGGAAGTCTATCTGCCGGCTACGCTTTCGCATACGGTTCTGACGGACCTTCTGCGCAATGAAATCGGCTATGAAGGGGTTGTCATTACGGATGCCATGATGATGGATGCCGTGCAGGGGCATTTCGACAGAGAAGATGCGGCGGTTCTGGCAGTTTCGGCAGGCGCGGATATGCTGCTGATGCCGGTGCAGGCGGGCTCTGCTGAAGAATGCGCAGAGCTGCGGGAATATGTGGACGGCATTGTAAAAGCAACAGAGGAAGGGCGGATACCCGAAGAGAGAATTCATGAGGCATGCCGGCGTATTCTTACCCTGAAGTACCGCTACAGTCTGATTGATCCGCAGCTGACCGGTGCGGGTTTTGCGGCACACCATGAAGCAGAGCGCAGTATTGCGGATGCGGGTGTTACGGTTCTTAAAAACGACAGTGTTCTGCCGCTCGGTAATGAGCAGAGGCGGGTGCTTTTGTGTGCACCGTATGATGTGCAGATCACGGCCATGGAATATCAGATCGGTAAACTTAAGACAGAAGGATACGCTGCCGGCACAGAAACCGTGTCATATGTCTATGATCCGGAGGGAGACATCAATGAACTGTTTGCGGCGGCTGCGGAAACGGATACCGTTATCGCACTGAGTACGGTTATGAAGGCTGCTGAACTTGCTTCTCCGGAAACAGGGCGGACCGGTGTGATCCGCAGACTGCAGGCCTGGTGCTCTGAGAACGGAAAGGAACTGGTTGTTGTTTCCTGCGGCAATCCCTACGACTGTGCACTGTATACGGATGCGGATGCGCTGATGGCTGTGTACGGACTCGGCGGTATGGTGCTTTCCGAAGGAGAACCGAGTGAGGATTACGGTCCGAATATACCGGCTGCGATGGATGTGATCTTCGGTGCTTTCTCACCGGCAGGGAAACTTCCCGTAAATATTCCGGTTATAGAAGACGGGGAATTCGGTGATGTATCCGCATTTGAGAGGGGAAGCGGACTGTCCTGGTAACGCCGTATAATCCGGTGTCAGAAGGCTGCTGAACACAGGTTGATAAAAAAGTTTAAAACAGGCTTGCAATTCCATGGTCAGTCTGATACTATAAATAAGCACTGAATTCCAGTGAAAAGTGCGCCGATAGCTCAACTGGATAGAGTATTTGACTACGAATCAAAAGGTTGCGGGTTCGACTCCTGCTCGGCGCGCCATTTCGGGATGTAGCACAGCTTGGTAGTGCACTTGATTTGGGATCAAGGGGTCACAGGTTCAAATCCTGCCATCCCGACCAAATAAATATGGCGAGGTAGCTTAGTTGGCTAGAGCAATCGGTTCATACCCGGTAGGTCGTGGGTTCGACTCCCACCCTCGCTACCAAAACTTATTAACAGTGCAGTACCGGTTAAGGACCCTTAGCTCAATGGTCAGAGCAGACGGCCCATAACCGTCTGGTTGAAGGTTCGAGTCCTTCAGGGTCCACCAGATACGGAGGAATACCCAAGCGGTTGAAGGGACCGGTCTTGAAAACCGGAAGGTCGTGCAAGCGGCGCCTGGGTTCGAATCCCAGTTCCTCCGCCATCTTCTTAACAACAGATTTATGACTGAACTTATTGTCGCGAGGTAGAGCAGCCTGGTAGCTCGTCGGGCCCATAACCCGGAGGTCGTTGGTTCAAATCCTTCCCTCGCAACCAATGGCTCTGTAGCTCAGTTGGTAGAGCACGGCACTGAAAATGCCGGTGTCGGCAGTTCAATTCTGCCTGGAGCCACCATTACAAATTACGTCCCGGAAGGGACGTTTTTTGTTATATACGGAGGGGTTTTTCGCTTACAATTGTCTCATGAAGAAAGTACTGATTATTGGAGCTGTTACAGCTGACCTTGTTTCTTCGGTGGATCATCTGCCGAAGAGTGATGAAGAATTCAGACCGGCGGATACCCGTATGAGACTGTCCGGTTTCGGATGGAACTGTGCGAAGGTATTCAAGTCACTGAATCTGCCGTTTGATCTGGTGACTACAGTGGGTTCGGGTTATTACGGAGATATGATCTGCAGCATGGCCAAAGACAGCGGCATTGCACTGCCGGAGCAGAGGAAGGAAATACACGGCTGCACATATACGCTGGTTGACGGCAACGGACGCTATACGACCATGACGGCGGAAGGCTGCGAATATGATTTCGGATCATTCAAGGCGAATCCGGATGATTATGACTATGTGCTGCTGGGCGGTATGGAGGCAGGCGGGGAAGGCGCAGATGCATTGCTTGATTTCCTGCAGCCGTATATGGACCGCATTATGTTTGTGCCGGGCAATGACGGTGTTCTGCTGGATTACGATACGCTGGAGGAAATATACCGTCTGCGGCCGCTGGTGCAGATCAGCGATACACAGCTGGAGACGGTTACGTTCGGCGAGGAAACCGATGCCCTGAAAGCAGCAGGGATCCTGCGGGTATATACCGACAATGATATCCTGGTTACACTGAAGGACGGCGGCACCGTATACGTCAAGGAAGATGACCGTATATACATCCGTGAGGAGAAGCACAATGTTGTGGATCTCTGCGGCTGTGAAGAGGCGCATGCGGCGGCGTATCTCTGCGGCAGACTGTCCGGTCTTTCCGTACGACGTGCTGCCGAGTTTGCAAACCGCTATGCATCCAGAATTGCGGGCATACAGGAAACATACCTGGATGAGCGTGAATACAGCGGTGTGAAGGGGATGCTGGCAGATCTGATCCTGAAGGAAAACTGAGGCTGCAGTGACGGGTCTATAGCTGTTCCGGAATCGCTGAAATTGTGCATTTTTCTGCTCAGTGCAAAATATTTAAAACTCTTTAAATTTGTGCTGGATTTTTAAAACAGAAGATGTATAATAATAGAGCAATGCGGATGTGGCGGAACAGGTAGACGCGCTGATTTCAGGGATCAGTGGGGAGACTCGTGCAGATTCGAATTCTGTCATCCGCACCATTGAAAAAGAAAAGACTCTCATATGAGGGTCTTTTTTCTGCTTTCCGGGGCCATTTTCCTGAGGGAAGGGCCGTATGGTATAATATATACAGGAAGTCGGGCATTAACCGTACCATACATACGTATCACCAGCCGGGGGGCAGGATCAGCAGTCTGAAAGCCATGCATGACGTGTTTTATGCCTGCATGTCTATGCCTTTTGCTTTCTCGGGACAGCAGTCAGCCGTTATGTTTCGATGCATGCATGT
Source organism: Solobacterium sp. (assembly GCA_017459725.1). GTDB lineage: Bacteria > Bacillota_I > Bacilli_A > Erysipelotrichales > Erysipelotrichaceae > Bulleidia. The sequence continues at coordinate 140,083 of JAFUCL010000075.1, read as the reverse complement.
ATAAAATTGTGTTCATTCCCATGAAACTCTGTTAAAATATCGGCACGAGAGGGAAAAGTCATGCGCACTGAGTTGAAGTTATTTACACATGACGGTCTGTTTCACGCGGATGAAGTCTTTGCGACTGCTCTGCTGTCTTTGATGTCCGAACAGATTCAGGTTGTACGCGGCGGCGATAACGAGCTTCCGGAGGATCCTGAAAACTGGATTATTTACGACATCGGCGGCGGTGAACTGGATCATCATTCACCGGAGAACAAAGCGGCCAACGGGTTTCACCCCGGAACAGCGATCCCATATGCGTCCTGCGGACTTGTGTGGCGGAAGTACTATCAGGAGATTCTCGAAGCAGAGAACTGTCCTGAAGAATACATGGACATTGTGTACCAGCGTTTTGAAAACTCGGTTATTCTCGGGATTGATGCTGAGGATAACGGGTTCAATCCTGTTGCGGACGCTTTGTCAGCCATGCCGGGTATCCGCGATGAGCAGAAGCAGGAGATCCTGTTTCAGGCGAGAACCGGGTTTACGGTTTCTCAGGTGATCAAGGATTTCAATCCGACCTGGAATTCCGATCTGAACCATTATGACGCTTTCATGGATGCGGTCAGTTACGCCAAGGATATTATCCTGAACCGTCTGGACAGTATTATCTCAAGTCTGGATGGCCGGGACTACGTACTGCGCTGCATCGATTATTCCGCGAATCACATCATGATCATGGACCAGTTTGCACCGTGGGAGGGCGTTCTGTATTCACAGTCACGCAATCCCAAAGCAGGTGATATCTGGTATGTGGTTTCACCGGCCCTCAGAGGCGGCTGGAATATCCAGTGTGCTCTGGAGGATATGGCAGACCGCACAAGCTACCGGCATCCGTTCCCGCGGGAATGGTACGGTCTGCGCGGTGAAGCACTGCAGGAGGCATCAGGTGTGCCTTCCGCAATCTTCTGCCATGTTTCGGGTTTCCTGGCGGGCGCCGGATCCGAGACGGATGCACTGCAGCTGGCAGCCATTGCCGTGAAGCAGCAGAATTAAACTATTCACATACAACGTATACAAACAGCGGAACAGACCGCACACACCCGGGAAGACATCGTTCTTTCCGGGTTTTCTTTATGCCTGCAGCAGACAAACATTCGTCTGCATTTTTTTTGCGTAATTTGTGTTTCAGCCATTGTGCCGGCGGCAGGTTCACTGTATAATGATTGGTATACCAATCATTCTGGGGGATGTTGATTATGGCCATAAATCATTCAAAAAGGGAAATGTATAATCGTGCGTATCAGGCAAAATATGTAAACCGGTATGTCTTCAAGCTGAACACAAAGCATGACCAGGAACTGATCCGGATGCTGGAGAAGATGGACAACCGTTCGGCATGGTTCAAGGAGATGCTGCGGAAGGAACTAAAAGATGAACGGTAAGGGCAAAAAGAAAAGAAGAGCGAATCTTCTCGGCATTGCGGTTATTATTTTCAGTATTTCCCTGACCGTGTATGCGGCTGTCAAGCTGGTGCTGCGTGAATACAACAACATGCTTGCGGTAAAGGAACAGGAGATCTCCGCAGAGACAAGGGAGCTGCAGATGGCCAATGAGGAGATATCACTGGCGGTCTATGATATGAGCAGTACGGACAGGGTGATGGGAATCACCGAAGACAGCGGTCTCAATTATCTGCAGGACAATATCATCATTATCAGAAACGATGAATGACCCGGGTAACCGGGTTTTTTCGTAGAGAAGAAGACATGCCTGCTTCGTGCTAAGATATTGGTATGAAAAAACAGGACAATGTACTGTATGACGCGCATACGTCTTACGGACATCTGCAGGTAACGGAAACATCGTACGGGAATGAACCCGTGCGGATTCTGGAAGTGAACGGACAGATGGAATCGGCGGTATATCTGCGGCCGGAGAAAGCGGACGAACTGGTCTTTCCGTATACGAGACTGTTCGGGTATCCGTATGCACTGTTTCCGGATCTGAAAAGGACACTGCTGATCGGCGGAGGCGGCTTTATGTGGCCGGCATGGTATCTGAAGCATTCAGAGGACAGGACTATAGACACTGCAGAGATCAGTCCGGATATCATACAGGCAGCGAAACAGTATTTTGCCGGACCGGAGATCTTCTCAGACAGCCGTCTGCGGGTGATACAGGATGATGGTTTTAAATGGCTGCGGGAATCGGATGAAGTGTATGATGTGATCATCAACGATGCATTTATCGGCAGTAAAGATGCCGGCAATACACCGGCAGATCTGCGTATGATCCATGAGCATCTCTCCGCACAGGGCGTGTATATGGTGAATACGGTGAGTGCGGCAAAGGGTTTGTTTGCCTGGCGCGGCAGAAGACTGCTGAAGGCCATGCATGAAGTGTTCGCAAATACGGAGATGATCTTCTGTGAGGATGAAGATGATGTATACCGCAGACAGAATCTGCTGATCATTGCCTCGGACAGGCAGCTGAATACGGAGGAGTTATGAAAGACAAAGGCAGGAAGATACTTGAACTTGTAGTGCAGACAGATCCCGAAAGAACAAGATCCTTTGAAAGTGCAGCCGGTATGGTGAAGATGATACCGTTTGAGGGTGTGATCGCCGGCGGCATCATGACCGGAATCGTGGAACCGTTCGGTGTGGATACACAGATCACGAACCAGAACGGTGTGCGTCATATGTCGGCGCGGTATATGCTGAGCGGATGCGATGAGTACGGCGATCCCTGTCATATATACGTTGAGAACAATGCATGGTTTTCCGACGGGGAACATCCGAAGCCTTTCCGCACCGTTCCGACCTTTATAACCGATTCCAAACGTCTGGCGCCGTACCTGGAAAGAAATGCATTCATAGGTGAAGGTCTGCGTCAGGAAGACGGTCTGCATATCTGCTTCTATGAAATGGCAGGGGACAGCGATGATCATTGAGGCAAACGGAATCGAAATCAATGCCGAGGTCAGAGGAAGCGGCAGACCTTTGTTTCTGCTGCACGGCAACGGCGAGGATCATACGATCTTTCAGGAAGCGGCGGATGTGCTGTCTGCTGAGTATACATGCTGGATGCCGGATACCCGCGGACACGGCATGAGCAGATACGAAGGTGAGCTGCACTATGACGATTTTGCGGATGATCTGGCAGCCATTCTTGAAAAGTACGATATCCGGGATGCGGCTGTCTTCGGTTTCAGTGACGGCGGTATTACGGCGCTGCTTGCGGCAATGCGCACCGGCCGTATCAGTGATCTGATTATTTCGGGAGCGAATCTGAATCCCGATGGTGTGAAGAAAAGCCTGAAGATCATGATGCAGGTCATTTCACTCTTCTCGCGTGATCCGAAGGTTGGGCTGATGCTGCAGGAGCCGCATATCAGTGACGGTGAACTTGCCGGGATTACGTGTCCCGTACTGGTGCTTGCCGGTTCGGACGATGTGATCCGTGAAGAAGAAACAAGACATATTGCGGCAGCTTTGCCGCACAGTGAACTCAGGATTCTGGAAGGGGAAGGACACGGAAGCTATATCGTGCATTCCGACAGAATTGCAAAGCTTATCAAAGTCTGGCTGGAAGGCGGCCGGGGCAGTCATGGAGACAAAGAGGACATACATTGCGATTGATCTGAAATCATTCTATGCGTCAGTGGAGTGTGTGGAGCGCGGTCTGAATCCGCTCAAGACACATCTGGTGGTTGCGGATGAAAGCCGGACGGAGAAGACCATCTGTCTGGCTGTTTCGCCGTCCCTGAAAGCATACGGAATACCCGGGCGGACCCGTCTTTTTGATGTGAATGCCAAGGTGAAGACGGTCAATGCCGAAAGACTGCGGAACAACTACGGACGCAACTTTACAGGTATCTCCTGCAATGAAGATGAACTTGCCAAAGATCCTTCTCTTGAGCTTGGCTTTCATATTGCGGTGCCGCGCATGTCCTTCTACATGGATTACAGCACCAGGATCTACAAGATCTATCTGAAATACATAGCGCCGGAGGATATCCATGTCTACTCGATAGATGAAGTGTTCATGGATGTGACTTCATACCTGCATACATACGGTGTCACTGCGCATGAGCTGGCTGTCCGCATGATCCGGGATGTGCTGCGCTCGACAGGCATTACCGCAACCGCGGGGATCGGACCGAATCTGTATCTTGCCAAAGTGGCAATGGATATCGTTGCCAAGCATATACCAGCTGACGCCGATGGTGTGCGCATAGCCGAGCTCGATGAAATCAGCTACCGGGAACAGCTCTGGACGCATCGTCCCTTAACGGATTTCTGGCGCGTAGGCAGAGGCACGGCCCGCAGACTGGAAGACAACGGTCTGTATACGATGGGTGATGTGGCACGCTGTTCACTGGGCAGAACGGAAGACAAATACAATGAGGATTTTCTGTATAAGCTGTTCGGGGTCAATGCAGAACTCCTGATCGATCATGCATGGGGTGCGGAATACTGCACAATGGCGGATATCAAGGCATATGAGCCTTCATCCGAAAGCATCGGCAGCGGTCAGGTTCTGTTTGAACCGTATCCGTTTGAGAAAGCCAGAATCGTGGTGACGGAGATGGCAGACCAGCTGTCATTTCAATTGGTTGATAAAGGGAAGATCAGCAGTGCGTTTGTCCTGCATATCGGCTATGATGCCGGGGCACTGAATGATGAGGATATTTCCTATACCGGTGCGGTGGAGGATTCGTGGTACGGCAAACGGCAGCCCAAGAGTGCGCACGGAACGGCGGTGCTGAAGCGTCCGGTGTCGTCAGCGTCCATGATACGGAAAGCAGTGCAGGAGCTCTATGACCGGATCGTTGATCCGTATCTGCCGGTCAGGAGAATCTATCTCACAGCGGTTAATCTGCAGAATGAAGCTGACTATGTAAGCACGCCTGTATATGAACAGATGGATCTGTTTGCGGAGAAGGAAGCAGAACATGAAGCAGACACCAGACTGGATGAAGAGCTGGCCAGGGAAAAGAAAGCCCAGGAAGCGATCCTCAAGATCCGCAGGAAGTACGGAAACAATGCCGTGCTGAAGGGAACCAACCTGCAGAAGGGAGCGACCGGACGTGAGCGCAACAAGCAGATCGGAGGACATAAGGCATGAAGCGGGATGATATCAGCAGATATGCGGATATGCTGCAGATGCCTGCCCACAGGTCTCCAAACCGCAAACATATGTCCAATTATGACCGGGCGGCACAGTTCGCTCCGTTTGCGGCTCTGCGCGGGTATGATGATGAAATCGATGATGCTTCCAGAATCCGCACGGTATGGACGGAGCCGGATGAAAACGAAACGGCAGAGCTGGCGTACAGGTTTCATATTCTGAAGAATGCCTGTGCAGAAATGCCGGAAGTAACGGTGCGCTGGTTCCGTGAAGAAGCAGAGGACGGACGCTGGATCACAAAGCAGGTGAAGGTGCGCAGAATCGATGAAGTGAACCGGCTGCTGGTAACGGCGGACCGGGAGACAATACCGATGGATTATATCGTTTCACTGGAAGGAGAAATCTTCCGGGGTATGCATGATGAATGAAGCGGAACAGCTGCAGGATCTGCTGCACGCTGCTATGGAAGGGAATATCGCTTCTGCACATGTGCGTCTGCGTACACTTGCCGAGGATGATTTCTCCTCGTTTTACCGCCTGGTGAAGAACGAGGATACCTGCCGTATGATGGGATGGCCGGAAATGAAAAAACCGGCGCTGGCCGGTGTCTTCTTTGATCTGTACAGACAGACGGATCCGCCCCGGTGGTTTGCACTGGAACATATTCCGTCAGGTCATTTCTGCGGATGTATGGAAATCAGTCTGAATTCGCCGCTTGCACGTCAGCTTCCCCAATTACAGGAACGTACATGCACTGCGCTTGCTTTTGCGATACTTCCGGAGTACCGCAGACGGGGTCTCATGAAGGAATTCCTGCCGGTTCTCCATGAATATATCTTTGATCACAGCGGCTTTGACTGTATCCTAGGCACATGTTTTGCGGAGAATACGGCATCTGCGTCTGTGCATGAGGCCTGCGGCTATACAAGGATTGCGGATGATGGCAGGGAACAGGTATATGCGCGTTTCCGGTAACTTCTGTTTGAATCAGGAAGCTTTGTTTTCAGCAAGGGGAATCATGCGGATCACTTTGGTCAGATCACGGGTGATTTCCATGGGCACGGTGAACGCATCCAGGATGATGCCGCTGAGTTTGGGTGCCTGATCGAGTGCTTCAATGCAGCGCAGGACGGGAAGCGATACAAAAGTGAATTTGCTGCGGTATCCCTCCGGTATCTGACTCTCGTTTGAGAAAACAGGCAGATAGAAAGCACCTGAAGGGGACTGCAGGATATCCGAGCGGAAATGCATGGATCCGGAACTCTGCAGGGTATCACCGGGCTGCGCCTCCGCAAGCTGCTGTCTGTCCGCTTCGCTCATATCCGCATTCATCGGCACCAGTACGGATGCACGTGAAAGACAGCCGAGCACCATGTAGAGATTGTCATCGGTCTTTTCCTGAACGAAGAGATTTTTAAGATTAAGAAGAACAGAGCCGTCTTCAAGAAGTCTGTCCGAATAATTGTCAGCCATAACGGAACCTCCATGCATCAATACTACTACAACGTCCGCTTCCGCGCGTCTGTTTTCTGCCGGGCGGTTCAGTGATACAGTTATTGTATGAAGACGGTAAGAGTGTCGGCAGCGGTGATCTGCCGTGAAGGAAAGCTGTTTGCGGTTCAGCGCGGCTATGGTGAATACAAAGACGGATGGGAGTTTCCGGGCGGAAAGATAGAAGAAGGGGAAAATCCTGCCGAAGCAGCCGTGCGGGAAATCCGTGAGGAGCTGGACCTGGAAATAAAGCCAATCATGGAGCTTGCCTGCATTGAGTATGATTATGCAGAGTTCCACCTGTCCATGCACTGTATTCTGGCAGTGCCGGATGGGAACTCTCTGCATCTTAACGAACATGAAGCGATGCGGTGGCTGGCGGATGATGACCTGTATGAACCGGACTGGCTGCCGGCTGATCTTGAACTGATCGGTATCATTAAAGAAAAATACGGAGGTGCTGCAGGGATTGCTGCACTGGCCGCGAATACAACAAGTAAAGAATACAAGTGAAAGAGAGGAACAAAGATATGCCCAGAACAGAGTTCAGATATGATCTCGAACAGTCCTTCGGGACCCTCAGCCGCAATGAAACAGCTTCCGGAAATGCCTACACCAAGGAAGTCAATCTGATTTCCTACAATGATGCTGATCCGGTCTACGATATCCGCAACTGGACACTTACAGCAGGCGGTGAGAGAAGAATGGGCAAGGGTATTACGCTGTCTCTGGAGGAGATGCGGGCTCTGCGTGATCTGCTTGCTGAAATGGAAGAACTTGATCCGGCAGAATAGAATCTCCCGGAAAAACAGTGTATGATACTGGCAGGAGATCCGTTATGAACAAGACACTGCTGGTTTATGTCAGAAACACTGTAATTTTTATGGTCGTATGGAATGTTGTAATAGCTGTTTTCAGAAGACCGTATGTTTTCGATGTCTGGAAACACATCGTCTTCCCGCTGATCATTGCGCCGCTGTTCACGTATTTTGAATCAAGGCATAATGCGATCATGGACAAACTGGTGGATGATCCTTCCAGAAAGAAGAAGTGGGATCCGTACAATCATGACTGAACCTCTTCGGAGGTTTTTTCATTTGTATGCATGACGGTGATATACTTCAGAAGAGGTGGTCCGAATGTATCTTGAAGATGATCTGTTCCGTTCACTGCGGGCAGATACGGATAAGCTTAAGGAATACGGTTTCGTGCCGGATGAAAATGGGTATGTACTGAAACAGCCTTTTTTCAGCGGTGTATTCAATGCGGAGATACGGGTAGGCAATGACGGCCGGGTGTCCGGGGAAGTCTACGATGCGGAAACGGGCGAAGCATTTGTGCAGGTGCGTACACCGGGAGCCAAAGGCAGCTATGTAGCGGAAGTGCGCGAAGCATATCTGCAGGTGCTGAAAGATGCTGCAAAGGCATGTTTCACGGCGGTTCCGTTTACTTCCGATCAGGCCAACCGCATTGCGGCAGGAATCAGGGAAACGTACGGCGCTGAACCGGAACATCTCTGGGACAAATATCCCTCATACGGTGTCTTCCGCTGTGCCGGCAACCGCAAGTGGTTTGCCCTGGTGCTGAATGCGGAGCGCAGTCTGTTTGAAGAGGGCAGCGGCGAGGTCGATGTGCTCGATATCAAGGCTTCACCCCAGGAGCTTGCGGACTTCTATAAGCGCGGTATGTTTCCGGGATACCATATGAACAGACGGAACTGGGTCAGCATTATCCTCGATGAGCGCATGCCGGATGATGAGATCATGGAACTGCTGGCTAAGAGTTATAAACTGGCCGGCGGTAACCGCACACCGGCTGAACCCGGGGTCTGGGTGATTCCGGCAAATCCGAAGTACTATGATGTTGAAGCAGCCTTCCGGCGCAGTGATACGATCGGGTGGCATCAGCACGGGAAGATGCAGAAAGGGGATACGCTGTATATCTATTATGCGGCCCCGTATTCCTGTCTGCTGTACCGGTGTGAGATCACGGAAACGGATATTCCCGTCCATTACGGCAAATACCGGCTCGGTATCCGGATCCGGCGGACGCATGCCTTCCGCCGCGGTGCGCTGAGTCTTGAGATACTGAAGGAACACGGACTGAGTGCAGTGCGTTCGGCCCGCAGTATGCCGGCACAGACAGAGGAGTTTATAGCGGAAGCCATAAAAGAGGGCAGCTGTCTGCTATAATGTTCACGTTGAAGGAGTTGCAGTATGCAGAGTGTTGAAGAATACGAAAAGAAGATACGCTGGATGGATTATGACGAGCTTCTGCAGGAGAAGACACGTCTGGAAGCGTTTCTGCATGAATACGAAGAGGGCATTCCGGCAGATGATCCGCGCTGGAATGAAAAAGAGGATCCCGACGTCCGTTATTTCTACAGTCTTAAATATCTGTCCGGTGTTTACGAACACCTGGCGGAGCGTTTCCTTGTAAGGCTTGAACGCAGGGTGCTTGCCAGAAGCAGGGAAATGACCGCAAAAAAGAAGCAGTAAGGGCCGCCTATGACTTCATTTTTTGACACGGCCTTTATCCTGAACAGCTGTATGCTTGGAGCAGGTCTTGCGATGGACGCATTTTCGGTGTCCATGGCCAACGGTCTGAACGAGCCTGATATGCCGGCAGGCAGGTCTGCGCTGATTGCCGGTACCTTTTCTTTCTTCCAGTTTCTGATGCCGATGATCGGATGGATCTGCGTGCATACAATACTGGAAATGTTCCTCGGTTTCGGGAAACTGATTCCGTGGATTGCCCTGATCCTGCTGGGATACATCGGCGGCAAGATGCTTATTGAAGGCATCCGCAGCAATTCTTCACTTCCCGAAGAAAGCTCTGCCGTCACTTTCAGCGGTCTTATGCTGCAGGGAATCGCCACCAGCATCGATGCGCTGTCGGTGGGATTCACCATCGCTGACTACGGTCTGAGTGCAGCGTTTGCAGCATCGCTGATCATTGCGGCAGTTACCTTTGTGCTCTGTGCTGTGGGTATCCGCATCGGCCGGGTGTTCGGTATGAAACTTGCCGGGAAGGCCAGTATTCTGGGCGGTGTTATATTGATTGTGATCGGGCTTGAAATCTTTTTCAGGGGAATTCTCTGACCGGAATGAAGCAGCCTGTATGCTATGATATATAAAAAGAATCGGAGGAAAACCATTTATGAAAACGTATATCGGTGTTGACCTGGGCGGCACGAATGTTCGTGTTGCGAAAATTTCTGAAGACGGAACTGTTCTTGAACAGCTGAAGAGCCCTTCCTATGCACAGGAAGGAAGAGAGAAGGTTATGGAGAATCTGATTGGTCTGATTCATCAGATTCCGGACTGGCAGTCATGTGCAGGCATCGGTGTCGGTGTTCCGGGACCGTGCAACCAGGAGACAGGTTCCATGTCCATGTCCACGAATCTTCCGGGCTTCACCGGCTTCCCGTTTGTTGATACGCTGCAGAAGGAATTCGGTATTCCCGCATTCATCGATAATGACGCGAATGTAGCAGGCCTTGCTGAAGCACTGCTCGGCGCAGGCAAAGGTCTTCCCGTTGTATATTACGTAACACTTTCCACCGGTATCGGCGGCGGTCTTGTCGTCAACGGTATGACGGTTTCCGGAAAGCACGGCTATGCCGGTGAGATTGCCGGTATTGTAGTGCGCCGTGAAAGCCCGAAATACAATCATCTCGCTCCGGGTGCTGTTGAGAATGAGGCAAGCGGCACAGCCGTCACCCGCAAGGCAAACGAGCGTATTCCGGATATGCATTTTGAACATGCCGGACAGGTATTTGAACTTGCTGAAGCAGGCAACGAAACAGCCAGGCAGATCGTGGCGGAAGTTGTGCAGGATCTCGGACAGCTGTTTGCGACTCTGTCGGATGTGCTGGATCCCGATATGTTTGTCATCGGCGGCGGTATGATGAAGTCTGCCGATAAGTTCATGCCGCAGGTCATTGAAGAATTCAACAAGCTTGTACAGGAACCGATGCGGGATGTTGTCTTCGCGAAGGCGGAACTGGAAGAACCGGGTATTATCGGCGCAGCTATGCTGCCGTACAGCCACGGGTGCTGATTATGATTTTCAGGGGAGTTCTATGGACTCCCTTGTTTTCGGAGGTTTTGTATGCTTGAAATTGTCGTCAATCCGGTCGGGGCATCGGGTAAATGCCGGAAACTCTGGGAGAAAACAGAACCGCTTTTCCGCGCATCCGGGAAGCCGTACAGAGTACACTATTCCACTCGTGAAAGAGGGATTGCGGACATCTGTGCGGAGCTGACTTCACAGGGCAGTGATGTAGATCTGATCATTGTCGGCGGTGACGGCTCACTGAATGAAGCAGTGAACGGAATCCGAGATTTTGCGCATACACGCTTCGGCTTCATACCGTGCGGATCAGGCAATGATTTTGCCCATTCCGTAAATCTGCCGAAAGACCGTAAAAAGACCGTGGAGATGATCCTTGAAGGAAAGGTCCGCCGGGAAGTCAATGTCGGCGAAGTTGTCTTCCACAATGAATCATCGTTCCTGGATATTCCCAACCGCAGGATCGTTGAAGGCAGGCAAGAGTGTGAACGGGTCAGACGGTTCAACAACGGGGCAGGGATCGGCTTTGATGCGCAGATCTGCGAAGAGGTTGCTTTGTCACCCCTGAAGGAGATCCTGAACAAAATCGGACTCGGGAAACTGTGCTATACGATCATGGCAATACGGCTGATCTTTACCATGAAGATGCTGCCGCTGCAGATGACATATAACGGCAGAACAATATCATTCAGCAGGACGATGCTGACGGTAGGTATGAATCATCTGTATGAAGGCGGCGGGTTCATGTTTGCACCGGCTGCCGATCCGACCGATGATCTGATTGATATCTGTGTAGGTGATCAGCTGAGCAGGTTTGATTTCTTCCGTATCCTGCCGTATGCTTTTAGCGGGAAACATGTGAAATTCAAAGGCATTCATCTGGATAAAACAAAGGAAGTGCGTATATGCACGGAGGAACCTGCATGGGTTCAGACAGATGGGGAAGTGACCTGCATGTCATCGGATATCACGCTGCGTCTGCACAGTGAGAAGATGAAGATGCTGGTTTAGAAAGGAATACAATATGAGCAGAATACTTGAAGAACTTGAAAAGACGACTTTCTACATTGCAACATGTGAAGGAGATCAGCCGAGAGTGCGTCCCTTCGGCGCCATTGCTGAAATCGACGGACATCTCTGCACCTGCACAAACAACACAAAGGATGTGTACAAGCAGATCATGGCGAATCCGAAGGTGGAGATTTCCTCCATGCCGGAAGGCGGCAAGTGGCTGCGTATCACGGCTGAAGCATACCGTGTGGATGATGACAGCTACCGCAGAGCATTCCTGGAGGCTATGCCTTCACTGGGCAGAATGTATCACATGGGCGACGGTATCTTTGAGGTAATCCGTCTGGATGTCAAGCGGGCTGTCAAGTGCTCGTTCACGGCTCCGCCTGAAGATCTGATGGACTGAACAAAACGCTCCGGCAGGAGCGTTTCTTACGAAAGGAGTACCGTTTGAACCAGGAGGAGAGAAAACTGTATCTGATCGGGCGTCTGCTGGATGAGATGCCGCAGTACCGGGATATCACGGTTCCCGAGGACAGCGAAGGACGGTGGCGGCTGCTGCGGAGTCTTTTCAATGTGCGGCCGGCGGGAATTCCGGATGAAGACTTTCTCTCCGTTCAGAACGCCTTTCTACGGCAGATGACGGCAGAAAAGGGCATTACGGAAGCCGCGGAACTGACACCTGCTGAGGGAGAGCGTATATACCTCTGGCAGGGTGATATTACAACGCTGCGTGCGGATGCGGTGGTGAATGCGGCCAACAGTGCGCTGCTGGGATGCTGGCAGCCTCTGCACGGCTGTATAGACAATATCATCCACACCATGAGCGGTGTTCAGCTGCGGGCTGCCTGTGCTGAGATCATGGCGGCGCAGGGACATGAGGAACCGATCGGGTGTGCAAAGATCACTCCCGGCTTCAATCTGCCTGCTTCGTATGTGATCCATACGGTCGGTCCGGCCCCGATGGGCATTCTGCGCAAAACCCATTATGAGCAGCTGGCATCCTGTTACCGCTCGTGTATGGAAGCGGCAGAGAAGCAGGGCTGTAAGTCGCTGGCCTTCTGCTGCATATCAGCCGGGGTGTTCGGTTTTCCGCAGAAGGAAGCTGCGGAAACAGCGGTCAGGACAGTGCGTGAATACCTGCCCGGAAGCACGCTCAGACAAATCATCTTCAATGTATTTACAGATGCGGATCTGCGCATTTACAGGCGGATACTGACCGGCGCTGCGGAAGTTCCGCGGACGGAGGTTTTATGAAAATACTATTTGCGGCAACCGTGGATATTCACATCATCAACCATCATCTGCGCATCATCCATGCACTGCATGAAGCAGGACACCGGGTGGATGTGGCAGCCAACGGAGATTACACCAATGCGGATATTACACGGAAGTACAATATCTGCTTTTCAAAGAATCCGCTGAGTACGGATAATCTGAAGGCAGAGCGGGAGATGAAGCGTATTCTCAGGGAAGAGGATTATGACATTATTTCCTGCCATACACCGCTCTCGAGTTATTTTGTCCGTCTGGCAGCCAGGGGAACCAGGGCGAAGGTTATTTATACGGCCCACGGTTTCCATTTCTACAAAGGATGCCCGCTGATCAACCGCACCATATACAAGACGATGGAGGCACATGCGGCGCATTTCACCGATACACTGGTTACCATCAACCGCGAGGATTATGAGGCAGCCTGCCGGTTCCGTCTTAAGAAGGGCGGACAGGTGAAGCTGATCCCGGGTGTCGGCATTGATCTCGCGAAGATTCATGATCAGGCGGCTTCTAAAGAGGAAGTGCGCAGGATGCTCGGTATTCCGGAGGATGCGTTTGTCTGTATTTCGGTCGGGGAAGTGAACAAAAACAAAAACCAGCTGACCGTCATTGAGGCACTGGCGGAAGATTTCAAGCAGAACGATAAACTGTATTATGTGATCTGCGGCCGGGGACCGCTGGAGGATACCGTGCATCAGCGGATTGCCGAGCTGGGTCTTGAAAAGCGGATACTTCTGCTGGGCTACCGGGAGGATGCCGTAAAACTGCTGTACGGCTGTGATCTGTTCTTCTCTCCTTCATACCGGGAGGGACTGCCGGTTTCGGTCATGGAGGCCATGGCGGCCGGAGTGCCTGTGGTTGCGTCCAATGTGCGCGGAAACAGGGATCTGATCGAAGACGGAAAGAGCGGTATGCTGTATGAACCGGATGACCGGGAAACGCTTGGCAGGATCTTCCGGAAGCTGTACGGGGATGCATCGCTGCGTGAGAAAACAGCAGAGACGGCCCGTCTGGAAGTGCGGAAATATGCAAAAGAGGCAATCGATCCGCAGATTCTCGCATTATATGAATGAATGTAGGAGTTGCTGATAGAAACGGCCGGAAAATATAGTAAAATATTCTGGTATGAATAAAAACGAAAGAACTGAAAACACGGTGCGGATCCTGATCAACCTCATGATTATTGGGGTCGTTACTGTGTTTTTCTATGTCATCTGGATTAAGTATTTCCGCAATTCCATCTTCTTCTTCCGGCTTGGCAACTATATGCTGGCAGCTGTCTATGCAGTAACGCTGACGGTGTTCAATTCCATGTACGGGGGTTTCTCGGTGGGAGCTGCGAAAACAGGGGATATTCTCTTTTCACAGCTGATTGCGCTGTTCTTTACCAATCTTGTGATCTACATGATCGGTACGTTTGTCAACCGGATGCTGCCGGCCGTACTGCCGTTCTTCCTGTCCTTCCTGGGGCAGTTTGCAATCGTTACGGTGCTGGTGATTCTGGGCGGCATGCTGTTCCGCCGCATATTCCCGGCCAAGAAGACGATTCTGGTATATGACCGTGAAGACAGGTCCGTATATGAGCGTCTGATCCGGAACCAGTCGGCACGCTATGACGTACAGCGCAGCGAGACATTCAGCGAATTCGTGCAGTCTCCCGAGCAGATGAAGGAATACGAGTGCATACTTGCGGTCGGGCTTACCCCGCAGGACAAGGATGCTCTGATCCGCATGTGCTATGATGCCACCAAATCCGTGTATCTGATTCCGGATGTCTATGATGTCATCGTCAACAGTGCGCGCAGTGTATATCTTCTGGATACACCGGTCATGAAAGCGGCAGGCTTCGGTCCGGGCCAGCTCAGCAAAATCGTCAAGAGGCTGTTTGATATCTTCTTTGCACTGGTGCTGCTGGTCATTGCTTCACCGATCTGCCTGGTTACGGCAATTGCCATCAAGCTGACCGACGGCGGTCCGGTTCTCTACAAGCAGACCAGACTGACGCAGTACGGCAGACCTTTTGAGATTTACAAGTTCAGATCCATGCGGGTCGATGCGGAAAAGGACGGCAAGGCAAGACTGGCCAGCCAGAATGATGACCGTATCACCGGTGTGGGTAAGTTTATCCGTTCCTGCCGTATTGATGAACTGCCGCAGCTCATCAATATCCTCAAAGGGGATATGAGCGTGGTGGGACCGCGCCCGGAAAGACCGGAACTGGTTGAAGAGATCCTGAAGGAAGTACCTGAGTTCAACTACCGTCTGAAGGTAAAGGCAGGTCTTACGGGATATGCGCAGGTTTACGGCAAATACAATACAAGGCTGAGAGACAAGCTTCTCTTTGATCTGTACTATATTGAGAATTTTTCACTGTTCCTGGATGTCCGCATCATGTTCATGACTTTCAAGATTCTGTTCATGAAGGAAAGCACGGAGGGTGTAGAAGATCCGGGAAAGTGACACAGGAGCAGCCGTGAAAAAGAAAAATTTTATACTTCGATTAATCTCCTGGCTGTCAGCTGTGTATATCCTGTTCTGTCTGGTGATCACGGCGTGGACGAGTTCCTATTCAGTCTTTGCGGCTGAGGATTTTTGGCATGCCGTACAGATCAGAAATGCCGGCAGTGCATGGAATTATATGGTGATGATGTACAAAGAGTGGCAGGGCAGTTATACGGCCACGTTCCTGGAAGGACTGCTGTCACCGCTGATCAGCGGCGGTTTTGCTAAGCTGCGCATCATCATGATCGGCTGTTCGGTCATGTTTATTCTTTCCGTTTACTGGCTGATGTATGCCGTGTTCCATGTGCAGAGCAGAGAGAGAAGGGAATACTGTACGGTGGCGGCCGGCGGTATGCTGTTCCTGTTTCTGAATTACCGGGCATATCCGGAAGTATATACGTGGTTCTCAGCAGCGATGAGTTACTCGGTGCCGCTGTCATTCATGTGCTTCGGCATGGGCTGCTATCTGCGTTCCAACCGCGGCAGGCTGGATACACTGTACAGGATTCTGGCACTCGTATTCGGATTCCTGGCAGCCGGGGGATCACTGGTTGTGACCGGCACGGCATTGTGTCTGTATATGCTGGTAGCTGTTTATTATCTGGTCAAGAACCGTAAATTCAGTCTCTGGAACACCCTGATCATGGCGGTAATGATCGGCGGGGCAGTGCTGAATGCGGCAGCACCCGGCAATTTCATTCATCATGATCAGATTGCCCAGGGTTTCCGTCCCTTCGGTGCCTTTGTGACTAGCTACGTCATTGTGGTTAACGAACTGGTCTCACTGATTCACTCACCGGTCTTCCAGACCGTATTCCTGATTGGTCTGACACTTGGCGCAGCGCTGCGTATCCGGCATGGCGATGCGCTTGCCCGCTGGAGCATGCTTTCGATCATCTCCGTATTCATCGGCTTCGTAACGGTATATCCGCTGGCCCTGGGATACGGCAATTCGGTGGTGCCGAACAGGTGCTACTTTGTCATTGACAGTATTCTGTGTCTTGTCATTATCAACGCCATCATGTGCACCGGAGCCTGGATCAGCTATGCCCTGCGCAGAAGCAGACTGCGTATACACATCCTGTTTGCGGTGCTGCTGGGTGTCAGTGTGGTGCTCAACAGGGATATGTTCCGTACGCTTCCGCAGAGTGAGGATATCCGGTGTCTGCGCAGCGGTGCATATGCCAAATACCGTGAGGATATTTCGCTTGTATACAGAACGGCGGATGATTCGAGTCTCAACGTGGTGATTTCATCGCTTCCCAAAGCGCCTGACCATATCAATGCCTTTACACTCTCGGCCAATCCCGAAAGTCCGATGAACGTGGCGGTTGCGGAGTATTATGAAATAGAATCCATCCGGGTCGAAACTTTGAACTGATTGTGCTATCCTTGTAATGTTTGAAAAGGCGGAATATTCATGAAAGCTTTATGGGAGAAGATCAAGGAAAAGTTCTTCACTAAACAGTTTCTCACCTTCGGCATCATCGGCGGATTCAATACATTTCTGTCGCAGGCGCTGTATATGGTGTTTGTAAAAATGCATATCGCACCGGGTATTGCCAGTGCGCTTGCGGACGGCATCTGCATCTACGTTTCCTATTTTCTGAACATGCACTTCACATATCATCAGGAACTCAGCTGGAAAAGTGCGCTTACCTTTCCGCTCAGCTACCTGCCGGGTCTTGGCATTTCCGCTCTGATTGTCATCATTGTCGTGAATGTGTTCCATGGTCCCGAGCTGTATGCAAAGCTGATCTCGCTGCCGATTTATATACCGATCAATTATCTTGTTATGACATTTGTTGTCAGCAGGTTCGGCGGTAAAAAGAAAACTGCCTGATAGGAGTAAAGATATGACGGATTCGATTTTCAAAGACAAAGTGCTGGTAATAACCGGCGGAACAGGTTCTTTCGGCAATGCCGTATGCAGAAGATTTCTGAACACGGATATCCGGGAGATCAGGATTGTATCCAGAGATGAAAAGAAGCAGGATGACATGCGCCATCTGTATCAGCAGGAATTTCCGGATGCATTCGGCAAGCTGAAGTTCTATATCGGCGATGTGCGTGACTTCAATTCCATCCAGGGTGCGTTTAAAGGAGCAGATTATGTGTTCCACGCAGCTGCCCTGAAACAGGTTCCCTCCTGTGAGTTCTATCCGGTTGAGGCCGTCAAGACGAATATCCTGGGCTCCGACAATGTCATCAGTGCATGTGTGCAGCACCATGTTAAAAAAGCAATCTTCCTGTCCACGGACAAGGCAGCGTATCCGATCAATGCCATGGGTATGACCAAGGCGCTGATGGAGAAGAACGTTGTTGCCAGAAGCCGTCAGATGGAGGAAGGGGATCCGGTGCTGTGCCTGACCCGTTACGGCAATGTTATGGCCAGCCGCGGTTCGGTTATTCCGCTGTTCTGCGAGCAGATTGAAGCAGGCAATCCGATTACGATTACGAATCCGGATATGACCAGGTTCATGATGACACTGGAGGATGCTGTGGATCTGGTGCTGTATGCGTTTGAGCATGGCGAGCAGGGCGATCTGTTTGTTCAGAAGGCACCGGCAGCTACGATCGAGACACTTGCCAAAGCGGTTCTTGAACTCAAGAAGGCTGACTCCAGGATCACATACATCGGCACACGCCACGGTGAAAAGCTCTTTGAAGTGCTGGTAACCAAGGAAGACATGGCCAGAGCCATCGACATGGGCAACTACTTCAGAATCCCGGCAGACAACCGTGACCTGAACTACGATAAGTTTATTTCCAAGGGCAATCATCTGTTTGAGCAGGCAGAGGAATATGACAGCCACAACACGACAAGACTGGATGTTGAGGGCATGAAGAAACTGCTGCTCAAGCTGGATCTGTTCAAAGACTGCACGATGTAAGCTTCTCTTTTGGAGAAGCTTTTTTTCTGCAAATATAACGACAGAGCAAACAGCAGATACGCCGCATGTTGTATAATGGTAGAAGATACCGGACAGACTGAAGGACTGTACGGAAAGACAAACGCAGGGGAGGATAATTATGTTCAAGCGATTCACGAAACTGGAGCGGGCCTGGATTTTTTATGATATTGGCAATTCCGCGTTCACCATGATGGTATCAACCATTATTCCGATCTGGTTCAATGCGCTTTCCGAACAGGCCGGTATGACGGACAGCCAGTATCTTGCATACTGGAGCTTTGCGACATCTGCAGCTACGATCATGGTGGCTCTGATCGGACCGATCTTCGGTACCATTGCGGACAACAAGGACTTCAAGAAACCGATGTTTACAACCGTGCTGGTTGTCGGTGTCATCGGCTGTGTGCTGCTCGGTATTGTACCGAACTGGCTGATGTATCTCATCACTTATGTCATTGCGAAGGTCTGCTATTCATCATCACTCGTCTTCTACGACTCCATGATCAACGACGTAACCACACCCGAGCGTATGGATGACGTGTCTGCACAGGGATATGCGTGGGGATATCTGGGATCCTGCATTCCGTTCCTGGCGGCACTGGTGCTGTACTTCCTCGGTACGATCAATGTGATTCCGATCAGGCTTGCCATTGCAATCGACTTCATCCTGATTGCGGCCTGGTGGTTCGGTGTTTCCGTACCGCTGCTGAAGGAATACAAACAGAAGTACTATGTGGAGACACATGCGGACAAGATCAAAGCTGCGTTTACACGTCTTGGCAAGACGCTGGCCAATATGTACAGGAATGAGAAGAAGGTCTTCTTCTTCCTGCTCGGTTTCTTCTTCTACATTGACGGTGTATATACGATCATTGATGAAGCGGTTGCCATCGGTACATCACTCGGTCTTGATCAGATGGGTCTGCTTGTTGTTCTGCTTCTGACCCAGGTTGTTGCCTTTGTCTTTGCGACGATCTTCGGCCGACTGACCAAGAAGTACAGTTCCGTAACGCTGATCACCGTATGTATCTTCGGTTATACATTTGTTGCCTTCTATGCGCTGACGATGAAGACACTGTGGCAGTTCGGCATCATGGCATTTGTTGTCGGTATGTTCCAGGGCGCGATCCAGGCGCTGTCCCGTTCGTACTATGCACAGATCATTCCGGCGGAAGCTTCCGGCGAATACTTCGGTCTGTATGATATCTGCGGCAAGGGCGCTGCCTTCATGGGTACGACCATGGTCGGTATCACGGTAGCCATTACCAACAATGTGAATATTGCAGTGGCAACACTGGCGATTCTCTTTGTGGCAGGTTTCTTCCTGCTGCGCAAGAGTGCATCACTGGAAGCCTGAGCCATCTGACAGGGAGGCAGAAAAGCAGTGCAGAGGCACTGCTTTTCATATATGATTATTGGTGATTATGATCAAGGTTCTGATAGCAGTCAGCTCACTGGGCAGCGGCGGGATCACCGGTATGCTCAGGCAATACGTTTCCGCAGTTGACCGGGAACGGTTTTCGATTGACCTCCTGGTATACAGCGGCAGTGACCTTACCAACCGTTCTTTCTTTGAAGAGAACGGCTGTAAGGTTTTCCTGTGTGCGGATCCCGGCAAGCATTATCTGACGGCAAGACGTGAGATCGTGCAGCTGCTGAAGAAAGAACACTATGATGTTCTGCATGCCTGCAATTCCCTGAACAGCGGCTTTCTGATGCAGTTTGCGGTAATCGCAGGTGTACCGCAGAGAATCGTACATTCGCATTCATCCCATGACTATGTGCACAGCTTTGTGTACAGGATGTACGGGAATGTGATGTTTGCGATGATCTCTAAATACGCGAACAGACGGCTGGCCTGCAGTGCCAAAGCCGGAGCATATCTCTTCCGTGATCTTCCGTTTGATGTGCTGCCCAATGCGGTGCCGGCAGAGAAATTTGCCTATTCCCAAGAAGAGCGCAGCCGTATCCGTGACCAGTACGGCATTGGGGAGGATGATTTCCTGATCGGTACGGTCGCTATGATCAGTGCCGTAAAGAATCAGCCGTTTATCCTGCAGGTGCTGAAGCATCTGCCGTCAAGGTATCGGTTCATGCTGGTGGGGGACGGCGATCAGAGAGAAGCGTTTGAAAAGGCTGTACGGGATGAAGGTCTTGGGGACCGGGTGATCATCACCGGGTGGACCAATGAAGCCTGGCGGTATTATTCCGCTTTTGATGTGTTTGTGCTGCCTTCATTTTCGGAAGGGTTTCCGGTCGTAAGTCTCGAAGCGCAGGCGAGCGGGCTTGTATGTCTGATGTCGGATGCGGTGACGCAGGAAGCGGATGTAACATCACGTGCGCAGCATCTGCCGATCGGTGAAAAGGATGCACAGCGCTGGGCGGAAGCGATTCAGGCCGTACAGTGTGAGAGCAGGGAAAATCCGATTGCCGGTACGGTATTTGATATCCGTGAAAACATCCGTATGCTGGAGGCATATTATGAAGGGTCTTCCGGTATAGCCGTCAATGATAGGAGCAGTCATGGAAGATAAGCAGTTTCCGAAAGTAATGGTGGTATGCAGCGATCCCTGGCGGGATGATACCGGGAATGATACGATTCCGAATCTGTTTGCGGAATGGGATCCCGAGCGTATTGCCGTTGTGTATACAAAAGCGTCACTGCCTGAGACAGACGCATGTCACAGGTTTTTTCAGATATCCGAAAATGCCGTTGTGCATACAGCTCTGCATCCGGGAGCTAAATGCGGACAGGAAGTGCCGCACCGTTCCGGTGAAAAGAAGGAAAGTGCAGGGGCGGCAGAGGAGAAGAAGCGTTACGGCTTTTTCCGGAATCACCGCTGGAAGATCTTCTATTTTGCACGGGATCTGCTCTGGGCAATGGGGTCCTGGAAGAGCAAGGAACTGAATGATTTTGTGGATTCATTCAAACCCGAAGTGATTTTCTTTCCGATCTATCCGTATATCTATCTGAACCGGATACAGTCGTATATTGCCAAAAGGGCGGGAGTGCGCGGAATTGCCTACAACGCCGATGACAATTACTCATACAGGCCGGAATGGTATAATCCGCTGTTTCTCCTACAGCGCTTTTTCCTGAAGCGTTCCATTGATGACATCATGCAGTACTGCGATGAACTGCTGGTGATTGCGCCGAAGCTGGTGGATGAATACCGCGATGTGTTCGGTGTGCCGGTGCAGGTGCTGACCAAGGGTATACCGGTTGATGAGAAGGCGGTGTTTGAACCGTCTGCGCATAACCGACCTCTTAAGATGGTCTATACAGGCAATCTCTATATCGGCAGGGACAAAACCGTTGCGAAGATCGTAAAGGCCCTGAAAGAGATCAACCGTGAAGAGACAAAGATACAGCTGTTCATGTACAGCCAGATTCCGCTGACAAAGAAGCAGGAGAAGGAACTGACGGCAGAGGGCACTTCGTATTTCATGGGCGGCATTCCGACCACACAGGTGGCAGATGTGCAGAAAGAAGCGGATATTGTACTGTTTGCGGAAGCCCTGGACGTTCTGAACCGGAACAAGGCAAGACTGTCCTTTTCAACGAAACTGACGGACTATTTCCGCTCCGGCAAGTGCATATTTGCGGCAGGTCCGCGGGATATTGCGCCGATTGACTACCTGATCCGCAATGACTGTGCGCTGACGGCCTGCAGTGAAGAAGAAATCCGGGAACAGCTGGAACGGATTGCGGAACATCCGGAGATACTGGATGAATACGGAAGACGTGCCTTTGAAATCGGCCGGGATAAGCACAATGACAGAAAGATGAAGGATATCCTGCTGGATGCGCTGAAAGCGGCGGCAGGAAACCGCAGGTGATCGGATGGCGCTGGGAAGTTTTAAAAAGAATACATTCTGGCTGATTCTGCAGCAGCTGTTCGGCATCGGCTTTGCGCTTATTGTCGGTCCGCTTGTGGCAAGAACACTTGGGCCGCAGGGTGTCGGTGATCTTACGTACGGTGAGAACATCGTAACGATGTACTATACGGTGAGCCAGCTCGGGATGAACAATATCATGATTGCGGAGCTGATCCAGCACCCGGACAATGAGGAAAAGGCCATCGGTACGGCGCTGGTGCTCAGGCTTGTTTCATCACTGTTTTTTATGATGCTTTCGGCGGTGACGGTGTTTATTCTGAAACCGGACAGCCGGGTGATACAGATCTCCACACTGATCCAGATGACCATGATTCTGGTGCAGATCTACGATGTCTTCAATTACTGGTTCCAGGCCAGACTGCTTTCAAAGTACTTCACCTGGATTTCGATGTTCTCCCTGATTGTGTTCAACGGATACCGCATCTGGCACATCATTCACCATGGCGATGTGATTGCGTTCTCCTACGGCAATACGATCCGCTATACGGTGACGCTGATCCTGATGGTGATCGTGTTCTTCCGGCTGAATCCTGGCTTCCGTCCCGGCTTTGACAGGGATATTGCAAAGCGGATCCTGGCGCGTTCAAAGCATTTTGTGGCAGCTTCCATCGGCTCCATCGTATACATCAAGGTTGACGGACTGATGGTCGGTTCCATGATCAATTCCGAGAATCTTGCTTTCTACAGTCTCGCAGTTACGCTCTGCAGCATCTGGGAAACGATTCCGACATCCATCATTGCCTCTGCCCAGCCGGTTATACTGGAAAACCGCAAGGTCAGCGAGAAGGCATACCTGGATACGTATCAGCTCTCACTGCTTGGCATACTTTTGCTGAGTCTTGCTGTGTGCCTGGGCGGTACACTGCTGGGGCGGCCGGTGATCATGTTCCTGTACGGAGATCAGTTTAAAAATACGATTCCGATCTTCTACGTGGTTCTGTGGTCAACGATGTTTGCTTTGCTGGATGCGGCGAGGTCAACATGGATCATCAGTGAACATTATGAAAGACAGGCTAAGTATTTCGTCTATATCGGTGCGGTGACCGATATTGTGCTGAACTGGTTCTTCATCCGCCGGTGGGGTGCTTTCGGTGCTGCTTTTGCGACCCTTGCCACGCATCTGGTTGTTTTCTTTATAGCACCTTGTCTGTTCAGGGAAACCCGGGTGCATAACCGTATCTTTTTCGGCTGTTTCAAGCAGTGGCCGCTGCTGAAGGAGCTGGTCCGCAAGAATATCATTAAGATTGCACAGCGCCTTGGCATCGGGGCTGAGAAGACAGGAAACAGTCAAAAATGATATGATACACATGGAGTAACATCGAAGAAATGGGAAGTGTGCTGAGAAGTCTGCCGTTGGTATATATCATGCTTGCGACAGGTACGCTGCTGTACCTGTTTTCTTCATGGCCGGGACGTCTTGCCGGCAGGGTATCCAAAGTGCTCTGCGGAGACAGACCGCTGCGGAATGCACTGCTTTGGGCAGGGATTGCACTGGTGCTGGCTTTGCCGCTGCTGGTAGACAATCATACATGGGGTGATGATTTTGCCCAGTATATCCGGCAGGCACAGGTGATTGCGGAAGGCACTTCCGAAGAATGGCTAGCCCGCAGCAACTTCATATATTCGCATTCCCGGTTCGGACTTGGCACGGTGACATATCCGTGGGGAACACCGCTGCTGCTTCTGCCGGTATATAAACTGTTCGGTTTCAATATCGCTGCCTTCAAGGGAGCGGAAATGATCTGTCTGGTTCTGTCGGTGTTTGTGCTCGCTTTGATCATGCAGAGAAGGTTTCCGGCTCCGGCAGCGTTTGTATGCACGATGTTCTGCGGCATGAACCAGGTGTATCTGCAGTGCATCAACGATGTGCAGTCGAATCTGCCGTGTCTGCTGTTTTCGGTGCTGACCGTAGATGCGGCGGACCGGTATCTCAGGGACAGATCCGTGCTGAAAGCGGTGCTGTTCGGGCTGGCGGCTTCGGCGGCGGTGCTGCAGAGAACACTGGCACTTGCACTCTTTGTGGGTATGTTTCTGTATGATGCGGCTGATCTTGCGGCAAAGCGGGCAGAGATAAACAAAAAGGATCTGTTTGTAAGAGCGCTTCCGTATGCCGTTTTTGTCATCATTTATCTTGCCGTGAAGATCCTGCTGCCTTCACAGGGAGGCTACGGGGGATATTTCAAGCTGGATATCCAGATGATCCTGACCCATCTCCATGACTATTTCAATGTCTTCCGCCTGTTCTTCACCGATTACTGGTACGGGTATTTTGAGCGGCGGGTTATTCTGCATCTTCTGACGCTTGCTTTCCTGCTGCTGTCCTTTTACGGGATGTATCTGCGGCGGAAAGAGGATGTGTTCCCGGCTTTCTATGCGGTGGTGCTGATGGGTGTTCTGATGGTGTTTGACGGCTTCCAGGGCGTGCTGTATCTGCTGCCTGTGTTTCCGTTCTTTGTGCTGTATGCCTGTGCAGCCCTCAGACATATCTCTGCGCATATGCCGGAGGTAATGGGAAGGGCTCTGCGCGGTTTTCTGATTTCAATGCTGGGTGTGATGCTGGTGTATGATCTGTACCTGATTCCGAACATGCGCAGTGCGGACAAGCGTGAAAACTATGCTTTTTCACCGGATGCGATGGAGATGTACAAAGCAGTGGATGAAACGGTGCCGGCCGGGGCGGAGATATACTTCTTCAAGCCGAGACTGCTGGAGCTGATGTGCGATGTGAAGCCGTTCTGGTGTGATTCCGGAGAGGATCTCTGGAAACAGGGTGACTATATACTGGTTTCCGTATTCGATGAGGATGGTGCGCGCATACGCAGTATGGCAGCGGATGAGAAATACCCGGTGCTGTTTGAGAATGACAGATGTGTTCTGTACGAGGTACGGAAATGAAGATACTGATTCTGTGCAATATTATTCTGCCGGAGATTGCCAAAGAGCTCGGTACGGGTGCTTCGGCAACGGGCGGATGGATCATCGGCATTACCGAAGGTCTTCTGAAGACGGAGAACAACGAACTGTGTGTTGTCTTCCCACAGACGGTGCGTCCGGAATGGTGTGAAGGAAATACCGGCAGATATGCTTACTGCGGTTTCCCGGAGGATTTCAGCAGTCCTCTGCAGCTGCGCGAAGGAAGAACGGATAAGTTTGCGGAGATTCTGCGCCGTGAAGAACCGGATATCGTGCATATCTTCGGCACCGAGTGGCTGTATTCGTATGAGATGATGCAGGCATGTATCAGGGAAGGATACCGTGACCGTACGGTCGTCAGTATTCAGGGATTGGTTTCAGAGATTGCCGGGGACTGCTTCAAGGCAGATCTGCCGGATGCTGTATGCAGGGCGCAGTCGTTCCGTGACTTCATCAAGCATGATTCGATCCTTGCCCAGCAGGAAGAGTACAGGCAGCGGGGTGTCTATGAACAGAAAACCCTTGCCGGTGCGAAGCATGTGATCGGCCGCACGGACTGGGACAAGGCGGCAGCGAAGCGGATCAATCCGGATGTGCAGTATCATTACTGCCAGGAAACATTAAGACCGGAGTTTTACGGAAAAGCATGGTGTTACAAAGACTGTGAGAAGCATTCTCTCTTTGTTTCACAGGGCTATTATCCGCTGAAGGGATTCCACAAGATGCTGGAGGCCATGCCGCTGATTCTGAAAGAGTATCCGGATGCGGTGCTGTATGTGACCGGAAGCGATCCCCTGGCCGCAGGTTTCAAAGCTTCACTGCATCAGACGTATTATCAGAAGTATATCGGACGTATGATACGCCGGTACGGTCTGCGTGAACATGTGCGTTTCCTGGGCACGCTGAATGCTGAACAAATGGCTGAGAGAGACCGGCTGACTCATGTATTCGTATGTCCGTCTTCGATTGAGAATTCATCCAATTCCGTCGGTGAAGCACTGCTTGTGGGAACACCGGTATGCGCGGCGGATGTGGGCGGCATGCGTTCGATTATGAGCCACGAAAAGGAAGGCCTGCTGTATCCGTTTGCGGATGTAAAAGCACTGGCGGAGAGTGTGAAGCGGATCTTTACAATGGGTGAAGATGCGGATGCACTTTCGGCACGGGAGAAGGCAAGAGCTGCTGTGCAGTATGATCCGGCAGAGAATACGGAGGATCTTGTGAAGATCTATCGGGAAATGGCAGGTGAGAACATATGAGAATACTGTTTCTGACAACCGCGCTGTATCCTGAGGAGACAGCCATGGCCCATCGTGTATATCTGTTCGCGAAGCTGTGCAAAGAATTGGGACATGAAGTGTATATTCTTTCCAACGGAAAGACGGGATATCTGGAAGAGAAGGAATACGGCGGCATTCCGTATAAATCACTGAAGGTCAACGGAACATCCGCGGCGGCAAGATACCTTGGCATGAAGCTGTATACCAGGCGTCTTCGCAAACTGCTTGGAAGGATGGATAAGCCGGATGTGCTGTTTGCGTCGGATCTTGAGAATGATTCGCTTGTGTATGTGAAGGAATACTGCCGGCAGAATCATGTCGGTCTTGTATATGACTGTGTGGAGTGGTATTCACCGGAAGAGTTTGACAGAGGGGCGGATGATTCCGGCTTTAAGAAAAAGGATTACCAGAACCGGGTGCTGCTGGATGAGACGGTGGATATTATTTCCATTTCCTCGTATCTCCATGATTACTTCAGCGGTAAGAACTGCCATACGGTGCGCATTCCGGTGCTGTGCGACAGTACGGAAACCGTTATGGACCGCAGTACAAACAATGTGGTGCGTTTCGGTTATGCGGGTTCACCGGGCCGCAAGGACAGGCTGGATCTTCTTTTCCGTGCCCTGGAACGTGTGCCGCATGATCTGCTGGAAGGGAAGGCGGAGTTTCATTTTGTCGGTCTGACACGCGAGCAGGCGCAGCTGGGTGATGAAGCCGCATCGCTGTGCACGTTCTACGGAAGACTGCCGCATGCGGAAACCCTGCGTATTCTGAAGCAGTGTGACTTTACGTTTCTTTTCAGGGATGCACAGGCAGTGTATGCCAAAGCGGGTTTCCCGACCAAATGTGTTGAAAGCATGAACTGCGGCATTCCGCTGATTCTGAATTATTCCTCCGATCTTGCCATGTATCTGCACGATATGGACAATGCGGTCGTGGCAGAGAGTACGGATGAAGCAGTCATAGCCGCATGTATTGAAAAGGTATTACAATTATCAAGACAGGAAATCACGGCGATGCAGATGCGTGCCAAACAGACGGCCTGCGAAGCGTTCGATTACCGCAGGTATGCGGAGACCGTGGATGAATTCCTGCATAATCTGAGGTCAGTATGATGAAACCAGCACAGTTGTTATATAAAGCAGGATGGAAATGCAGGAATCTCGGTGTGAAGATCCGCTCGGCCTGGGCTAAGCAGCTTTTTGCCAGATGCGGTGAGGATGTCAGCACCGGATACAGAAATACCTTTTCCTATGAGAACATGGAAGTCGGCAGCCACGTTTCCTTCGGCAGCGAGTCTTTGTTTCTTTCCGCAGCTGCGAAGATCATCGTCGGTGACCATGTGATGTTCGGTCCGCGGGTAACGGTCGTGACCGGCAATCACCGTACGGACATCAAGGGAAAACTGCTGGATGAAGTAAAGGCGGAGGACAAGCGTCCGGAAGATGATCAGGATGTAGTTTTTGAAGGGGATAACTGGATTGGGGCCAATGCTGTGATACTCAAGGGTGTGACAATCGGCAGAGGTGCTGTTGTCGGTGCCGGTTCGGTGGTGACAAAGGATGTGCCTCCGTATACGATCGCAGCCGGCAACCCGGCCAGGGTGATCCGCCGCAGATTTCCGGAGGATGAATAATGCCTGAGCTGTATTCAATGCAGTTTCTGCTGTTTCTTGCGGCAGTGCTGATCTGTTATTACGCGGCGGAAAAACTCTTCCCGCGTTTTCAGTGGGTGATCCTGCTGTGCGCGAGTCTTTTCTTTTACACCTGGGCAGGGCTTCCGTATGTGGTCTTTCTGCTGGCTGTTTCGGCGGCATGTTACCGTGCGTCGCATATCTTCGCAGAACCCGGTGTTTCCGCAGAGAATAAGAAAAGGGTCATGGTGGGAGTGCTTCTGCTGCATTTCCTGATTCTCGGTTTGTTTAAATATACCGGTCTTTTCAGACGCTGGTCGGGATGGGTGATTCCGCTCGGTCTTTCGTACTATACATTCCAGTCCGTTTCCTATCTCCTTGATACATACAACGGGAAACAGGAGGCGGCCGGAAGCTTCTGGAAATACCTGCTGTTTTTAAGCTGGTTTCCGCAGTTATTGCAGGGACCGATCAACCGCTTCGGCGCCATGGCACCGCAGTTCTTCAGAAGCCGTAAGTTTGACAGCCGGCTCTTCCGCAAAGGTCTCATGCGGTACGGCTACGGTGTGCTGAAGAAGTATGCGGTTGCGAATATGCTGGCAGCTACCGTTTCCCATATCTTCACACAGGTGGACGGGGATATTTCCGGATGTGTGGTTGTGTTCGGTATTCTGGTGTATTCCTTTCAGCAGTATACGGATTTCTCCGGCGGCATTGATATGGTCATGGGTGTTTCGGAGCTGTTCGGCATAGAGATGAGTGAAAACTTCCGGCAGCCGTATTTTGCGGTGAGTCTTGCGGATTTCTGGCGCAGGTGGCACATTTCGCTCGGCGCCTGGATGAAGGATTATGTGTTCTATCCGCTGGCTCTGTCCAAACCCATGCGGAAATGGACCCAGCATCTGCGCAGGAAGTTCGGCATGCAGTGGTCACGTTCACTGCCGGCAGGGGCTGCCAATATTGCCGTATTCTTCCTGGTCGGTCTGTGGCATGGGGCGGATCTGCATTTCCTGGTCTGGGGCTTGTTCAACGGTCTGGTGATTGCCGTCAGTGACTGTATGGCGCCTCTGTACAGGAAGGTGAACCTGCCGAAGAAGGGCGCGGGGATACGTCTGTTCCGTACGCTGCGTACTTTCATTATTGTCAATATCGGCTGGTACTTTGATGCCATCACCGATGTGCGTGATTCATTCATCTGTCTGCGCAATACCTTCACCAGATTCCGTGCCTCTGCCTTTGCCGGGGATATTCTGATTTACCAGATTCCTTACCGGCGAGAGAATTACATGATTGCGGCGGTGGCTCTGTTAATTGTGTTTGTGGTCAGTCTTCTGCAGGAAAGAGGCGTGGATGTGCGCGAAGGACTGCTGAAGAAACCGGCGGTTCTGCGTCTTTGTCTGTATCTTTTCTGTGCGCTGCTGGTGCTGATGGCTTTCCCGTTTGCGGCGGAAGCAGGAGGTTTCATGTATGCGAATTTCTAGGAAACTGCTGAAGGTGCTGCTGGCGGTGTGTGCAGTCGTTCTGTGCAACCAGGCCATGGATTTTGTTTTGTCCCCGAACTATGGATCGGCGCGTATTACCTTTACCGAACTGCAGGAGCGGGATGATATTGATATGGTCATTGTCGGCTCTTCGCTTGCCGAGATGAATATCGATCCGGGTATTCTTGCGGAGAAGCTCGGTATATCCGTATACAATGCCGGTACGGCCGGACAGTCTCCCGAAAGCACGGCCATGCTGGTGGAGTATCTGATCCGGTATAAGCATCCCAAGGAGATCGTGTATGCGGTGAACTACAGTTCGCTCGGCAACCTGCAGAGTCTTGCTTCACAGATTGCCTTCAACGCGGCGTACAAGGATGCCGTGCCTCTGCTTGACGATATCAGGGCGGATCTGCGCTTCTTCTCGACCCGGGATCATTTCCGTACGGCGGAAGCGCTGTCCTGCTGGGCACCGTGGTCGGTCAATCATACCTTCCTGCGTCCAACCGAAATCATCAAGAATGTCATTGAGAAGATCAAAGGGACTGCACCGTCAGAATCCCTGAATATACACTCACCGACATCCCGGTATTACAACAGCGGCTTCCAGGCCTACGACGGTATGCTTGACTACAACGATGTCGGCAAAAAGACATCCATCGGTTATTTCAACGAGGATTTCTATCCGCCGGCGCTGCAGTCGCTGAAAGACATTGCCAGGATGTGCCGTGAGAATGATGTGCGGCTGTATGTGGTGAATACACCGAAGCCGGTGTTTGACGTAGTGAGCTACGGACCGTGGTATTTCGAGAAGATGCAGGTGCTGGAAGACCTGTTTGCGGAATATGAAGTGCCGTATGTCGATTTCAGTCTGGCCGTGCCGGAGCTGTATGAGGCAAAAGAGGAGTACTACCATGATTATGATCATCTCTGCTATGACGGTGCTGAGGTATTCTCGGCTTCGCTGGCTGAGCTGATTCCGTATTTCCGCAGCGGCGGATACAAAGATCTCTTCCGGACTCCGGAAGCGTATCTTGCGTCAATCAAGACAATAAGCAGTGTTGATTTTGACCTGAAGGAAGCTTCCCAGGGATATCTGATCCAGGCTTTTGCATGGACCGGCAGTAATGTGGAATGCGAATACCGGTATCTGATCCGGGAAAGCGGTACGGAAGAATGGACGGTCGTAAAGGACTTTTCGGTTGCGGATGCCTGCGGCATCCAGCCGGGAACCGGGACATGGGATATCCGTGTTGAAGCAAGGGTCAAAGGGGAAAGTGCCGTGCGGTATTATACACAGACCGTACGCAATTACCGCTGACACTGTATAATGGAACACATGAAGCATCAAAGTGAGGCAAATATGAGCAGAACGATTATCGATTATCTGGAAAAGCAGAAGGACAACAGCTGTACGGCATATATTGATGGGGATACGGAAGTATCCTTCAAGGATATCCTGGGCAAAGCAAAGGTGATTGCGTCCAATCTCAGTGCATATTTGAAACCGGGTGAGCCGGCTGCGATTCTTTCCGGACGCCATACGGGAACGATTGCCGGGTATCTGGGCATTGTGTATGCGGGCTGTTATTATGCACCGATTGACGGTGAAATGCCGGTTTCCAGAATCAGTAAGATACTCAGTCTGCTGAATCCCTCAGTGCTGATTACCGATGCGGAATTCCGGAAGACGGCGGAGGAATGCGGATACAGCGGAAAACTGCTGTCACTGGAAGAGCTCTCGGAAGGAACGGCGGATGAAGAAGTTATCCGTGCCCGTACGGCGCACTATGACGGTTCCGATCCGCTCTATGTGCTGTTTACTTCCGGTTCGAGCGGTGTGCCGAAAGGCGTGCTGACCGGACAGGAGAGCGTGATGAACTACATTGACGCGGTCTGTGAAGTGCTTGATGTGAAAGAAGACGATGTGCTCGGCAACCAGGCACCGCTTGACTATATTGCCGCTATCCGTGATATTTATATTCCGTTCCTGACCGGATGTAAGACGGTGATCCTGCCGAAGAAGGAATTTGCGATGCCGTCTTTGCTGTTCCGTACGCTGATCCGCAATGGTGTGACGATTCTCTGCTGGAGTGCGGCCGGTCTGGAAACACTGGCCAGACTGAAGGCGTTTGACTGCAAGCCTGAGGATCTGCCCGTGCAGCTGAAGACGATTCTCTTCAGCGGTTCGGTGATGCCGGGAAAGGTACTGAGACAGTACCAGGAACATCTGCCACGTACCAGATTTATCAACCAGTACGGACCGACGGAGGCAACCGCTTCCTGCACATACTATGAAGTGGATCATGTTGTGGCGGAAGATGAAGTCCTGCCGATCGGTGTGCCTTACCGGAACTATACGATTTTCCTGCGCCGGGAAGACGGCAGTGAAGCAGAACCCGGTGAAACGGCAGAAATCTGTGTAGGCGGTCCCGGTGTGACCATCGGTTACTACAAGGATCCCGAGCGCACGGCATTGTCCTATATCGCCGATCCCCGTGATCCGGGTAAGCGCCTGTACAGGACAGGTGACTACGGCAGATACCGTGAGGATGGTCTGCTGGAGTTCCACGGACGCATGGACAGACAGGTCAAGCATTTCGGCCACCGCATTGAACTCGATGAGATCGAAGGTGCGGCCGGTAGAATTGACGGAGTGGAGGGCTGCTATGCGTATTACGACAGGGAGAAGGAAGTACTGTGTCTTGCCTATGCGGGTACGGCCCTGAAGAGTGATATTGCCAAAGCGTTCCGTAAGGACTTCCCGGCCTTTATGGTGCCGCGCAAAGTCACCCAGCTGGAAGAGATTCCAAAGCTTCCCAACGGGAAGACCGATATGAGTAAACTGAGAGAAATTCTGAAAGGACAGTAAATATGGAAGAATTGCTGAAGGTACTCGGCGAGATCCGCCCGGATGTGGATTTTGCCGGTGAAACTGCGCTGATCGATGATCAGATTCTGGATTCCTTTGACATGATTGCCATCGTCAGTGCTTTTGATGAGCACTACGGGGTAACCGTCAAACCGGCAGATCTGGTGCCGGAAAACTTCAATTCCGCCGAAGCAATGCTGGCGATGATCAACCGGCTGAAGAAATGAACAGGGATGCGCTGAAAAAAGCAGCAGCCTGTCTGCAGACACCTGCGTATGTGTTTGATGCGGATGAATTCAAAGCGCGTGCCGGTTTAGTACAGAGCGTGCTCGGGGAAGGGATTGATCTCTGCTATTCCATCAAGGCCAATCCGTTTCTGCTGGCAGTGCTTCCTGATGTCTTTTCACATGTGGAAGTATGCAGTCCGGGTGAGCTTGAGATCTGTAAGCGGACAGGTATTCCGGGTAAGAAAATCATCTTTTCCGGCGTGAACAAAACAGCTGCAGATATTGCGGAAGCGGCAGCCTATGGAGCTGATTACATCACTGCTGAAAGCCTTCTGCATCTTACCCGCATCAGTGCAGAAGCCGTAAAGCGCGGGGATACCCTGAAGGTATTGCTGCGTCTGGCCGGCGACAGTCAGTTCGGCATGGACCGCAGTGAAGTAACGGATATTCTTGCCCACAGAGACAACTGGCAGGGCGTGCATTTTGCGGGTATACACTATTTCACCGGAACCATGAAGAAAAAGGCGCAGACAGTAATTGATGAGACGGAGATGCTTTCTGCGTATCTGGATGAGCTGCGTGAGACATGCGGATATACGGCGGAGATGGTGGAATACGGCACCGGCTTCGGCATTGAGTATTTCAAGGAAAACGGTGCAGAGCTTGAAGAGAACCTGCTGCGGGAAGCTGCTGTGGGACTTCTGCGTCTTGCGGAAAAGACACATCTCTCCATTGAGATGGGCAGATTCTTTGCGGCACCATGCGGATACTATCTGACTTCTGTCGCTG
The DNA here is from genome assembly GCA_017459725.1 of Solobacterium sp. GTDB lineage: Bacteria > Bacillota_I > Bacilli_A > Erysipelotrichales > Erysipelotrichaceae > Bulleidia. The sequence continues at coordinate 106,602 of JAFUCL010000075.1, read as the reverse complement.
ACCGTAAGAGCAGCGGCGGAATCAATTATCTGATCTGTGACGGCGGTATTCACCAGGTCAAGTATGACGGCCAGCTGAAGGGGATGCAGATACCTCCGTATGAGCATCTGTACACGGATGAGCGTGCAGAGGATACGGAAGTGTATACGGTCTGCGGTTCTCTCTGCACTACAGCCGATGTGATTGTGAGAAACCTGCCGCTGTGTGATCCAAAAGCAGGGGATATTCTTGTCTTTAAGCGCTGCGGTGCATATTCCGTCAGTGAAGGCATTGCCATGCTGCTGAGCAGGGATCTGCCTGAAGTGTGGATCAGCTGCGGTGATGATCTGCGGTGTGTGCGCAGAAGAATACAGCTGAACCCGTTTAACTGTCCGGAGGAAAACATATGAAACTGCCTGAGATGAACTACTGCATGCACTGCGGTACCAGACTCATACCGAAATATCTGGAGAACGAAGGGATGATTCCTTTCTGCAGCACCTGCGGAGACTTCCGTTTTCCGGTCTTCAATACCGGTGTATCCATGATCGTGGAGAATGAAACGGGAGACAAGATACTCATGATCCGGCAGTACGGCGGGGATGAATACATTCTGGTTGCCGGTTATGTGAACAAGGGCGAGGATGCCGAAGACACGGTGGTGCGTGAAGTGAAGGAAGAAATGGACCTTGAGGTGATCTCCCTGAAGTTCAACCACAGCCATTACTATGCGCCTTCCAATACGCTGATGCTGAATTTCACGGTCAGGGTGAAGGGAGAACCGCACAACAACGAAGAAGTGGACAGCTGGGCATGGTTCACACATGAAGAAGCAAGGGAGAAGATACGAAAGAATTCCCTGGCAAAGGCTTTTTTGCTCGGGTGGCTGGATGGCGAATACAGCTTTCCCGAAACCCCGGCTGTTCCGTACAAGTAGGCATGAAGACAGGTGTGAGCCTGTCTTTTCTGTCTGTCCTATGTTAAAATTTCTGTAATGCAGAGCCTGCTGTTCTGCATGCAAAGAGGTGTTTTGTGAAAGCTGCATTCATTAATTCGGTTGCCGGCTACGGCAGTACCGGACGTATCGTATATCAGCTGTCAGGCATGACCGGGGTGCAGGGAAGGATCTACTACGGAAGAAAGCAGAACCTGACCGACGCCGATGTTTTTCGTATTTCGGGTTTCGGCGCTAATGTAAGACATGCGCTGAAGACCTTTGCGGCAGATGCGCACGGCTTTGCCAACGCTGAGGAAACAAGAAAAATGATCACGGATCTGGAAACATTCCGTCCCGATCTGGTGCATCTTCATAATCTGCATGGATATTATCTGAACGTACAGGTTCTTTTTGACTGGCTGCGCAGGACGGGGATTCCGGTTGTATGGACATTCCACGACTGCTGGCCGTTTACCGGACACTGTGCGCATTTTGACGGCATCGGCTGTGATAAGTGGAAGACAGGCTGTGAGCACTGCAGTGCTCTGCGCCAGTATCCCCCGACCTTCAATCCCTTTGGTGTAAAGAAGAACTATGCCAGGAAGAAGGAAGTGTTCGGTAGTCTTCCGGAAAGTCAGATGACGATCGTTACACCGTCTTTCTGGCTGGAAGGACTTGTCCGGGAGAGCTTCCTCAGCAAGTATCCTGCTGAGACCATCCATACCGGTATCAATCTTTCCCGTTTCAAACCGGTGGAGACCGGTTTCCGTAAAAAGGAGAGTCTTGAGAAACAGTTTGTGATTCTGGCCGTGGCAGGCAGCTGGACCAAGGAAAAAGGTCTGGATGATTTAGTGAGACTGTCGCAGAATCTGAAGAGCGGACAGAATCTTGTTATTGTTGGTGTAAGCGAGGCGCAGAAGCGTCTGTTTACCGGTGTGAATACGGTCTGTGTATCGCATACAGACAGTGTGGAAGAGCTTGCGGGTATTTATTCGGCAGCGGATGTGATGCTGAATCTGACCTATCAGGATACGTTCCCGACCGTGAATCTTGAAGCCCAGGCATGCGGTCTGCCGGTTGTGACATACAATACCGGCGGTTCTCCGGAGTCGCTGTCTCCTCTGACCGGTGCCATTGCGGAAAAGGGAGATCTTGAGCGGATCATGGAGATTGTCGGGCAGATGCAGAAGGGTGAATTGACCTTTGACCGCCGCCGCTGCATCCAGCAGGCACATAAGTTTACGGAAGAGAATATGCTTGCGGCATACCGTGCGCTTTACAGCAGAAAGACAGGCATTGCGCTATGAAGAAAGTGGTATGGCTGTCCAATGCGCCGGCTCCGTATAAGGTTGCCTTCATGTCCGAACTCGGCAAGTATACCGAACTGACATGTCTGTTTGAAACAAGAGCAGAAAAGGACCGCAATGCGGAGTGGTATGACTACAGTACGGACGGTTTCAAAGCGGTGTATCTGCCGGAAACCGACAGCCGTGCCGTGATCAGACAGGCTGCTGAAGACGCCGATATTCTGATTGATTCGGACTATACAAAACAGATTGCCCGGTATGCGGTGCGGATGTTTCATAAGTATAAGAAACCGGTGATCATGCACGCGGACGGCGGACTTGCCGTACCGAGAGGACCGCTGGATCTTCTGATCCGTGCAGTCATGAAGAGCCATGACGGTTTTCTCAGCTCAGGGGAAATCACAGACCGGTATTTTTCATATTACAGGGTAAATCCCGAGAAGATGATGCATTACCGTTTTGCCTGTGCTTCCACCGAAGAATTGGCACAGAACAGGGCGATGCGTGAGAGGAAAGAAGAGCTGCGCAGGGAGCTGCAGGTCAGGGAAGACATCATGATCCTGTCCGTCGGACAGCCGATTCACCGGAAGGGATTTGATATCCTGATGGAAGCGATGAAGCAGGTGCACGGGAATATTGGTCTCTATATTATCGGGGGACAGCCGGAAGCGGAAGTACGGAAAGCAGCTGCGGAAGTGACCGGAGCGAAAGTGTATTTTCTGCCGTTCCTGAGCAGGGATGTTCTGGATGAGCACTATGCGGCGGCGGATATATTTGTTCTGCCTACCCGATATGATATCTGGGGACTTGTCGTGAATGAGGCAATGTCATTCGGCCTGCCGGTTGTATCAACCGATCACTGTGTGGCGGCGCTGGAACTTGTCGGCAAAAACAAATGCGGTGAGATCGTGCCGGTCGGTGATGCCGGGGCGCTTGCGGCTGCGCTGCAGAAGAGAGCGGATGATCCGGAACTGTGCAGGGCAGAAGGAGAGCGTTCGTTTGCGGGCATTGCGGAATATGATTATGCGCACATGGCACAGGATTTCGCGGAAGCCCTGAATAAATTCTGAAGGAAACGTATACATGTACATTTTTGTTTTGTACGGCGTGCTGGCCTTGTTTGCGGCGGCAGACATTATCAGACACAGCCGGGTGACAAAGTCTGCGGGAATACTGATCTGCATTGCACTGCTGGTCTTTTTTGCGGTGCGTTTTAATCTTGGTCCGGATACCGGCCAGTATGAGCTGATGTTCACGTATGCGGATGACATCATTGAGATGGTGAAGTCGCTGGAAGTGAAGCGCAACCAGCTGTTTATCATCATTACCTGGGGACTCAGGCATCTGGTGAAAACATATCCGATGTATGTGCTGGTGCTGAACTGCGTATCATTGCTGATCTTTGCGGCGGTGGTGCGGAAGTACAGCAAATCATACCTGCTCAGTGCGCTGATCTTTGTCGGCGGCGGTCTTCTCGAAGTATATTATTCATCCGGTGTAAGACAGTGTCTTGCCATGATGATCTTCTTTTATGCTTTCTATAATCATCTGCGCAGGAAAGAGTATTTCTGGTATGCAGTGTTTTGTCTGCTGGCGGCGCTGATCCATGATACGGCGCTTTTCGGTCTGCCATTGATTCCGCTGCATATCTTCAGACATTCCATCATGAAGCATAAATATATCTGGGCCGGGTGTGCCTGTGCGGCTGCGGCGGCCTGCTTTATCGTGGTCGGCAGAATCCTGCCGGGTGTGCCTGAGGAAGCCATGCCTGCTTTTCTGCGTCATTTCTCGATCTACTTCCAGCAGCAGTCCTTCAGCATCATGGGCATTGGTATGCAGGGGGTATTCCTGCTTATGACGGGGATTCTGTACTGGTGGGCTGACCGTTCGAAACTGAAGGATTTTGATCATTTCCAGGTCATTGTCATTGTGTTCGGTTTTATCTTCTACATGGCCGTATGCATGTATCCGCAGGCTTCGAGAATTACCGATATGTGGCAGATGGTCTTTGTGATTCTTCTGCCGGCACTGTTTGACGCGATTGAAGACTGGCGTAAAAAGGCAGTCGGTGTGCTGGCGGTTATTCTGCTGCACGGATATCTGCTGTATGCGGATATGAGCTTCAAGATCAGCCGTCTCAATAAGTTCTATGATGCGGATATGACACTTGCGGACTATCCGTATATCACGGTCTTTGAGACGGAGAAGTGCGAAGCCTGGAGCGTGGTGGAGGAATAGCATGAACAGACTGCTCAGGAATACATCCTGGATCATGCTGAACCAGATCTTCAATATGGTGCTGAGCTTTTTTGTCGGCATCCTGACGATCAAATACCTGGGACCTGCCAATTACGGTTCGATTACATACATCAGTTCCTATGTGGCTTTCTTCAGTGCGGCTGCGACGATGGGACTGGATACCGTGGTGGTCAGCAGACTGGTTAAAGAACCGGAGCGTGACGGGGAGATCATGGCCAGTGCCATCCTGCTGCGTTCAATGTTCTCGCTGCTGTGCATGGCGTGTCTTTGTCTTGTGATTGCAGTGGTGGACAGGGGAGATCGGTCGCTGCTGCTGATTGCTTTCCTTTCCGGTTTTGAAATCTTCTTCAAGGCCTTCGGGACCATTACCTTCTGGTATCAGTGGAAGCTGGAGTCACGGAAGACAGCCATTGCCGATATGATTGCCTTTACCCTGGCAAGCATTTACCGGATCTGGCTGCTGGCAACCCATAAGAATGTTTACTGGTTTGCATGCTATACCAGTCTCATTTATCTCCTGGCGGTGCTGATCTACATTCCGATGTTCCGGCGTGACTGCACCACACCGCTGAAGCCGGTCAGGGAAACATGCCGTGAGCTGTTCCGGGAATGTCTGCCGTATATGCTTTCCGGTGTGATGATTTCCATGTATACGCAGATCGACAGAGTGATGATCAAGCATATGATCAGCAAAGAAGCGGTCGGCTTTTACGGGGCTGCGGTCACGGTATGCAATCTGATTGCGTTTATACCGGCGTCACTGTCGCTTTCCGCCAGACCTGTATTGCTGCGGCTGCGGGAAGAGAATGATCCCGGCTATGATCTGCGCATCACGCAGGTGCTGGCTGCCATTGTGTGGCTGTCGCTGGCATATTCGGTCTTTATCACCATTGCGGCGGACCGGGTGATTCCGCTGATGTTCGGTGAAGCATATGCGCCGGCCGGCGGTGTTCTGCGGCTGATGGTCTGGTGCACGATCGTTGAGAATCTGACGAGGATACGCGATCTGTGGCTGATCGGTGAGAAGCAGTCACGGTATGTAACGGTATTCTCATTGACCGGTACGGTGCTGAATATTCTGTGCAATGCGGCTTTGATCCCGCTGTTCGGGATTTACGGTGCTGCGGCTGCTACGGTCATCACGCAGTTTGCCGTAATGTGGCTCTTACCGGCACTCTTTCCGCAGACAAGGGGATTTGCGGTTAATCTTACCAATGCCGTATTCCTGCGCGGAGTGAGAGTGAAGGCTTTGATGAGCGAAGTGTTCGGCAGAAAGGAGAAATCATGATCAGTGTAGTCATTCCCGTATATAACGCTGCCGATGTGATCGGGCGCTGTCTTGACAGTATTCTCGGAAATCAAACAGACCTGGAAGTGGTGGCAGTGAATGACGGTTCCACGGACGGCAGCGGGGAGGTCCTGGACAGCTATGCCGCAAAGGATTCCCGCGTAAAGGTGTTCCATCAGGAAAACCGCGGCAATTCCCTGAGCAGGGATGCCGGGATTGAGAAGTCTTCCGGGGATTATATTATGTTTGCGGATGCGGATGACCGGCTTGAAAAAGGGGCGCTGGATCTTCTGGCTGTATACCTGGCAAGGAAACCGGACTTGCTGGCATTTGGATACTGGATTGATTTCGTGGAGGAAAACTATTCCGTTGACCGCATCCTGCAGGATAAGACCTACAGGGATTCATTTGCGGCAGCCGTGGATTTCATCCGGGACACCGGTTCGTTCAATCTGCTCTGGAACAAGGTGTACAGGGCTGATCTGTTAAGGGGGCATCATGACTTCCCGCTCATGAAGACAACCGGACAGGACTTCATCTTCAACTGCCATGTCTTCCCGCGCATCAATTCCGTCATCAGTATCGGCACCCAGCTGTACCACTATGAAAAAAGAGCCCGGGAGACGATGGTCACCCGGTATCTCAGTGACGGATACGGCAATCTGCAGCGCAAGGAACAGGCGCTGGGGGAGATGCTGGAGGCTTACGGCAGAAGCAATGATCCGGTCTATGCGGATTATATGCTCAGTGAGTATGAAGTATATGTGCTGAATCTGTTTTCACCGCAGTGTCCGCTCAGCCTGCAGGAGAAGATTGAAGAGGTGCAGAAGAACATCTATACCGGGGATACGGCGGAGATGCTTAAGAAGGGACATGCGGCCGGAACATATACGAAACTGTTTCAGAAGCTGCTGAAGCTCGGGCCGGTTGGACTCGTCCGTGTATATACGGTTCTTTCATCGGTCAAAAACAATGCCGGCGGGCTTTACAAGGGTATCCGCAGAGTCGTAAACAGACACTGATATCTGATATAATACTTACATTTGAGAGGTAGTTTATGGGAGATGTAATCGGTTATTATTTTGAACACTGGGACAGCAACTTTATTTCAATCTCCGTGCTGATCACACTGCTGTTTGTGGTGTCCGGGTATTTCTACGGAAAAGTATTCCAGAAGTTCTGCAAATCACTGAAGGATATTGATGCGACCTTCCTCGGCATATTCGCAATTCTGGGCCTGTTTCAGATCGAAATGTTCTGGCTTGTCAATGTGTCGGGAAGCACGCAGATTGCTTTCTATACGGTTCCGGTATTGCTTATAGCGGGGCCTGTACTGTGTCTTGTGACGCTTTCAAATCCGCTGCCGACATGGAAGAATCTGTTCGGTCTTCTGACGGGTATTGCCTTTACCGGCGTACTGATCTACGGATCAAGTCTTCTGACCACCAACAGTACATTCTTTGATACGGTTACGTACATGTCGCAGGTTATCGAGTCCAGCAAGGCTGAGACCTTCGGCAGGATCGTATATGTCAGCGGCATCCATACGGTTGCGCTTGAACCGTACCATGACTACCAGGGATACTACTATCTGTTTGCGATGCTGCTGAGATGGGTTGAACAGCTTTTCGGCATCCATACATCTCTGTCTCCCGTCTATATCTGGAGCGGCACGATGCTGTACGGCATGTGTCTGGGTCTTCTGACCGTGAGCAGTGTCAATGTTCTCTATCCGAAACATAAGTGGCTGGGTCTGCTGCTGTCTGCGGCCATCCTGGCTCCGTACTACACAAACTACTTCAATACAACGCTTGCTTTCTTCGGGCATACGATGCGTCAGGTAGTATCCGGCGCCAGTATCCTGATTGCATACCAGATCATCAAGACACGCGAGAAGAGTCTCTGGATACCGCTGTTTATCTCCTATATGGCCGGTATGAGCGCTTCTTCATCCAGTTTCTTCATCGACGCCTTCATTACCGCTTCACTGTTCTTCTTCCTGGCCTATGACAATGAGCATGACTGGAAGACATGGGTGGGCTTTGTCTTTACCTGCATTCCGATCTTTATCTACATGGTGATCATTCTGCTGCCGAGTGAGGGACGCTTCTTCATGATGGCGGCGCTGGTCGGTGCCGTGACACTGGGATTGATGTTCATCGCATGGCTGCTGCGGAATCACATGAAGTACTTCTGTCTGTTCGGCAAGATCGTCTTCCCGCTGTTCTTTGCGGTGCTGGTGTTCTTCTCCGTGCGTTACGGCAAGTCTGATTTCGGCTATGATTTCTACTTCGTGCTGCGCAGTGAGAATGACATGACGGTCAACTATACGAACTATATCGACAAGTATGAGCTCTGGCGCAATATCATTCTGTATGTGCTGCTGGCGCTTGCTCTGGTCAATATCAAGACGGAAACGAAGTTCAAGATCTTCCTGATGATTGCGTTTATTCTCTTCCTGAACCCGCTGGTGCAGCCGGCCGTCAATCATTTCTTCACATACCACGTCTATACAAGAGCGTTTGATATTCTGGTCAATCCGTTTACGATCACATTCCTGATCTGGAATGTCGGTGAGCTGCTGCCGGTCAAACCGGTGAATATCGCACTGCGCTGGCTGGTGCTGCCGCTGGTAGGGGCACTCAGCGTATACCTGGCGTACCGCAATATTACGATTCCGGTATCCAAGACACTGACGATCATGGATGAGGATTACAACTGGGAGAATAAAGTCAGTGACGACAGCTACGATATGTACAACTATATTGAGACGAACATCAGTGACCGCAGCAATCCGCCGGCGATCCTTTCTCAGGACATCAACCTGAAGGGATATGTGCCGGGTGTGATCACAACGTTCTCTTCCTCACAGTTCCGCAATGCGCTCGCCAATCCGCCGGATTATGAAGGACACTATGATCTGGTTACTCTGCTGTATCCGGATCTGCGCTATATGAACCAGAACTTCTTCGATGAGGAAGTGGACTATTCGAAACTGAAGGATGTCGTGCAGAATTATCCTTCCGACTATATTCTGATGGTCAATACACTGGCTGTCTGGAATGACCGCGGCTGGTACGAGAAGTGCTATGCCGAGATCGTTGCCCTGAAGATGGTCGAAAAGGTATATGAGAATAAAACCTGGATTCTGTTCAGGGTGAACCCGGACTGGGAACCGGAGCCTGAAGTACCGGCAGAAGAACCTGCGGACGGAGAGGAACCGGCAGAAGTGGGTTATAATGACATGGATGAATTCCGTGTCATTTTTCCAATGTATGCATGATTGAGAGGGTGGTCTGATTATGACGGAACGTGCGGCTGCTTCTAAGAAAACAACAACAGCGAAGAAGAAAACAACAAAGAAAAAGACAAGTACGGCTATCAAACTGACCGCAAAGGAAAAGAAGCTGGTCCAGAACTACCGCAAGTGCAGTGTGCTTGAGAAGATGATTTTTGATGTGCTGATGGAAAAGGCAGCCGGCGGTCTGACCAAAGACATTGATCTGCAGAGACTGATCGAACAGTAAAGGGACATATATGGAGAAGTTAAGGGAGAAAATCGGACAGTTCTTTTCATACAGGATCAACCGGATTTCGGCAGTTGTATTCCTGCTGGTTTTCATCATGAACTGTCTGGTTGTGCCGACTTCCGATGACTTCGGGTATATGATCAATGACGGCTTCCTGGACATTCTGAAAAGGGAGTATATCCAGTACATGACATGGACTGGGCGGAGTGTTGCGCATCTGATTGCGAGAGTATTCCTTGCCCTGCCGAAGATCGTATTCAACATCTTTGATTCGCTGTGCTTTGTGGTTTTGACAAGAGTCATGAGTGCACATGCCTGCGGAGGCAGAGATGAAGAGAAACCATTGCTCTACGGATTGACCGTTCTGCTGGTATTCCTGTTTGTGCCGCTGTTCGGACAGACGGTTCTCTGGGAGACCGGGGCCTGCAATTATCTTTGGACAACGGCAATCGTCATGCTGTTTCTGCTGCCGTACAGACGCGGGGAAACAAAGAAAAATGCACTGCTGTTCCTGCCTGCGGGTATCATTGCCGGATGGACAAATGAGAATACGGGCGGTGCGCTGATTCTTATGATCCTGTACTTCATCGGCAGTGATCTTGTGCAGAAGCGGAAGGTGCAGGGATGGAAATGGCTGGGACTTGCCGGTGCGCTCATCGGGTTTGCGGCACTGATCCTGGCGCCGGGAAACAAGGTGCGGGCAGCTGACTTCGTCTCCGGCAACGGCATGGCGTATGAACTGATTCATGATTTTACGGATTTCCTGTCCGTGCTTGATCGGGGACAGCTGATTCTCTGGCTGCTGTTCGGGGCACTGGCAGCGTACCTGGTTTATTCCGGAAAGCGCAGATGGATGGATCCGGCGGCGTATGCGGTGAGCGGACTGGCGGCGGTGGCGGCAATCATTCTCACACCGGTGCAGGTGCTTTTTGACAGATCCATGTTCGGGGCAACGATCCTGATCATTACCGGCATTGTGTGTGCCTTTGCGCTTCTGGAGGAAGACGGCCTGATCCGCAAGGGGATGGTGCTGCTGTGCGGTATCTTTGTGACGCTTGCTTCATTGCGCTATACAAGGGCGCTGGCGGATCTTGCCTATACACGGTATCAGTACATGGGCCGGGAAGCTTATGTGCAGGCACAGAAGGAAGCCGGCAATGTGAATCCCGTTGTACCGCAGCTGTACAGGGAATTTGAGACGGATTACAACCCGTATCACGGTCTGAGTGATCTTTCCATCTACCGCAGACAGTGGATGAATGAATACTACAGCTATATGCACGGTATTGAATCCGTGCAGTCCACACCGCTGTCAAAGTGGAATACGATCTACCGTGACGGTGATCCGCAGCTGCACAATATAACCGATTATGATGCATATCTTGCGGCCGTAGCGGAGAATCCTGCATATACGGCAGTGATTACTTCGGGACGTCTGAATGATGCCTATGCGCCGTTTATTGAAGGTCTGAAGAAGTACGGTCTGCAGGGAACTGCAGAGAACGGATATGTGATTGGACTGCTGAGCGGCGGAACGATCACTGAAGGCAGTTACAGTGCTTCCCCGGGTGAAATGGATACGATGCTGGGCGGACATTACTGTTACTGGGCTTCCAATCCGGATCCGGTTTCGGCAGATGTGCTGGTGGACGGCATTGAGTATACAAATGACCATGCGGGTATCACCGTTGTGGTCTTCAGCAGTGAAAAGGACAGGGTGGTGGATTCCATTACCTTCATACCGGACAGTGACCAGGGCGGTATCCGGTACTATATTGAAAAGTGAGGAGACATTTCTATGAACAGACTGAAAGTCATGACCATTCTCGGCACCAGACCCGAGATTATCCGGCTCAGTGAAACAATCAAAGCATGCGACAGGTATTTCGATCATATTCTTGTCCATACCGGACAGAACTATGACCCGAGACTCAATGATATCTTCTTTCAGGAGCTTGAACTGAGACAGCCGGACTATTATCTGGAATGTGTCGGCACAAACCTCGGTGAAACCATGGGCAACATTCTGGCCAAGAGCTATGAAGTGATCCAGAAGGAAAAACCGGATGCCGTGCTCGTGCTCGGTGATACAAACAGTGCGCTTTCCGCCATCTGTGCAAAACGTCTCAAGACACCGATCTTCCACATGGAGGCAGGCAACCGCTGCTGGGACTGGAATGTGTCGGAGATGATCAACCGCCGCATCGTGGATGCCATCAGTGACATCAATCTCCCGTATACCGAGAACAGCCGCAGATATCTGCTTTCCGAAGGTGTGGACGGCAAGACCATGTTTGTGACAGGTTCACCGATGACGGAAGTTCTGCACAAGCATATGGACCAGATCGAGGCAAGCGATGTCCTGAACCAGCTCGGTCTTGAGAAGGGCAGATACATCCTTGTCTCCGCTCACCGTGAAGAGAATATCGATCTTGAGGACAACTTCATGTCCCTGATGAATGCCATCAATGCGATTGCGGAGCGTTGCCAGATGCCGGTCATCTATTCCACGCATCCCCGTTCCCGCAAGTTCATCGAGAAGCGCAACTTTGTCTTCCATCCGCTGGTGCGCAATCTGCAGCCGTTCGGTTTCTTTGACTACAACTGTCTGCAGCGGAACAGCTATGTCGTGCTGTCCGATTCGGGCACACTGAGTGAAGAGAGCGCTATCCTGAATTTTGCCGGAGTACTGATCCGTACGAGTACGGAAAGACCGGAAGCACTGGATGCCGGCAGTGTTGTCATCGGCGGCATTACCGAAGACAGCATCGAGCAGGCAATCGAAATGTCCGTTGCCATGAAGCAGAACAATGAGCCGATGGGTCTGCCCAGGGATTATGCGGATGAAAATGTCTCCATCAAGGTCGTCAAGCTCATCCAGAGTTATACGGATATCGTGAACCGTACGATCTGGCTGAAGCGCTGAGGAATAATAAAAAGAGTATTCTGAACGGCATGGCTGCCGCCGGAATACTCTTTTCTTTATGCCTGTTTCTTCTTCAGAACACGCTGGGTGATCATGGCTGCTATGAACAGCAGCAGGCCTGCTGCGGAAATCATGGCACCGGTCTTCAGTCCGCGCGGTGAGAAGTTCATCTCGATTTCGTTGAAACCTGCCTCAACCGCAAGTCCCGTCATACCGCCGGAGACCTTGTATGTTTTAACAGGCTGTCCGTTTCTGCTCACATGCCAGCCTTCATCATACGGCACGGAGAGAACCGCGAAGCCGGGTTCGGTCGTTTCGATATCTGCGTACAGATAATTGCCTTCCGTTTTGACGATGCCGCATACGGCTGTCTCACTGCCAAGCAGGGAAGAGATCTCCTGGGCATCCTCCGCGTGGCATATGATCGTGTCCGCCAGTTTTCCGGACATGGAGGGATCATAGTCATCGTAGGTCATCAGGGAAGTATAGGTTTTGCCGAGGTTCACGTAGTCCAGGTTTTCGTAGACGGACATGGCGTAGTAGTTGCCGGCAAAGCGGTAGTTTTCGAATGGCACTTCGCTTTCATCCATAACCACGGCATACTTGGTGCTGATCAGGTTCATGACATCGGGATTCTGGATGTCGAATGTCCACGGCAGGTAATCCTGCACACGCTCGGGATCAAGTCTGATCAGGTCATTCATGCTGGGAAGATAGGTGCTGTCATATGCCAGCATGCCCATGATATTGAAGTCAAGGTTATAGCTGGTGGAGAGTCCCCAGTAGATATTTACGGGATCGATGTAGTTCCGGTAGAAGCTGTCAGCGTTGGCAGGATCCAGGGAACGGGTGTAGCGGTTGTATTCGTCCTTTTCTCCCATGAGGTAGGAGACGCGGTCATTGATCTGTTTGGTGACATCCGAGAGGGAGGGAGAGCCGAAGAAGGAGAAGTAGGCTACTACGCACAGCTCGGCAGCGACTGCCGCCGGCAGGGCTTTGTATCTGCCCGTATACAGCAGGTAACCGGTCAGGATCAGACCGGGTGCGAATATGAACCAGAGATACATGTCTTCCTTAAGGAGAGCAAGATCGGTGCCGGTGGCCAGGGCGATCAGCGGGGTTGCCGCAATCTGCAGGATGGTCAGGACAATGACGGTTGTCAGCAGAAGCCGTTTGTCGATGCGTTCGGGTTCATCGAGCAGCGGCAGGACGTTGACCATCAGCAGGAACAGCGGACTGGCAAGCCAGCGGAAGGAAGGTTCGCTGAAGCCGTGCATGGCGCTGGATAGAATCGGCACCAGAGCGGTGACCGAGATCAGCACCGTGAACAGGATGTTCAGAGGATCGCGGTTCTTTTTCGTGAAGAGCTGCGGGAAGAGCAGGGCGGGAATTGAAGTCGCCCACAGGTAAGCGTTCATGACGCTGTCGTTTTTGGTAACGAATGTATACAGGGATGAAACCGGGGTGCCGCGGTTGGCGTAGGCGCTGGCCGGGACAAACATGCCAGCAAGATAATCGAGATAGGGGATGATGGAATCGTAGAAGAGGGTGCTGGAGCGTTTGCCGACCCGGCTGTTGGCCAGAATGTTCAGCACTTCCGGCAGGACCACGATGCCGCTCATCAGGAAGCCGATCATGTAATACCCGATCAGGATGAAGGCGGTCCTCCACATGTCCTTGTATGTGCCGTATTCACGGTGCCACCGCCAGATGTAGTAGATGATGGTAAACAGGGATACGGAGTAGAACTGGTAGTAGTTGTTGATGAACATGAAGAAGACCATCAGGATGAACATGCCGGTCTTACGTTCACGGATATATCTGTCCACCGACAGGAAGTACAGCGGCAGGAAGATGAAGAAGGAAGCGAAGAACGGGTGCGGCATGACATACATGTGATAGGCGCTGAAGGTGAACATCAGGGAACCGATCACAGCCGTGCGGCTGCTGTATCTGTTGTACTTCGCATAGGCCATGAAGCCGAAGCCGGCAATCAGGAACTTGATGTAGGTCATGATCATGATCGCATGTTCATAGGTCATGTCGGTCAGGGCGAAGGGGAATTCAAAGAAGTCATTGAAGTAGAACAGCTTGCTGGAATAAAAGTCATTGCCGAGGAAGGAATACCAGGTCCAGTACGGGCGGACGCCGTCATGAACCCATGCCTGCAGGACCGTGCGCAGATTCTCAAAGTTTGAGGTGTATATTGTGCGCATGTCCCAGCCGACGATATAGGCTTTATCGGAAAAGATGTACGGGCAGAAAATGAATGCGGAGATCAGCGTGATCAGCGCAAACAGGATCAGCCGCGGATATTTCAGGTTTTTCTTCATAAACACAATTATAGCAAATAAGAGGCAGGGCGATTGTCCGTTTATGGAATATCGAACTTGTTATATAATCACCTTATGAAGAATCAGCGGCATCGTTTATCCCTGTATATTTTCATAGCGTGTGCAGGCGCGGCTTTTCTTTTTTTCCTGATGATCAGCCGCTGGGCACCGGTGGCCGGAGATGACTGGGGATATGCGGTCGGCGGCAGATACAATAATCCGTTTGTCAAAGCCTGGGGCAATTATTTTTCATGGTCCGGGCGTTTTCTGAGTGAACTGTGGGGATTCATGGTGGCTCCGCACAAGCATCTCTGGAATGTGCTGAATGCGGCAATCTTTACGGGTATATTTGTACTGATTTCATGGGGCTTTACGAAAAAGAACCGGTATCTCACCGCCGCGCTGACGGGACTGCTGATTCTGGCAGTGCCGAATGGACTGAGGATGCAGACGTATACATGGATCATGGGCACAACGTATGTCATACCGATGCTGCTGTTTTTGGTGCATGCACTTTTGCTGCGCAGGTATGTGTTTGAGGACAATATGGGACCGGCGGTGTTTGCGCTGCTGTGTGTGCTGAACCTGGCTGTTCCGCTGTATATGGAGAATGCGGCGGCGATGCTGTTCGGCGCCAATGTGCTTGTGCTGCTGTATGTATTCCTGAAAGATAAGGGCAAGCTGAAGAAGACCGCCGTGCTGGCCGTCATCAGTCTGATCGGGGTTATCCTGATCCGTTTCTCGCCGGGAGCATTGTTCCGGATGGGCAGGGATCATGCGGAGTTCAATTCACTGTCCCTGTTCGGGAAGATTGCCGTGAACTGGCTGCCGTTCATCAAGTATACGTTTACCAATAACGAGAACATCATGAAGATCCTGAGCGCGGTGTTCATTGCCCTTGTGCTGCAGAAGGAAGACAACAAGCTTCTGAAGGCAGGCATGTGTCTGGTTCTGCTGTGGGGTATTGTCCAGCCGTTTTCGTGGCAGCTGTTCTCGCTGACCGGCATCAATCTCTTCTACATTATTTTTGAACTCACGGTGCCGCACAGTCTGGCCCTGAATACAGTCTGCTGGGGACTCTGGACGGCGGCGCTGTTTCTGGCTGCTTACCGGTGCATGGAACGCAGTACGGGCATGTTTGTGATCTGGCTGCTGTTCTGTGCGGGCGGTGCGAATATGGTGATGCTGATTTCGCCGATCTTCGATGTGCGCAGCAGTTTCTATACGGTGTTTCTGTTCATTCTGATCGTCTCCGTAGGTGTTAGCGAACTGCGCTTTGGCAGTGTGCCGGCGGTGGTCTTTGCCGGGGCAGTGCTGGTGCTTTGCGGTATTGAGGTTCTGCAGTATTACAAACTGTACAGACTGATCCATCAGGTGGATATCAAGCGGATGTCGCAGATTGCGTACTACCAGGAGCGTCCGGATGCCGGAGAGGCATATATACTTGGATATCCTGCGCAGACCGTGCATTCTGCGGATATTACCGAGGATGACACATACCATATGCAGTATTTCAAGGAGTATTACTACCTTGATCCGGATATGCATCTGAATTTCTACTATCTGAAAGATTACACGGAAGAGGAGATACGAAAGGGATGAATGAGAGGCTGATCAGTAAATACCGTACGGAGATCATGGGCTTTGCGGCTCTTTGGATCGGCGTTCTGCATGCCCAGATGTGGTTCCGTTTTCCGCTGCTGCAGGCATATAAGCTGAGCGGACAGGGCGGCGTGGATCTGTTCCTGTTTCTTTCCGGCTTTGGTCTTTATTATGCATACCAGAAGGGTGAAAGAGGGCTTGTTTTCTACGGCAAGAGAATGCTGAGGATACTGCCTCTGTATATACCTGCGGTCATTGCCCGGTGCTACTATTTCCACTACGATCTGAAGTGGTCGCTGATGTTTGCGACAAGCATCAGTTTCTGGACGGGATTTGACCGTTCGTACTGGTATGTCGGTGCTGTGTTTGTTCTGTATGCGATTGCTCCGCTGTATCTGAAATACTTTAAGGACGGCCGGGAAGAAAAGATGACAATATGCGCCATGGCAGTTGCACTGCTTGTGTCACTGCTGTTCTGGCATACCACACAGCTGATCTTCTTCGTGAGGGTTGCCATCTACTTCCTGGGTTTCTATGCTGGCAAGCGTGCGTATCACAATGATCCGCCGATTCCCGGGCTTACCTGGAAGGCTGTGGTTTCATTCGTAATCGGTGCCGTATGGCTGTATCTTGCTTTCCGTTTTGACCATGATGAGGTGATTCTCTACGGCATGGGCATGTACTGGTATCCGAATCTGCTGATCATTCCGCCGCTGTGTCTGTTTCTGAGCAGGGCATTTGAATGGCTGGAAGCACACCGCTGCGGTTGGTATGTAAAGGTGCATCATGCGATGGGTGAGGCAAGCCTTGCCATCTACCTTCTGCATGATCTGTGCATGAAGTACTTCACACCGCGGATCCATATCCCGGCATCTCTTAGCTACAACGGCATTCTTCTGCATGTGCTGATTCTGATCCTGACGGTGATTATTTCGTGGATCTATCAGAAAGCTGTCTTTATGATCATCGGACTGATCGGAAAGGGTAAAACGGCATGAATGTATACGATTGGGACAATACGATCTACCGGGGTGATTCCACCTTCGGACTGGTGCTGTACTGCTATGCAAAAAGACCGAAGTCACTGCTGTCACTGCCGCGGACGCTGTTCTGCGGGCTGCTGTACGGTCTTCATCTGATGCCGAAGCTTACGTTCAAGCAGAATCTGTTTCATATGTTTACGCTGATTCCGGATATGGAGGATGTGGTGGATGAATTCACGGCATCCCATCTGGATCATGTGAAGCAGTGGTATAAGGATCAGCAGCAGGAGGATGATCTGGTGATATCCGCATCCCCGTATTTTCTGATTGCTTCGTTTGCGCAGAAATGCGGCATCCGTGCTGTCATGGCAAGTCCCGTTGATATCCATACCGGTAAATACAATGGTCTCAACTGTCACGGACGTGAGAAAGTCAGACGCTTCCGTGAGGTATATCCGGAAGAAACCGTACAGGAGTTCTACTCCGATTCCTACAGTGATACTCCGATGGCGCTTCTGGCCGAACAGGCATGGATCGTCAAAGGGGATGAAAGGAAACCCTGGAAGAAATGAATATACTCTCGGCTGAATTCCTGATACTGTGTGCCGCATCCGCAGTTTTTCTGTGGGTGTTTTCGCGGTTTCAGAGAAAGCTGCCGGTGCTTCTGTGCAATCTTGCGTTTCTGTATTTCCTGCGGGCACGTCCCCAGGATCTTGCCTATCTTGCCGCACTGATCATCAGCACCTGGCTGGCGGCCAAGCTGATTAAGGCATGGCCGGGCAAAAGATGGCCGCTGGTGCTTTCGGTCAGTGTTCCGGCCGCGGTGCTTCTTCTGTTCAAGTATGCCGGCTTTGTGCTGCCGCATGCAGGGATAATGATGCCGCTGGGACTTTCGTTCTATACCTTCAGGGCAATCAGCTATATTGCCGAATGCGCAAAGGGTGAATGTGAAGTAAAGGATCTGATCGCAGTGGCGGATTACATTGCGTTCTTTCCGGTGTTCCAGGCCGGACCGATCAACCGTCCGCAGCCGTTCTTTAAACAGCTGGAGACACCGTTTGTATTCGATTACCGTGATCAGAAGAACGGGTTCATACAGGCAGTACTGGGTCTGTTTCAGAAGCTGGTCATTGCCGATCAGCTCTCGCATCTGACCGGTGCTTTCCTTAATGTTAAACTCAGCGGTATCTATACACTGCTGGGTGTGATTCTGTATGCGTTTCAGATCTATGTTGATTTTGACGCATATTCCAATGTGGCAGTCGGTACGGCAAGACTGCTGGGCTTCCGCATCAGCCGCAATTTCCATACACCGTATCTGGCGGTATCCCTGCGTGATTTCTGGAACCGCTGGCATATCAGTCTTTCCTCCTGGCTGCGGGATTACATCTACATTCCCCTGGGCGGCGGCAGAAAAGGTCTTGTGCGCAAGTATCTGAATACGCTGGCTGTATTCTTTGTTTCGGGTATCTGGCACGGTTCCGGGATGATGTTCATTGTCTGGGGACTGGGGCACGGTGTGCTGAATGTGCTGGAGGACATTCTGCGGCAGAAGGTCGGTGTGAAGCCGTGGATGAAGTGGTTTGCGCCGATTGCGGTGCTGTTCAATTTTGCGGCTGTGGCGTTCCTTTGGATCTTCTTCCGCTCACCCGATGCGGCAGAGGCCGGAAGGATTATTGCGTCTCTTGGCTCCGTGCAGCTGCCTGCTTCGGCGGCAGAACTTGCGGAAACAGCCGGCATTACATACAATGAACTGCTCTGGGCGGGTGTGCTGATACTGATGGTCTTTATCAGTGATCTGATGCGTTATAAGACCGATATGCTGGAATTCCTGGCCAACAGGTCCTTCCCGGTCAGATGGGCGTTCTATCTGGCGCTGATGATCATAGCGGTGATATTCGGTGTCTACGGTCCGGGATATCATCCGGAAGACTTTATCTATGTGACTTTCTAGGAGAGCTATGAAGAAGACTGTTCTGAACATACTGCGGATTGCGTTCAAATGCGTACTGGCATGTGCGCTTTTCGTGTGTGTCTGGGTGAAGCTGACACCGCTGTTCAGAACGGAGCGGAATCCGGAAGGGGATTTCTTCAGGAATCTTCCGGAACAGACACTGGATGTGGTGGCGCTCGGTTCCAGTCACATGCAGTATGCATTCAGTCCGGCATTCTTCTATACCCGCACCGGTCTCTACAGTTATGTACTGGGTTCTCCGTGTCAGCCGCTGTCCATGACCTACAGTCTGCTCAGGGAATGTCTGAAAAGACAGAGTCCCTCTGTCGCAATCATTGATGTGTTTACTTTGCTGCCGCAGAGTGAAGTGTGCTATGCGGACGGTATGTTTTACCGGGCCATTGATGAGATGAGCGGGACGACCAGGGCTGAGGCGGCTGATCTTGTGCCGGATGAGAGTGTGCGTCTGCAGTACAAATACGATCTGCTGATGAACCACGACAACTGGAAGACGATCGATCTGAATGCCCTGGATGAACATATGGAGACGGTGAAGCCTTCGGACGGTTTCAACTATGATCTCGGTTATGTTCCTGCCTTGCCGGAGGATCCCGAGTATTATCCGCTGGTGACATATGAAGTGAAGGAAAAGAAGGAGCTGCTCGCTTCCGAAAAAGAGGATCTGGACAGAATCATGGATCTCTGCAGAGAGAATGATATCCGGCTGATCTTTGTGAAGACACCGTATGTGATTGATCAGGACAGTACGGATAAGCTGGCGGCTGTATGGGCATATCTCGATGAGAAGGGCGCCGAATACATAGATTATGTGGAGAAGGCGGATGAGCTGGACTGGTTTGTCGGTATGGACGGCGACAGCTGGCATAACAATAGCTGGGGCGCCAAGATCGTTACGGATGATCTGGCTGCCCGCATCAGCGGCAAGGATCTCAAACAGCCTCACCGTGAGGATCCTGTATGGGAAGAGCTTCTCAAGGGCATGGTGCGCAATGCGGCGTATCTGCTGATGAATGTGCGTAATGTCAACGTGTATCATCTGCTGGAGGATGCGGCGGAATATCCGAGCATACTGCTGTGCAGATATAAAGGGGGCAAGTGGACGACGCTCGGGGATACGGAAAACGAGTATCTGCAGAGAGCCGGACTCAACCATGATTTTGTCAAAGACTTTGATAAATCCTATTATGCGGTGGTGCTCAACGGTGTGCTTTTGAAGGAAAGCAGCAGTCCGTTCTCGTTTACTCTGCATGACCACAAAATAGTGCTGGGTGAGGATGAGATCACGATTGACGGTGCTTCCGTGGGCAAAGCAGGTGAGATGGATCTTGTGTTTGCGTCTGATTCATTTGACTGGGTCAATCCGATTCCGGTTGACTATCAGTCACGCTGGTTCTGGAATAATGGATGCGAGGGCTTCCGGTGCACCGCTTCTGAGTGAAGAAACGGGTTGTTTTTGGTATACTGTATAACGATATGAGTGCGAAGATCAGTGTAATTATCCCTGTGTATAACGTTGAGGCATATCTGGCGGAATGTCTGGACAGTGTGCTGGCACAGACGTACGGGAATCTTGAGATTCTCGCGGTCAATGACGGTTCAAAGGACAGCAGCCCGGATATTCTCAGAAAGTATGCCGCCCGCGACAGCCGGATCACCGTGCTGGACAAGCCCAACGGCGGTCTTTCGGATGCCCGGAATTTCGGCATTGCGCATGCCGCGGGAGACTGGTATCTGTTTGTGGACAGCGATGATCTGATTGCGCCTGATACGGCAGAAGTGCTGCTTAAGACGGCAGAGGAAAATGCGGTGGATATTGCGGTCTGCGATATGGAATACTTCTATGAGGACGGCCGGCGCACCTACAGCAGCGGCGGGGATTTCACCTGTACGGATATCCGTAAGACACCGCAGCTGATTGCCGTGAACAACTCTGCGTGCAATAAACTGTTCCGGGCTTCGCTGTTTGCTGAAGAGCGGTTCCCGGTCGGTAAATTCTATGAGGATCTGTGGCTGATTCCGTGTCTCTTGTATGATGCGGAAAGAAGCGCGCACTGTGCAAAGCCGCTGTATTACTACAGGCAGCGTTCCGGCAGTATTGCCCACAGCGCCGATCCCCGTATCTTTGATATCTATGATGCGCTTGATCATGTCCGTGATCATGTGCGTGCAAAGGGTGCTGAGAAGACTGTCCTGGATGAGATCCGGCATCTGTATGTGGTGCACGGTTTGGATCTGACCACACTGCGTATCCGGGAGTTTGATGATAAAACACTGCGGGAGGATTACCTGCGTAAGAATATGGAACGTCTGCGTGCTTCCTGTCCTGACTACACGGAAGATGCAGGATACAGGAATGCGCCGCTGAAGAAGAAACTGATCTACCTGCTGCTGAAGCTGGGTATGTATAAAACTGTGCTGAGGATATATGACCGATAAGAAGACACTGCTGTTTGTAAATGATGAAATGGAAATGGGCGGAGTGGCCCGGGTTTTGAATACGCTCATGCGGGCGCTTCCCAAGGACCGGTATGATATCGATCTGCTGGTGCTGCATAAAAGAGGGATGCTGCTGAATGAGATTCCCGAAGGTGTGCGCGTGATCGAAGGCACGCCGTTCTTCAATACCGTGGATGAGCCGCTGAAGGAACTGCTGGAAAGCCATAGATGGCGGGAGCTGTTCTCCAAGATCCGGCTGCTTTTCTATATGAAGACGGGTCTGATCAAAGGCAGAATCGTCCGCGAGAGAAAGAAGATCCTTTCAAAGCAGTACGATGTTGAAGTGGCTGCGAAAGAAGGTTTCTGCACGATCTTTACCGCTTACGGTGACAGCAGGCGCAAGATCAACTGGGTGCTGACGGATTATTCCGTACGCAATTATTCCAGCAATCATATGACGCTGGTGCGCCAGGCGCTGCAGAAGATCGATCTGAACATTGCGGACAGCCAGAAAGCACTGGTTGCGTATGAGACTGTTTTCCGTGTGCAGAACGGGGTGGCAATCCACAATCTGATGGATCTTTCCATCCTGGACCGTGCCGCCAAGACAGAAGACGTCAGTGTCAGGGACAGCGATACGCCGAATATCATCAGCGTGGCGCGTTTTCATCCCCAGAAAGCCATTGACAGACTGATCCGTGCTTCCCATGCGGCCCTGCAGGCAGGATACCCGCATACGCTGTATCTGGTGGGCGGCGGTGAGCTGGAAGGTGAACTGAAGGCGCTTGTCAGTGAGCTGAAGATGGACAATGTGGTATTCCTGGGATACCGTTCCAATCCGTATGCGGATATACGCAAGTGCGATCTCTTTGTGCTGAGCAGTCTGTATGAAGGCTTTGCGACAGTCAACAGCGAGAGTCTGATCGTGGGCACACCGGTGCTGACGACAAAGGTTAGCGGATGCGAGGAACAGATCACTTCACCGGATTACGGCTGGATCGTTGACAACAGCCAGGAAGGACTGAATGAAGGTCTGATCCATGCGCTCCGGGACCGTGAACGTCTGGCTGCGATGAAGGCCGTTCTGAAGGACTACCGATACGACAACAGCGCTGTTCTGCAGCAGTTCATGGATGTGCTTTAGGAGCGATCGGATGGAGAAGAAGAAAGACATACTGCATATACTGGTGCTGCTGTTTGCGGCAGTGCAGCCGCTGGTGGACATGGACTACCTGATCTACGGATTTCTGGATTCCTTCGGTCTGCCGCGGTTTTCAACCGTACTGCGCTTTGTGGTGCTGCCGCTGTTGGTGCTTGCGGTATTTATCAAACGTGAAAAGAAAAAGCTGCCGGTGTTTATTGCGGCGGCTGTATACGGAGCGGCTCTGCTCGGGTATTTTGTGCTGCACAGCAGACAGGCTGCCGAACTGGCAGTCAGACTGTCATTCACCGAGAATTTCCGCTTCGGTCTGTTTCAGGAGCTGACCTACATACTGACACTGGTGATGCCGTTTGCGGTGATCTGGATGTGTGCGAAGGAAAGGATCACCCGGGATGAGCTGAAGAAAATCGTATGCTTTGAGTCGCTGCTGACATCACTGACGATTGTGCTCGGTGATCTGTTTGTTTTCGGCAGAAGCACATATTACGGATATACGGTGGGGAATGTATTCTCCTGGTTTACCGGCATCTATGACTGGTATCATCCGCGCACCCTTGCCTCCAAGTTCTTCTTCAATGAAGGCAACACGGTGGGAATATTGATGTTTATGCTGCTGCCGCTGCTGTACTACTTCCTGTGCATAGTGGAAGAGAAGCAGGAAAGAAAGCGTCTGACTGTGCTGATCTTCATGCAGTCACTGGCAATGCAGATGCTGGCGACAAGAGTTGCCACATACGGTGCCGTCTTTATTCCGGTCATGTTCCTGATCATGTATCTGATCTCCGTTCTGCTTCTGAAGGAACGTAAGTTCAGAAAGGGCTGTGTCATTACACCGCTGATTGCGGCTGCTGTTTTCGGGGCAATGCTCGAATTCACGCCGGCCATCCAGAATCAGAAGGTGGATGCGGTCAATGACGTTGCGCTGCTGCATAACGGCATGGCTTCCCTCGGTGAGGAAGAGCTCAAGAATGCCGAGGATCTGGTGCCGGGTTCACCGGAATACATCAACTTCTACGTATATATGTTTGAAACATACGGCATCAACGCCCGGTATATCCAGAGTGTGCCGTCCATGTACTATACAGAGTATTACAGCTATCAGTTTGATCCGAAGTTCTGGGTGGATGTAACATTCATGCCTGTATTTGACCGGGTCAGCGGCAGACAGATCGAAACGATCTTCTTCAACTACAAGTACCAGAACCTGACGCCTGCGGAGAAGATCCTGGGCATGGGCTACAGTACGTTTATGAACGGTTCCATCGTTCTCGAACAGGATTTCAAACAGCAGGTGTATACGCTCGGTTATGCCGGCGTTATTCTGTGCATACTGCCGTGGCTTGCGGTCATGCTCTACGGGGCGGTGCAGTTCCTGCTGCATTTCAAGAAGCTCGTCAATCTTGAGAATATGATCTATGCGGTGTCAGCGGCGCTGGGCTTTGGCTCGGCATGGCTGAGCGGACATGTGCTGGATCAGTTTGTTACGTCTGTATTTATGGCAGTGCTGATTGCGGTTCTGCTGAACCGTGTACAGGAGGTGCAATGAGACCGAAACTCAGTGTGATCGTACCATGCTATAACTGTCGGAATACCGTTGAAAGAACGCTTGACAGTCTGGCGGCGCAGACGCTGAAGGATCTGGAACTGATCGTTATCAATGACGGTTCCACGGATGACACGCTGCAGGTGCTGGAGAAATACAGGGAAAAGCATCCGGAGCTGAATTTCCGGCTTCTCACCAAGGAAAACGAAGGCATTGCGGCAGCCCGTACATTCGGTATGGAACAGGTGACCGGTGAATACATCGGTTTCCTGGACAGTGATGACTATACCGAACCGGGTATGTTTGCGGAGATGACGGAGAAAGCAGACAGTGAAAACCTGGATGTGGTTGTTTCGGATTTCATCTGGGAGAATTCAAAAGGGAGCAGAATACAGAAAGAGGGACCTTACGGCACCGGCTGCGATATGATGGTGAATCTGTTTGCAGTGCTCTGGAACAAGATCTACCGGACGGATTTCATCCGCACCCTGGACTTTACATTCCCGTACGGCAACCGCTATGAGGATGCCTGCTATCTGTACTGCATGACACCGTATGTGAAGCGCATCGGTTTCATGAACAAGCCCTATGTGCATTACGTGCAGCAGGAAAAAAGCATCACCCACACAAACAATTCACAGGTCAAGAACATGATTGCGGTCTTCCGCATTATTCTGGACTACTACCGTTCCCACGGTTTCCTTGAAGAATACCGGGATGCGCTGGAATATGTGCATATCCGCTTTTTCCTCGGCAACAGCTTTCTGCGCTCTGCCCGTATCGCGGACAGCAAAGACCGCCGGGAAACGATCATGCTGGGATGGAATCTTCTGAACAGTGAATTCCCGCAGTGGAAGAAGAATCCGTATCTGCGCAGTGCAGGGGGTATGAAGAACCGGTATTTCCGTATGGTCAGCGGGTGGAACATTATGCTGTTTGCATGGGTGTTCAGGCATTTCCTGCCCGATAATCTGTAATGTGGTTTCATTGCCCGCAACGGCGTATAATAGGAAAAATGGAGGCATCTATGAGTTTATTGTCTATTGTTGTTCCTTGTTACAACGAGGAGGAAACCGTCAGTCTCTTTTACCAGGCTGTAACTCCTGTGCTTGCAGGAATGAATATTGATCACGAGATTATCTTCGTGAATGACGGATCACGCGACCGTACGCTGGAGGAATGTCTGAAGCTGTACAATGCGCATCCGGAAGAAATAAAGGTTATTGATTTCAGCAGAAACTTCGGTAAAGAAGGTGCTCTGCTGGCCGGTCTGCGGCAGGCCAAAGGTGACTATGTGACCGTGATGGATGCGGATCTGCAGGATCCCCCGGAAGTACTGGTCAGAATGTTTGAGCTGATGGAGAAGAATGATGACGATGTGGTGGGAAGCCGCAGAGTCACCAGAAAAGGCGAACCGCCGATCCGTTCATGGTTTGCCCGGATGTTCTATAAGCTTATCAACAAATATACGGAAGTTGAGATCGTGGACGGTGCGCGTGATTTCAGACTGATGAAGCGCTCAGTCGTTGATGCGATTCTGTCCCTGAAGGAATACGGACGTTTCTCCAAAGGTCTGTTTGCCTGGGTCGGATTCAAGACCGAATACATTGAGTATGAAAACGTAGAGCGCGTGGCAGGAGAAACCAAGTGGTCATTCTGGAAACTGCTCCGGTATGCCATGGACGGTATTGTGGAATATACGGAAGCTCCGCTGCGGCTGCCGTTCTGGTGCGGCGGATTCCTGACCGTGCTGATGACAGTTGAACTGCTTGTGCTGCTGGTGATGGCACTCTGCGGCAAAGTAATAACGACTGGAGTTTTGATCATATCTTTGGTATTATTCTTCGGTGGTGTTCTTTTGCTCGGTATCGGAGTGCTCGGAGAATATCTTTCCAAGACGTATAACGAAGTGAAAGGCCGCCCGAACTATATCGTTAAGAAGTTATATGATTAACGGTCAGGAGGCAAAATGACGCAGAAAAAAAGCAGATCCTCCGCAAGGCAGTCAGCGAGTGCGGCTGAGCGGAACAGAAAAAAGATAAACGGTGCGCTGGCAGCGCTTCTGCTGGTTCTTGCGCTGATTGTAACCGGAGCATTTGCCGTGAATATTGCCCGTGTGCTGAGAAACAATACTTCAGCAGCTTCGGATAAACCGGCGGAAACCATTGCGCCGGATACGGGTAAACAGATGAAGAATGATCTGTATACGATCGGCAACAATCCGACAGATCTTGAAAAGGATGAATTTCAGAAACTGACGGATTCCATCGGTACAGCAGATGATGCGGCTGTGGCGGAAGCAGTGGCGAGGAATTTCGTTGCGGATTATTTCACCTGGACAAACAAGGACGGCAATTACGAAATCGGCGGTCTGCAGTATATCTACGGCGGCAAAGTCGCTGTATTTGAGCAGTGGTCCCGTTATAACTTTTACAAGGATTTTGACCTGTACATTACCCAGTACGGCCGCAAGAAGCTGATTGAAGTGGCAACTGTCACAACAGATAAGCCGGTTGAAAAAGCACCGGATTTTGTCACGTACGATTTCAAGGACAACGAAACCAAGATCGAGCTGAAATATCCGTGCTATGAAGTAAATCTCAGCTGGACATATGTGAACAACGGTGCGGAAACAACCGCATTCCCGACCGGTGCGCGTTTCTTTGTGGCAAACAATGAAGGCCGCTGGGAGATTGTTGAATTCTACGATTATGAGAGCATCCGTGAATGGGAAGCATCCCAGGGTAACTGAGGAGGGACCGCAGAATGAGTGAAAACAGAAAAAGACCGGTTCCTGAAATGCCGATCAAAGATGAATACAGAGACCGTGTGCAGAGGGATGAAACCCTTGTGGTCCCCGATATGCACGGCTATGACAATGTTTCGGCGGAAACACGTGAGTATCCGGCCGGCGGTGCTGAAGTCAGCAGCCATGCGGCAAGACAGGCTGCCAATGTCCGTGCCGTACGCCGTCCCGAGACAGTGAATGAAAGAACACATACGCGCAGACCGGCAGGGAAGATGCCGGGCTCCGCACAGGCAAATGTGCAGGAAGAAGCAGTCCGCACAGCTGCCCCTGAAACACCGAAGCCTGTACGTATGCAGACTTCAAACAAAAAGACAAAGAGCTCCGGCAGTGCAGGCAGTATTCCGATGAATATTATCCTGACGGTACTGACATTGCTGGCGGATGCGGGTGTCATCTATACGATGTTTACATCCACCCAGTTCGCTTCCATATCAAGACCGGTGTTCCTGCTGATCAACCTGGTGGCTTTGGCGCTGCTGGTTGTTCTGCATCTGATCCTGGCCAGAGCAATCACCAAACGCAGCACGGCGCTGTACCGGACCGGCATGGTCCTGCTGGCGCTGGTTGTATTCTTCGGTGCCGGGGGAACCTATGCACTCTCGAGAGTAAACTCCAGTGTAGGCAAAATCACGGCAAAGACCACCGAGGAATCCGTTTCCGCAAGCTTTGTCGTGTTCAGCGATGACGGATCATATCTGATTACGGATATTATCCAGCTGGAAGGTAAAACAGTAGGTCTTGCCAAGGGAACCCATACGGGGACGCTTGGCCGCAAGCAGATCGAATCTGCCGGCATCAACGCTTCCATTGAGGAGTTCCAGGACTATTCCTCAGAACTGCTGGCTCTGTTCAACGGCAACATTGACTGCGCAGTCCTGCCGACAAACTATATTTCCATGTTTGGAAACGAGACCTCCATGGCTGATCTTCTTGAGAAGACCAAGTCTATCATGGACTTCGAGGAGACCGTTACGGTTGCCAATACGCTCGGTGCCGACAAAGACATTACCAAGGAACCGTTCACTGTGCTGCTGATCGGCAACGCGGACGGTCTGTCCGATACAATGATCCTCTGCTCGGTCAATCCGGTAAGCATGCGTGTAACCATGAGCTCACTTGCCCGTGACTCGTATGTACCGATTTACTGCTACGGCGGGGGATATGCAAAACTGAATTCCGCCAATGCCTCAAGCCGTGAATGCCTGATTCAGACAATACAGAATCTGACCGGTGTGGAGATCGACTATTACGTTGACACCAACTTCAAGGGTGTTGTTGAAATCGTTGATGCCCTCGGCGGTGTCGTCGTCAACAGCCCGGTTGAATTCGTCGGCCAGAGCTCTGATGCGGAAAGAGGCCACTACACGGTATATGTGCCGGCCGGTGAAAATGTTGTTCTGAACGGTGAGCAGGCGCTTGCCTTCGCCCGTGAAAGACATCTGTTCGCGACCGGTGACTTCGCCCGTCAGGAACACCAGCAGCAGGTCATCGAGGCCATCATGCGCAAGATCATGCGTACAAGGGATGTCAACACATTCCTGAAGGTCATCGAAGCTGCCGGCAACAATATCCAGACAAACTTCAGCATTGAGCAGATGACGGAATTTGTCCGCTTTGCAATGCAGAAGGCCAACAGATACTACGATACAGCCCATATCGAGCGTATCTTCGATATCCAGACTTCCCGTGTCACCGGTTATTCTTCCGGTCTCTGGAACAGTGAACTGGAGATGTCCATCTACATCTACCGTGTATGGCAGGGATCCCTTGCGGATACCGCCAGGGCAATCGAGCGCAACATCAACCTCGATTCGCCGATCAGTACGGATACCAGCCGGATCCAGTGGTCCGTCAACTGGGAGAACCAGATTCCGGTAATCTCCTATGATATTTATCCTGAAGCGATTATTCCTTCGGAAGTACCGCCGGAGAAGCAGGAAGAAGAAGCAAGCAACGCAGGCTGCGGCGCAAATACACAGCTCGACAGCAACGGCAACTGCACATGTCTGGCCGGATTCGAAGGCGACCCGATCGCCGGCTGCACAGCTATCGGTTCAGCAGTCGAACCCGAAGAACCGGATGAAACCCCGGAACCGACACCGACGCCTACACCGGAGTCTACGCCGACACCGACACCGAAGCCCACCCAGGCTCCGACCCCGACACCGGAACCGACGCAGGCACCTACACCGACGCCTACGCCTGAACAGACACCGACACCTACACCGGAACCGACGGCAACCCCGACACCGGAGCCTTCGTACCAGTGCTGGAACGGTCAGATGGCATATGATGAAAGCGGATGTCCGGCCCAGCCGACTCCCGAGCCGGTAACCTGCTGGGATGGTTCACAGGCTGCGGATGAATCAGGATGTCCTCCTTCCGTAACCTGCTGGAATGGACAGCTGGCATATGATGAAGGCTCATGTCCGGCCCAGCCGACTGAAGAACCTGCACCGGCCGAGGAACCGCCGGCAGACAACAGCGGCGGTGATGGCGAACCTGCACCGGAAGGCTGATCATAATCATTTGTGTTCTGAAAGCCCTGTATGATACAGGGCTTTCTTACTGCTGTATGACAGCGTTTCTATGGTAAAATGAATACAGTAACCCGGAGGGCTTATACATGAAAGGTATTATTTTAGCGGGCGGCAGCGGTACGCGCCTTTATCCTTTGACGAAAGTAACGTCAAAACAGCTTTTACCTGTCTATGATAAACCGATGATCTATTATCCGCTGAGCACACTGATGCTGGCGGGAATCCGTGACATACTGATTATTTCGACACCGGCTGATCTGCCGAATTTCGAGCGTCTGCTCGGGGACGGTTCACAGTTCGGTGTTTCATTTACCTACAAGGTGCAGGAAGTGCCCAACGGTCTTGCCCAGGCCTTTGTACTGGGTGAGGAATTCATCGGGGATGATGATGTATGCCTCGTGCTCGGCGACAACATTTTCTACGGCAACAACTTCGGCGCAATGCTCAGAGAAGCTGTGGAAAGCACCGAAAAGAGCAAGCGGGCAGTTGTCTTCGGCAAATACGTGAATGATCCGGAACGGTACGGTGTCGCTGAGTTTGATGAAAAGGGGAAGGTTATCTCCCTTGAGGAAAAACCGGCAAATCCGAAGTCGAATTATGCCGTGGTCGGTCTGTACTTCTATGACAACCGTGTTGTGGAATATGCCAAGCAGCTGAAACCTTCAGCACGCGGTGAATATGAGATTACCGATCTGAATAAGATTTATCTGCAGAACGGTGACCTGGATATGAAGGTATTCGGGCGCGGTTTTGCATGGCTTGATACAGGAACTGTGGATTCGCTGGCGGAAGCGAGCGATTATGTGAAGCTGGTTGAACAGGTGCAGGGCATCAAGATCTCCGTGCCTGAAGAGATTGCGTATTACAACCAGTGGATCGATGCCGATGAGCTGCTGAGAGCGGCGGAAGGTTACGGCAAGAGCCCGTATGGTGAGCATCTGCGGACGATTGCGGCAGGCACGGTTCTGACAGCGTATAAGAAGGGAGCGAAATAATGCGTCTGATATTTCTCGGATGCGGATATCTCGGCTTCAATCTGAGTGAACAGCTGAAACATGACTTTGAAACAGAGCTGTGGGGCATAGACAGTCCGTATGCGCCGAAATCGGATTGTTTCCGTCTGGTGGATGCTTTTGATGCGGATGCGATGCGGAACATGGACTGCCGGGATGCAGTGGTTGTGGATACGGTGTCTCTCGTAGGCAACAATGCCTCCAGCGATGATGAGGAGGGTGTGCTTTCCGCTCTGAAGCAGAAATATGAAGGTTTGCTTAAGGGACTGCAGGAAGGCGGTGCGAAGCAGTTTGTCTTCTTCTCCAGCGGCGGTACCGTCTACGGCAATATCAGTCATCCGGCATCGGAGAGTGATCCTGTCCATCCGATGAGCCTGTATGCACGCAGTAAAGTCATGATTGAGGATCTGCTGAAGGAAAGCGGGATGGACTATCTGATCCTGAGACTGTCCAATCCGTTCGGCGGTTACCAGCTTGCCGGCAAGAAGCAGGGGGTTATCCCGATTCTGATCCGGGCAGCACTGCTCAATGAGGTCTTCACGATGTGGATCGACGGACATTCCGTGCGTGATTATTTCTACATTGATGATCTTGCCCAGGCTCTGCGGCTGCTTCTGGAAAAGGATGTGCACCGGGAGATTCTGAATGTGGGCAGCGGTATACCCACCGAACTCAATGAAGTGATTGCGGCAGTGGAGGAAACAACCGGCTGTCCGGTCAGAATCAGAAGAGAAGAAAACAATGTACCGATGGTCAGTGCCATCGTGCTGAATACTGAAAAACTGCAGAAACTGACAGGATACAGTCCTGCTGTGAGTCTGGCGGAGGGTATCTGCCTGGAAACTCTGCGGATCAGAAAGGAAGAAGGTTTATGAAAATACTTGTGACCGGCGGAGCCGGGTTTATCGGCGGCAACTATGCAATTGTAATGACGGAGCGTTATCCGGAAGATGAGATCGTTGTACTGGATGCGCTGACCTACGCCGGCAATCTGGAGACCCTGGCCGGTATCCAGGACAGACCCAATTTCCGGTTTATCAAGGGTGATATCCGTGACCGTGCTTTTATCTTCGATCTCTTTGAAAAGGAGAACTTTGATGTAGTCATTAACTTTGCGGCGGAATCCCATGTTGACCGTTCGATTGAGAATCCGGGTATTTTCCTGGAGACAAATGTCATGGGTGTACAGGTGCTGCTGGACGCCTGCCGTAAGTATGGTGTCGGAAGATACCATCAGGTATCCACGGATGAGGTCTACGGTGATCTGCCGCTGGACAGACCCGATCTGCTGTTTACGGAGGAAACTCCGATCCATACATCGAGCCCGTATTCGGCATCAAAGGCCAGTGCGGATCTGCTTACACTTGCTTACCACCGTACATTCGGTCTTCCGGTAACGGTCAGCCGCTGCTCAAACAACTACGGTCCGTATCACTTCCCCGAGAAGCTGATCCCGCTGATGATCTCAAGAGCACTGGCAGATGAATCTCTGCCGGTATACGGTGAAGGTCTGAATGTGCGTGACTGGCTGTATGTCACCGATCACTGCAATGCCATCGATCTGATCGTGCGCAAGGGCAGAGTCGGTGAAGTATACAACATTGGCGGACATAACGAGAGAACCAATCTGGAAGTTGTCAAAACGATCCTGAAACAGCTCGGCAAGCCGGAGAGTCTGATTCACTTTGTAAAGGACAGACCCGGACATGATCTGCGCTATGCAATGGATCCGACCAAGATCGAAACAGAGCTGGGCTGGAAGCCGGAATATGATTTCGATACGGGTATCCGCAAGACGATTGAGTGGTATCTGGAGAACAAGGACTGGTGGCAGCATATCCTCAACGGAGAATACAGGGAATACTACGACAGAATGTATAAGGAGAGACAGTGATGTTTGATGTTCTTGTGATCGGAGCAGGCTTTGCGGGAAGCACAGCTGCACGCAGACTCGCGGAAGGCGGGAAGAAAGTTCTGATTGTGGAGCAGAGAGCGCATGTCGGCGGCAATGCCTACGATGAACCGGATGAAAACGGCGTTCTGAGACATGTCTACGGTCCGCATATCTTTCATACGGATTCAACGAAGGCTGTGGAGTTCCTTTCCCGCTTTACGGAATGGTTCCCGTATGAACATAAAGTGCTCGGGTATATTGAAGGAAAGCTTGTGCCGATTCCGTTCAACCTGCATTCCATTGAGGCATGCTTTGAACCCGAAAAGGCAGCGCACCTGCGGAAGGTTCTCGTAGATACCTACGGTATGGGCACCAAGGTTCCGATTCTCAAGCTGCGTGAAAGCGATGATCCTGCCATCAAGGAACTGGCGGAGTTCATCTTCGAGCATGTTTTCAAGTACTATACGATGAAGCAGTGGGGATATACGGTGGATCAGCTTGATCCGGCCGTGACCGGCAGGGTTCCGGTTTCGGTGTCTGAGGATGACCGCTATTTTGGCAACAGCTTCCAGCAGATGCCTGCGGAGGGATTCACGCAGATATTCAGAAAGATGCTCGATCATCCCAATATTGAAGTGCAGTGCGGTGAGAATGCCGTGCCGCGTCTGAAACCGCTGCCTGAAGAAGGAAAGATACTCTGGGATGGCGAAGAGTTTACGGGACCGGTCATCTATACGGGTATTCTGGATGAACTGTTCGGATACTGTCTCGGTGAGCTGCCGTACAGAAGCCTCTGGTTTGATGTACAGTCACATGCCGGTGATTACCAGCCGGTAACAACGGTGAACTATCCGACGCCTGCCGAACAGCACGGGTATACGCGTATCTCCGAATACAAGAAGCTGATGAAGAATCCCCCGGCAGAGCGCACAACGATTGCGGTTGAGTATCCGTTTGCCTATGACCGCAGTGCTGAGAAGGGCAATATTCCGTACTATCCGGTGTTTACCGAAGAAAGCCAGGAGAAGTACAGGGGATACAAGGAACTTGCGGATCAGATTCCGAATCTTTATCCGCTGGGCAGACTTGCCGAGTACCGGTACTACGATATGGACAAGATCACCGAACACGCACTGGAGTTTGCGGAAGAGCTGCTCAAATAATGCATGAAGGCCTGTCTGCTGACAGGCTTTTTTGATTTGCAGAGTAGACAGGCTTTGTTCGTGGTAGAATATTGGCATTGCGGAGGTTGCATATGACGAATATTACCGTTCTCCTGCTTAAGCAGATTGTTATCATGTTTGTGCTGATCATGGTCGGCTACATCCTGTACAAAAAGGGAATGATCACGAACCAGGGTTCCAAGGACATGGGCAATGTCCTGCTCTACATTGTTCTTCCTGTTGTCATTATCAATAACTTCTGTATAGAACGCAGTGCCGAGAATGTTGCGGATCTGCTGCATGCACTCCTGCTTACGGTTATATGCTCGGTGATTGCGATTGCCGTGGCATATGCTGTGTTCGGACAGCGTGACGGAGTTGCCAATCTGTCATGTGTTATCTCCAATGCCGGGTTCATCGGTATTCCGCTTGTTTCGGCAGCCCTGGGCGGACGTGCTGTGTTCCATATTGCCCTGATGATCGTGGCTGTAAACCTGCTTCTCTGGACGTACGGTGTGTTTGTCATGACCGGTGATACGCGTTATGTGAAACCGCAGAAAATATTCGGCAATCCGACCGTTATTGCCGTGGCAATCGGTTTGGTGATCTTTGTTCTGAATCTCCCGGTGCCGGCGCTGGTCAGATCGATTTTCTCATCTGTTTCAGCCGTCAATACACCGCTGGCCATGTTCATTCTCGGTATCTATCTTGCCCAGACGGATCTCGGCAAGCTGTTTGCCAAGCCGGTGAACTACAAAGTAACGATCCTGCGTCTGGCTGTGATTCCGGTGCTGAGTATGCTGGCACTGAAACTGATCCCGCTCGGATCTCCGGAACTCAAGATGGCAATCCTGCTGGCAGCTGCCTGCCCGGTGGGAAGCGCAGTGCCGATCTTTGCCATGGCATATGACAGGGACTATAAGGAAGCTGTTGAGCTTGTCTGCCTGTCCACGATTATTTGTCTCGTAACACTGCCGCTCATTGTCACTGTGGCCGGAATGTTCCTGTAACCGCTGAACCTTTAAGAGCCGGTATTCTTCCGGCATGGTATAATAGCACTGTATATGGACCGCAGACTGATATTAAACTACTTTTATAACATTCTTTACCAGCTGGTAAAGATCATCCTGCCAATGATCGTAGTGCCGTACACGGCAAAACATCTCGGGGAAGGTGCCCTCAGTATCTATCAGTTTGCAGGTTCCGTGATGAACTGGTTTATCCTGTTCGGCATTCTCGGTGTAAACACATACGGAAACCGCCAGATTGCCAAAGTACGGGATAACAGGGAAGAGCTGAACAGTACATTCTTTGAAATCTTTGCGATGCAGGTCTGCAATATGCTTATTGCGATGCTCGCATATTTTGCATATATTCAGGTGACCGTGCATGAGAATCTTCTGATGTGGCAGCTGACCGGTCTTACAATGATTGCCAGCATGCTTGACATCACCTGGTTCTTCTACGGGGTTGAGGATTTCAAGAAGGCGAGTATCCGCAATATCATCGTCAAGATCCTCGGTGTCAGTCTGATAATGCTGCTGGTGAAGAAGCCGGAAGATCTCTGGATGTATATCCTGATCAATGTCGGCAGTGAGCTCATCGGCCAGGCCATCATGTTTGTGCAGCTGAAGCAGTATATCGGTTTCAGCAGGATCAGCCTCAGGGATGCATATACGCATCATTTCCGGGCTACTTTCCAGCTGTTTGTGCCGACGATTGCAATCAGTGTCTATACATTGTTTGATCAACCGATGATCGGCTATCTGTATAAACGGGAACATGTAACCTACTATCAGACAGCGATGAATTTCGTGAAGATGTTCCTGTACTTCATTACCAGTATCGGTTCCGTCCTGCTTCCCCGTGTAACCAATGTTTACTACAACGATGAACACGGTGCGGAGAAGGCACAGGGACTGGTGAATACAACAATGAAGATTGCCTGTCTGCTGGCGTTCCCGATGTGTTTCGGAATGATGGCAATTGCGCCGGTATTCATTTCCTGGTATCTGCCGCAGTGGCCGATTGTGGCGGATCTGATCCGGATCGGTGCTCCGATCATCATTTTCATATCCATGTCGAATGTCACCGGCATCCAGTATATGGTGCCCACCGGCATGTACAACAAGTATTCCGCAAGTGTCATTGCGGGTTCCGTAATTAACTTCATAACGAATCTGATCCTGATACCGCGCTTCGGTGCTTACGGTGCGATTGCCGCAAGTCTTCTGGCGGAGATGACGGTTACGGTGATTCAGTTTGTTCTTGTGCGTAAAGTGTGCAGAATCAATCTGCTCACGAAATCATATTTTGTATATCTGATTGGTTCGGTGCTGATGCTCGGTGCTGTCATCGGTGCCGGTCAGTTCCTGCCGCGTTCGGTCATCGGTACACTGGTGCAGATTGCGGCCGGTATGCTTGTGTATTTCATCATTCTTGTCATCAGCAGAGAGGAACTCTGTATGAAGGTGCTTGCGAAACTGGGAGGAGGTAGAGTGCATGCCTGAGGTCAGTGCTGTAGTAGCTGTTTATAATGTGGCTCAGTATCTTCCCCGCTGCATAGAATCGGTTCTTGCCCAGACTTTCAAGGATTTTGAGCTGATTCTTGTCAACGACGGTTCTACTGACAATTCGCTCCGTATCATGCAGGATTATGCGGCAAAGGATTCCAGAATCCGGATCGTAACCAAGCCGAACGGCGGTCTTTCCGATGCGCGCAACAGCGGTATGAAGAGAGCGGAAGGAAAGTATATTGAATTCATTGACGGTGATGATTTCATTGAACCGGACCTGATGGAGCGGTGTGTGAACAAGCTCAATGAGACCGGTGCGGATATGGTGATGTTTGACATCTACCAGTACTATCTGGCAACCGGTGAGAAGGAGATCATCCGCAATCCGTTTGATGAGAACAAACTGTACAGTCTTCAGGATACACCGGAGCTTCTGACATCCGTCAAAAACGCTGCCTGGAACAAGATGTACAAACTGTCGCTGTTTACGGACAACGGAATAACATATCCGTGGGGCTGTTACTACGAGGATCTCGGTACTACGTACAGACTCATTGCCAACTGCGAGAAGATCGCATTTATCAACAGACCGCTGTATGACTACCTGCAGGACCGTCCCGGCAATATCACGCATTCCTTTAACATGTCCGTCTACCATGTTCTGGATATGGTGAAGATCACCCTGGATTACTTCAAGCAGAAGGGCATATACGAAAAGTATTATGAAGAGCTTAAGTATCTCGGCTGCGTGAATATCATTGAGTGTCTCAAGAAGACAAGAAACGTCAATGACAAGGCAATGTGCGAGAAGTTCATCCAGGTGTGCTTCTGGTATATCCGTTCCAACTGGCCGGAGTTCCCGAAATGCAAGTATCCGATCAAACGTGAGAAATACGACTGGATCTATACCAATCCGACCATACTGAAACTGTATCTGGCATACCGCCGGAGTAAAATGCAGAAGGAGGCGTAGTTCATGGCACAGGTAACAATTGTTGTCCCCATCTACAAGGTAGAGAAATATCTGCGCGGATGTTTTGATTCTCTGCTGAAACAGACATCCCGTGATTTTGTCATCATGGCAGTGAATGACGGGTCGCCTGACGGCTGCTGGCCGATCATCTGTGAATACGCTGAGAAGTATCCGGATATGATTACGGCTGTAAACAAGGAAAACGGCGGTTACGGTTCCGTGCTGCAGTATGCGCTGCGGGAGATGAAGACACCGTATTTCCTGATCTGCGATCCCGATGATACGCTGGAGCCGGCAGCGGTGGAGACACTGCTGAATCTGGCGAAGATCAGCGGTGCGGATATCACAATCGGCGCCAAACTGTTCATGTACAACGACAGCACGCTGAAGGAGTATGACACAGCTTATAACACCGAGTTTACAAAGCTTGAAAGCAACCATGTGTATAACCGCGGAACCGAGGAATTCGATCAGCTGTTCTTCCTTGATCCGAGTCCCCATGCCAAGCTGTACAGACGTGAGACAGCAAGCGGCATTGTCTTCCCGGAAAAGGTCAGCTATACGGACAATCTGCTGTTCTACATCAGTCTGCTGAACAGTAAGAAGGTTATCTACACGAATATTCCGCTGGCCAATTATCTGATCGACCGTCCGGGCAATACGATGACCGATGTGCGCTATTCAGCTATGAACGGACAAATCCGGGTATTCAATACAATACTGGATCAGGCTGAGAAGATCTCTCCGCTGCCGGATATGTTCTGGTACCGTATGTTTGAAAGCTTCAAGTTCATGCTGTATCAGACCAGACGCCTGAACTGCAGTGAAGAGGAATACAGCGAAGTCATGACGAATCTCGGCACATTCCTGGCCAGAATCGTTCCCCATGGCAGTGCGGTGAGACCGTATTACAGACGCTATACCAAAGCGGCGGCGGTTGAAAGACTGCGGGATGAGGCAATGTTAACAGGGGCACTGAGCAGCACTGCGTATAAGCGTTTGGCTGCGAAGATGCTTGGTGAATTCAAAGAAGCACAGGCCGCAAAGAAAGACTGAGGCATACGAAGAGCAGGGCATACATATGTTCTGCTTTTTCTCTGCGGTCTGCCAACGTGTGCAGGCAGTTGTTTCATGGTATAATTGTTCAGTCATACAGGTGAGAAGATGAAAGTTTCCGTGATCGTTCCCATGTACAATGTGCATGAATATATCTGTGAGTGTCTTGATTCGCTGAAGGCACAGACACTGGACAGTCTGGAAGTGCTGATCGTCGATGACGGATGCACGGACAACAGTCCGGAACTGGCCGAGGCGTATGTCCGGGAGAATCCGGAGCGTTTTCATCTGTATCACAAGCCGAACGGCGGTCTGAGTGATGCAAGAAACTACGGCATTGAAAGGGCGTCAGGCGAGTATATTGCCTTTCTGGACAGTGATGATTTCGTTGAGCCGGAACTGTATGAGAAATTGCTGAAGACAGCCGAGACGGGCTGTGATATCGTTGTGAGTAATATCGAGTACTGGTATACGGATCCTTCCAAGAGATTTGTGATGAAGGGAATGCCGGAAAGCGGACCGGAGGATATCCGGAAACGGGCGATGCTTGCGCCGATGTTTGCCTGGAACAAGCTATACCGCGCCGATCTGTTCCGGAAGACAGGCATGCGCTATCCGCTGAATACCTGGTATGAGGATATTCCGGTTACTACGGTGCTCTTTGCGGAATGCGGTACGATCGGGGTTCTGGATGAATGCCTGATCCACTACCGACAGCGTGAAGGCAGCATCATGTCCAGTGTGACAAGTCCGCGGGTCAAGGAAATCTTTCCGGTATTGGAACTGGTCAGAAACAGGTTTGCGGAGCGCGGTCTCAGTGAACGCTACCATGATGAGCTTG
Organism: Solobacterium sp.; assembly: GCA_017459725.1. Classification (GTDB taxonomy): domain Bacteria; phylum Bacillota_I; class Bacilli_A; order Erysipelotrichales; family Erysipelotrichaceae; genus Bulleidia. The sequence goes on along the minus strand of JAFUCL010000075.1, from coordinate 67,537 downwards.
AGTATCTGCATATTGAAAACCTGTGTCTCTACGGTATGTTCCGGTTTATACGGTCGGGGCAGTGGGACACTTTATATGAAGAAAGCCGCAGGGTAATGCGGGAAAACTATCCCAACTGGAAGAGGAATCCGTATATTTCCTCACTTGGCTTCAAGAACAGAATGTTTCTGCGCTTTTACAGCAGAGCGACAGCCTTTCTGTTTCATCCGCTGATCAAGAAATAGGAGAACTGTTTACGCGTACACGTCATTCTTTTTACAACTTTCTGGTGAGCACGATTGCTGCGATCCTTCTGCCGCTGATCGGATTTGTCAAAGTCCGTCTTTTTGTCAAGCTTTACGGAAGCGGAATCAACGGTCTGCAGCTGACGATTGCACAGGTGATCACGTTCCTGAATATCTGTGAACTTGCTTATTCACTGGCCTTCCGGCAATTGCTGTACAAGCCGCTGGCCGAGGATGATCATGAGGGTGTGCGCAGGATCTATTACGGTGCCTGCCGCATGTTCCGCAAAACCGGTGCTGCAGTGCTTGTTTGTTCCGTTATCCTGGCACTGCTGTTCCCGCGTTTCTCGGAATCACCGCTCGGTTACTGGCAGACCGCAGGGACATTTATGCTGCTGGCACTGCCGTACGGGATCAGTTACTTCCTGATGGGACCGAATTTCGTTATCATGGCCGACCAGAAGGAATACCGGATCAATATCTTTATCCAGCTGATTTCCATCATGCGCATGGCTCTGATGGTTCTTGCGATTATTCTGAAGATGCCGTTTGTTGTGATTCTGGTTATTGAAGCACTGAACATTCTGTGTGCCAATTACACGGCAAGACACATTGCTCTGCGTGAATACCCGTGGCTGCAGGAAAAGCCGCAGGATCTCACCGATACATCGTTTAAAGAGAAGGCGGGATATGCGGTTATCCAGCGTCTTTCCGAGCTGGCGACAACCCAGACGGACAACATCGTTATCTCCGGTTTCATGGGCTATGCGATGTCTTCCGTTTACGGATCCTACAGCTATCTGACCGACAATATCGGCAAGATTACACAGACGATGGTGCAGTCACCGATGAACAGCTTCGGCAATCTGTTTCATGACAACCATGCGGACAGCTTTGCGGTATTCACGGAGTTCTTCAACTTTGCGACATACATCTCTACGATTGTGGCTACGGTCATTGCCATTGTGATCCCGCAGTTTGTGCCGGTCTGGATGGATGATCCGCTGTATGTTGCCTCGGGAACGATTGGTCTGTTCCTGGGTATCAATATCTTCTACATGACGATGCGTCAGCCGGTGATCATTGCCCGAGATGCCAACGGTCTATATGTGAATGCAAAGAACAATGCATACCTGCTGGCCGGTGTGAAGATTATTCTGTCTGTTATTCTGGTCAACCGGTTCGGTCTGCTCGGTGCGGTGCTTGCCACAACCATTGCATACTGGGGTGTCGATTTCCTGTATAATCCGGTGCTGGTCTACCGCAGTGTATTCCGTCTGCCGCCGAAGGATTATTACCGTATGGTGGCCGGACGTGTCGTGGCTGCGGTGCTGATCGGTCTTTGCGGGTATGTGCTCTGGAACAGATTCCTTGCGGCAGGGGCGGTATCTGTTGTGACACTGGGTCTCAGAATCATTGTGCTGGGTATCTTCATCCTGATTCTGACCACGGTGCTGTACTGGTTCTCATTCCGTTCATTCCGGAATCTGTATGTCCGTCTGATGAGTGTGCTGAAGAACCGCAGACAAAAACAGGCTTAATACGCAGGTTGGGTAAAATGTACGCCGTTTCGGTGGTATAATACGAATGAATATGGAGGAAAACATATCATGGAGAAATTTCTTGTAGAAGTCTCAGCGCGTCACGTTCATCTGACACAGGATGACATGGACGTATTATTCGGAAAAGGTTCAGAACTGCATCCGCGTAAGGAACTCTCACAGCCGGGCCAGTATGCCAGCGAAGAGAAAGTCGTTCTCAGAGGCCCGAAGGGTGAACTCAGAGCTACTGTTCTCGGACCGCTGCGCAGCGCTACTCAGGTTGAGCTGTCTCTGACAGATGCGAGATCCCTCGGTGTTACCGCTCAGATCCGTGAATCCGGTGATCTGGCTGGAACAACAGGCGGTCTGACACTGGTAGGTCCTGCCGGTGAACTGCCGCTGGAATGCGGTGTTATCGCAGCTAAGCGTCATATTCATATGACCCCTGCGGATGCTGAGAAATACGGCGTTAAGAACGGTGAAATCGTCGGTGTCAAGATTGAGACAGACGGCCGTTCCGTTATCTTCGGCGACACGGTTATCCGTGTAAGCGAAAAGTTCTCTCTGGCAATGCATATTGATACAGATGAGTCCAACGCTGCCGGAATCGTCGGTTCTGCACAGGGCGAAATCGTCAAATTCTGATGATAAAGTCCTTCTGAGTGATCAGAAGGACATTTTTTTCGTTTTCCGTTATACAATACAGGTATGACATTCAGAAAAACAGCAATAGTACTGTCTCTGTCGGTTCTGACGGGATGTGCAGGTGTTCTGCCGGGCAGCGCACAGCCTGAAGACAAACAGGGACCTTATATCAATCTCACTACGTATGAGTTTCATACCACAGTCGGACAGCCGATTGATTTTTCCAATATCAGTGCCTATGACGATGTCGACGGGATGCTGCCGGTATATGTCATTGATGATGCGGACTACAGGAAAGCAGGGGAATACTATCCCGTGCTTACAGCCCGTGATACCACCGGCAATGTAACGGAAGTGCCTGTAACGGTATATGTGGAGGAAGCTGTCTACGTAGAGCCGGAACCGGTTGCAACGGCGGCACCGGAAGCAGAGGATACCGGATGTGAAGCAGTGAATGCAGCAGATCCCGATAAACCCTGCAGCATGGTCTCAGATACCGATGCGGCGGAATACCGTAAACTGTTCTACGGCTATGGGGCAGAGCAGCGCTGCCGTACGGAAGCCGCTAAGATCAACGGAAGCTGTTATGCGGTCAATACGAATGACGGCAGTCTCTGGGGATACGGTCTGAGTGAAAAACCGGAACCGGAACCTGAGCAGACAGATACGGCTGAACATGAATAAGAATCTCCGGACCATTATGATCCGGAGATTTTCTTACTGGTATTTGGTTTTCAGTGCTTCGTTCATACGTCTGATCAGATCATCCGTCATGGCATATGTGATGCGTCCGCCTGAGTGCATGTCCAGATAGACACGGATCGGCCAGAAGGTTCCTTCCAGCTGGGCGGTGAGGGCTGCAGTATCGGCATCCTCCTTCAGGAAGCCGTTCTCACGCATGAAGCTGAAGAAGAGTTCTGCGGTTGCTTCATCAGCGAATATCTCGTGGAAGCCGGCATCATACCTGAGTGTGCGCACAGGATGGACAGTGACGGGCACCTGGATCTCACAGCAGCAGTGCAGATCACGGCTGGATGAAGCAAAGTACAGGAGATATACAGGGGCATCATTGACCCATTCATGATTCTGCTGATCATAGCAGTACAGAGCACGGAATGGGATGGTGAATTCGGCAGTGACTGTTTCACCGCGGTGTATCATGTAATGTCCGAAATCCTTCAGTTCCCTGACGGGACGGTCAAATTCAGATGAGAGGGGTTCGGCATAGATCTGCACCGTTTCATAGGCATCATAATCACCGGTATTGGTGATATCGGCAGCGATCGTTACGGATGCGGAACCGGCATGCAGGATGCGGGGATTGCTGTAGGCAAAGGTTGTATAGGTCAGACCGTGGCCGAAGGGATACAGGGGCTCGGTCTTTTTTCTGTCATAGTACCGGTAACCGACGTATATGTCTTCACCGTAAAAGATTCTGTACGGGTCTGAGGTGAAGTTCAGATAGGCAGGATGGTCTTCTTCACGTCTTGGAATAGTGACGCTGAGATGACCGGAAGGACTGCAGACACCGAAGATGATATCTGCCAGAGCCGTGCCGACACCTTCGCCGCCGTACCATGTTTCCAGGATTGCGCCGGTTTCCTCTGCCCAGGGAAGCAGGGTGATTTCACCGGCCGAGACAATTACGGCAGTTCTTGGAGCACAGGCACAGATGTCATGGATCAGCTGATTCTGCGTCTCGGGAAGGGACATATCGCGGTGGTTGAAGGTATCGCCTTCTTCGGCAGGATATGTGCCCGCAAAGAAGAGCACCAGATCGGCAGCTTCCGCCGCTGCCAGAGCTTCGGCTTTCTTCGCTTCATCCGGATGCAGATCATGTTCATCGTAGCCTTCACAATATGTCAGTTCAATCCCGCGTTCTTCGCAGTATCTGCGCAGGCAGGCCAGGGGATTATCGGTGCGTATGGCTTTGACCACAGCACATCCGCTGCCCACAATCTGCGGTTTCTCCGCCAGTGAACCGATGACGGCAATACGTTTGACATCCTCTGAAACGGGCAGGGTTCTGTTTTCATTCCGCAGCATGACGATGGCCTGGCGTTCTGCTTCGGTCGCGATTTCATGAAGCGGTTCGTATGCACAGGGAATCTGTTGGCGGCAGTGATATGTATCGGCAAGACGGATGACACGGAATACATGTTCATCGAAGAGGTCTTCACTGATTCTTCCGTCTTTGACAGCCTGCAGAAGCTCCCGACGGCTTGTTTCACTGTGCGGCATCTGCAGATCAACACCGGCCTGCACGGCGGCTGTGATGTTCTTGACGGCACCCCAGTCTGTAATAAAGGCACCCTCAAAGCCCCATTCACCTCTGACAATATCTGTCAGGAGATGTTTGTTCTCGTTGATCTCGGTGTCATTGACGCTGTTGTAGCAGGTCATGATGGTGGCAGGATGTCCTTTGCGCACAGCCCGTTCAAAGCCGGCCAGATAGATTTCATGGAAAGCGCGTTCGGATACCGTTACATTGACTCTGGTGCGGCGGTCATCGGAGTTGTGGCAGACAAAATGCTTGATGGAAGAAGCAACCCCGTTTTCCTGCAGTCCGCTCACGACAGCAGCAGCCATTTCACCGCTCAGCACGGGATCTTCGGAATAGTACTCAAAGTTTCTTGCGGTCAGAGGATGGCGGCGGATATTCATACCCGGTCCCAGCAGCATCCCTATACCCAGCGACCGGCATTCCTTGGCGAGGGCTTCGCCGCAGCTGTGCAGCAGATCACGGTTCCATGTGGAAGCCATGGCCGAACCTGAAGGATAGCAGACAGCGGCCTGGGTTCTGGCCAGCGCATCAGCCGTATCAAATCCTCCGGGACGGGTTTCCCCGAATGTGTCCGGTTCCGCATCGCCTGATCCGATCTGGTAGCGTATGCCGTTGGTGCCGTCGCTCATCAAAAGGGAAGGGATCCCGTACTGCGGATACGCGGTTGTCCGCCAGCTGTTTCTGCCGGTGAGAAGCTGTGTCTTTTCCTCAAGGGTCATGCGGGCAATGATATCTCTGATTTCCTGATCATTCATAAGACTGTCCTTTCCGGAATAATGATTCCAAGAGTGCTGTTCCGGTTGCAGTGCGGAAGACGGATTCCTTCATGGCGGCGATCTTCTCCGGCGTATGTTTTCCTTCATCCGCATTGACCAGATAATCCGCTTCCAGCAGGATACGGTGGTCTATGCCGCAGACCGGATCATACGTATGGTGATGACATACCAGCCATTCGATGCGTTCTTTCTGTGCATCGGTAAGATTGCTGTCTTTGAAGAATTCGCGCACCAGAGGGCTGCTTTCGGCTTCCTGCAGGTGTCCCGGTGCTGAGCCGTATTTGGCACGGCATACGGGGCAGGCGATATCGTGTATCACGGCAGCGGCTTCCAGAATGTACTGGGTTTCCGGATCCAGGTGTTCGCACAGGCCGATGGTGCGGGCAAAGGAATGCACTTTCATGAAATGAGAAACAGACCGGCGTTCGCTGCCGGTCATTGTGATCATTTTCATCATGATCTCTGAGATATCCATAAGATCTCCTTTATGTATTATGTATGCTGTGATCAGTTCTCCAGGGAATGTTCACCGGTGTCGCTGATGATGGAAAGCTTGGTGAGCAGCCAGTTACCGTAGTCGTCCTGCATGAAGAACAGCTGATAGGTGCTGGAGTAGGTCTTGCGGAGTTCTCCTGCTGTGACGATATAGTCAAAGGATACCGATCCGATAAAGGCGCGGTCACCGACCGGGATCAGATCGAATACCTCCATATTCGCAAATTCAATGGAATCATGTTCACTGAACCACCTGGTGTCAAAACCGGTGATTGCATAATAGAAATCCGTGTTCGGGAACAGATGCTGGTTCAGCGCATAGAACGTACCGTCCTGGGTAATGTATTCACAGTAGGCAATCGTTGTATCCTGAACTTCCTTCGTGAAGATTTCCTTCTGCTCTGCCGCAGGGGCGGGACCGATGTAGAAATGTGCATCGGTGGAATCACGCACTACTATGTCGCTGCTGCGGTCGGGGTCAATGCCGGGGGCGGCGATGAAGCTTCCGATCTTATACCGTTTTACTTTCGGCAGCCAGTCCGGATATTCCGTATCCCGGAAACCGTAGGGGAGGATGTTATCTTCATGGGAGTAGCCGTCATCGATCTGATGCCCGTTGATGGAGAAGGATGCTCCGTCGATGACATCAAAGGTATATTCATGATCCTGTGATACCGTACGCACTTTCCATGTTGCGGAGCCTTCCGGTTTGCGCACTTCCAGGGCACAGAGTTTTTCCTGCTGGTAATAGACATCGTAGTAGGTGGAGTAGTCATCACCGCCGCTGTAGGCGAAGGTCATGCCGCCGACATTGCGGTCGCCGTACAGCCATACCAGATAGGTTGTATAGGTGGCTTCATCATTGAGCTCGAGGAAGTTCTCGGTGTTCTCGAGGTAGATCTCATGCCACTCGTGGTTGCCGACCTTTTCCATATAGCGGGTCATGGCACCGTTGACACTTTTTGTTTCATACCGCTCAAGCCAGTACCAGAGATACCCGAGGCCGCCGGCACAGATCAAAAGGCATGCAGCAATCAGGATCAGCAGCCGTTTATAAAAGCGTCCGCCGAAACGCAGACGTTCCTGATAGGTTTTACGCGGAGCTTCTACTTTACAATCCATGCTGTGGGCACCGTCCTGTCTCCCTGCAGAGATACTACATTGTTGATGATTTCACCGTTGTATACCATGACGGAACTGCTTCCGCCGTCGAGATTTGCTGCGTTGACTGCGCCGTATTCAAGCATGATTCTGATGCAGTCTTCATAGGAAGCACCGAGACTTGTTGTCTGTCTTCCGTTGATGACAAGAAGAAGCACTGCTCCGTCTGCACGCTGTCCGATAACGGTGCGGGGGTTAAGACCGCCGCCGGTGCCGGTTACCGCCACGGCAGAGCCGTCCACGATAAATACGGGACCGAATGTGCAGGCATCACGGATACCCCAGTCCAGGGCTTCCTGTGCCGTCATATTGCCGACGATGAGATGGTCATGGCTGTTGAAGCCGATCACCGAAACCCAGTCATCCAGCGTGCCGGCTACGAGTTCACCGTCCTTGATGACAACTCCGTAGGGGATGGAACCGTCACCGTTGCCGTTGGGGTCGTCAAAACCGCCGGCATTGATACCGGCTACAGCGCCTTCTGCCGCCACATAGTCCTGCACCAGAAAACCGCTTGCACTTTCACTGTCCATCAGTGTATTGACACCTAGATGCATTCTTGAAGGATCACGTACGATCATCATCTTGCCGTTGAAGGTTGCACCGCTGACATCGTGTATTTCAATCGAATCCTTTTCGGAGGCGGGAATGTAGAAGTCCTCTTCGTTGTTGTAGGTGACTTCATTGGTGTAGGCAACCGCATTCTTGGAAAGCTTTGCTTCGATTTCCTCATCCGTGAAGAACCAGTGTACGATGGCTTTGCCGCGTCTTGTCTCCATCATGGTTGAAATAACGAGATTGGAGAAAGTGGGTGAAGGCCCTTTGAGAACGATATAAAGGGCACCGCACAGAAAAAGTCCGGCTGCGATGCCTATGGTCAGTATAATCACAACGAGCTGGCGGAAGGTCCTGCGGATCTCCGGTTTCAGCCGGTATCTTTTTTTGGAAACGGTATCTGACATATAAGAATAAGCACGAAAAAATAATGCGTAAATGCGCATAGATATTATAACAGAATATAATGCCGCTGAATAACCGTAGTAACAATGCTTTGTTTTTCGTATTACAATACATAAAAAGGCGGTGCTGAATATGAAACAGATCGGATATTACAATGGAGTAATCGGTGAACTGAATGAGATGCGCATTCCGATGCAGGACAGAGCTCTGTTCTTCGGAGACGGCGTATATGATTTTGCTTTTGCGTATGACGGCAATATCTTTGCGCTGGATGACCATCTCGACAGATTCTATAACTCATGCAGGCTTCTGGAGATTGATTTCCCGCTCAGCAGGGAAGAGCTGACCGCGGAATTCCGCCGGTGCATCGAGGCATCGGAAAGCAGAGGCGGACTCAGTATCTACTGGCAGTCATCCCGCGGCAACTGCAGACGCAATCACGTCTTCCCGCCCAAGGAAGAAAAACCGACGCTGCTGATCACCGTAACGGAGATGAAGCCGCAGGATTTCAGCAAACCTCTGCATCTGATCACGGTAGAGGATACACGTTTCTTTCACTGCAATATCAAGACACTGAACCTGATTCCCAATGTCATTGCATCACAGCGGGCAGCGGAAGCAGGATGCGGCGAGGCTGTTCTGCACAGAGGAGCTCAGCTGACCGAATGCGCGCACAGCAGTCTGCTGATCATCAAGGACGGTGTGCTGATTGCACCGGTGCTGAATGAACTGGTGCTGCCAAGTGTTTCCCGCAAGCATCTGTTTGAACTGGCGGCTGAATGCGGCATTCCTTCAGAAGCACGTGATGTGAAGATGGATGAAGTATTCAATGCGGATGAAGTCATCGTATGCAGTACGACCAAGCTCTGCATACAGGCAGATCAGATCGACGGCAAGGCAGTCGGTATGAAGGATCCGGAAACCTTCGGCAGACTGCAGAAGGCATACTTTGACCGTGTATACAAAGAGACAGGATGGGTGATGGGCTGATGTTCACACTGATCAGAAACGCGCATGTATTTGCACCGGAAGATCTCGGTCAGAAAGATCTGCTCATCTGCAATGACCGCATCATAGCCGTAGAGGACCATATTGACTTTGCCTGGGATCCTGCGGAAACAGAAGAGATCAATGCGGCTGAAAAGTATCTGGTACCGGGTTTTATAGACCAGCATGTGCATATTATCGGCGGCGGCGGTGAAGACGGGTTTGCGTCATTGATTCCCGAGCTGCAGATGACGGACTGCGTGCGCTATGGTGTTACAACGGTTGTCGGTCTGCTCGGTACGGACGGCACTGCGAAGTCTGTAAGAGCTTTGGTAGCGAAGACTAAGGCGCTGAAGGAGCAGGGCATAAGTGCATACTGCCTGACCGGTTCCTATGCCTATCCGCCGGTTACGGTCACAGGTTCCGTGGCAGGTGATATTGCTTTTATCGATGAAGTGCTGGGCGTAAAGATTGCGATCAGCGATCACCGCTCTTCCAATATATCGGCTGATGAGCTTGCCTATCTTGCTACACAGGCAAGAACGGCAGGACTGCTGGCCGGCAAACCGGGTATTTTGCATATGCATACCGGAAGGGGTAAGAAAGGTCTCAGCGATGTCATCCGCATCGTTGAGGAGACGGATATTCCGGTTTCCCAGTTCCGGCCGACCCACTGCGGCAATCAGTATGAGGATGCCGTGAAGTTCGCACATATGGGCGGCTATATCGACTTCACCTCAGGACCTGAAACAGCACAGAATGCGGCTGTTCTCAGCAAAGCCCTGCATGAAGTGCCTGTTAAGCAGGTGACGCTCTCTTCCGATTCCAACGGTTCCTTCCCGAAATGGTCCGAAGACAAGAAGATCATCGGCATGGGAATCGGCCGTACGGAAACCCTGTACGCCACCATCCGGCATCTGATCAAAGATGCATCCCTGGATGTAAACATGAGCGATGCGCTGTCCCTGATCACTTCGAATGTAGCGGAGGGTCTCGGTCTCTATCCGCGCAAGGGAGCTGTCAGAAAAGGCAGTGATGCGGATCTTGTCATGCTCGATCAGGATCTGAATGTAACGGATGTGATGGCACGCGGTGCCTTCATGATGCGCAGCGGTGAAGTATGTGCGAAGAATTACTACGATGATATCAGGTAAGGAGACCAGCTATGGAATTTGAAATCAGAAACAGCGGTGTATCTGTCCGCGTCAGTGAAAAGGCATCCGAGATTACAAGCTTCCGTGATGAAGCAACCGGTATTGAATACATGTGGCAGGGTGATCCTGCTTTCTGGAGCGGCCGCAATCCGACGCTGTTCCCGATGGTAGGCAGCACCTACGACAAAAAGATCCGCATCAACGGCAAAGTATATGAAATGGGCAATCACGGCTTCACCAGACACAGCATGTTCACATGCATTGCGCATACCGAAGATACGATTGTCAACCAGCTGCGTGACTCCGAGGAAACCCTGGCGCAGTATCCGTTCCATTTCTGCATGACGATCCGCTACACACTGAAGGACAGAACACTCTGTGTTGACTATACGCTGGAGAATACCGGTACGGAGACCATGCCGTTCCATTTCGGTCTGCATCCCGCTTTCAATTGTCCGCTGGAGGATACAAAACCGCAGTCGGCTTACTGTCTTGAACTCAATGAGACAGATCTTGTGGAAGGTGTAATGAGCAGCCGGATCGAACTTGACCGTGAGAAGCTGGAACGCACGATCATCATCGATCATCCGAAGACCACCGTGACCAGACTTACGGATGGCACGCATGGTGTGGAAGTGGAAGCGCACGGCTATGACTGGCTGGCTTTCTGGAGTGCGAAGAATGCGCCGTTTGTATGCATTGAACCGTGGATGTCACATACGGATTTTGAACCGGTTGAATGCGATTATGCCGAACGTGAGGGAGCAATCCTGCTTCCGGCAGGTGATACCTGGCACAAGTCATATACGATCACGATCTTCTGATTATTACCGTTTCGTTATTTGTGATATGATTTCTGCAGGAATCAACGGGAGGCAACATGTTCAATATTATTATTTGTCAGAATTATGACGAAGTATCGCGCGAAGCGTTCCGGATCATGAAGGAAACGCTGAAGAAGGAAGCGCCGGTGCTTGGACTTGCGACAGGATCCAGTCCGATCGGACTGTACAAGAAAATGATCGCCGATCATAATTCGGAGGGAACTTCATACAGGAATGTACGTTCCTGGAATCTTGATGAATATATCGGTATTCCGCGCACCCATGAACAGAGCTACTGGACGTTCATGCATGAAAACCTGTTTGACCACATCGACATTGCTGAAGAGAACATTCATGTTCCGTGCGGTGAAGGCGAGGATGCGGAAGAGGAATGCCGCAAATACGAGGAATCCCTCAGGGATGTTGTCATTGATCTGCAGATTCTCGGCATCGGTGCCGACGGACATATCGGTTTCAATGAACCGGGAACACCGTTTGACAGTGTGACGCATGTGGCTGAGCTTGAAGAGCAGACCAGACGCGACAATGCCCGTTTCTTCGATGACAATATGGACCTGGTGCCGTCAAAGGCAATCACAATGGGCCTTGCGACAATCATGCGGGCTTCAAAGATTGTGCTGATTGCGACCGGGGAGAACAAAGCGGACGCGGTATACGGTATGATCAAAGGTGAAAAGAATACCGGCTGCCCGGCAAGCATTCTGCAGGAACATGCGGATGTGACCGTTGTACTGGATCATGCAGCTGCATCGCGGCTGTGATCATAAAGGAGGCTGATACTATGGACATTATTAAATCAAAAGATGAGTATGACGCACTGCTGAAGAACAACAGCGCTGTATTTGTGGACTTTTTCGCTACATGGTGCGGACCGTGCAAGATGGTTTCACCGATCGTAGAGAAGCTGGCCGCCGTGAACACGGACGTTGTGTTTGTAAAAGTTGACGTAGATGAGACACCGGATATTGCGGCTCAGTACGGCATTATGTCAATCCCGACGCTGATGGCGTTCAAGCACGGAGAGGCTGCCGGAACAATCGTCGGCTTCAGACCTGAACCTGAAATTCAGAAGCTCGTCGACGCAGCGAAGTAAAGCATCTTTTGGCAGACCGCAGGGTCTGCTTTTCATAAGTCTCGGAGAGTGCATTGGTTGAGATCATCGGCATATGTAAAAAATATGCGGGCAATTGCACTGTATGAAGAGTACTGATCTGATTTACAATATCTGCAAGGGGCAAATGAGATGACTGCAAACAGAAGAGTGAAGTTCCTGTTAAGCATGGTGCTGGTATTCAGTACAGCCTGCGGCAGCAAATCCGAAACCGCAGACACAGAGACACCGGCATCTGCACCGGCCGCGGCAAGTGAACCGGCAGCTGCACCGACAACTGAAGCTGAACCGGAAAAAGAATTCTATGGCGAGGATTTTCTGAAGGATTTTGCCGCTTCCATACAGGGGCGCTGGGAAGCTGAGGATGCCCGTATGGCCGCCGGAGAAGTCGGAGAGGAGAGCGCAGACCCCAATCAGGAAGTTTCAGAAGCCGAGGTCGAACAGGCAGACAAGGAGTATGTCAGCTTTAACAAAGACGTGATCAAGGCAGAGACAGATCTTCTTTCCGTATACAGGGACAGAAAATTCAAGGACAGCAAACTGGCTGAATATGCCAATGCATACCTGGATCTGCTGAATACGCAGAATGAGGCTCTGGATATATATTTTGAGAATACGGATGAATTCATAACACGTTTCTTTGCCGCTGATACGGCAAGAGGCGAAGTAATCGCATATCTGTCTGAAAACTACGGTCTTGCGATCGATGAGAAGCATATGCCGAAGCTGAACAAGATTATGAATTCCCGGTATACTGCACAGTACGGAGAATCGGATTTCTACGATATGCTCGCAGACTGGGAATACCTGACGAAAGACAACGGCGAGGAAGTTCTGATTGTTACGAACATGACACCTTATACATTCAAGGATATTGATTTATACCCGGCATTTGTAATCGAAAAAGACGGTATGTCTCAGGTGACGGAATTAGGCGATGAGACACATTTCGAAGAATGGAAACCGGAGGAAAAAGCTGAAGTCAAACTCAACAAGGAACAGGTTAGTAAACTGATTGAAGAATACGGAGACTTCTGGGTCGATATCTATTACTATTAATGGTTTTTCAGTTCAGATACAGGTTTTTAAGGGCTGCTCGGAAGACAGGAAAACAATCACAGCGGAGTCAGGTGAGGGATCACCCGGCTCCGTTTTATGATGCGGTTTTCTTCCGGGCAAAAAAGTTTAGAATTATTAAACAAATTGTTTGAAATTATATTGCATTCCTGACCGCTTTCTGTATAATACTCTTGTGTTTGTTATCAGAAATCAAAAAGTTTACTGATACTAAACGAAAGGAGCGGTTTATGGACATCGGCAGAAGAATCAGACAGCTGCGTGTGCAGAACGGACTCACCCTGGAGGAACTTGCCTCGCGGACGGAACTGACCAAAGGTTTCCTTTCGCAGCTGGAACGCAATCTGGCATCTCCGTCCATCCAGACACTGGAGGATATCGCGGAGGCGCTGGGCACCACACTCGCCAAGTTTTTCGCAGAGGAAGCAAACGAACAGATCGTATTTACAGGCAAGGACTTTTTCACAGATAAGCAGGAGACACAGACGATTCACTGGATTGTGCCGAATGCGCAGAAGAATGCAATGGAACCGATTATTCTCGAGCTGCAGCCCAAGGCCAGTTCCAAGACAATCGTTCCGCATGAAGGTGAGGAATTCGGCTATGTTCTGTCCGGCAGGCTGTATCTGTGCGTGGACGGTGATCTGAAGGGCAAGCCGGTCAGAAAGGGAGATACATTCTACCTGACGGCAGACCGCTCGCATTATCTTGAAAACAGAAGTGACAAACCGGCAGCTGTACTGTGGATCAGTACACCACCGGTATTCTGAAAACGGGGGATGGAAGAATGAAGAAACTGATTCAGGTACAGAACGTAGTCAAGACATTTGACAAGCAGGTTGTTCTCAAGGGGATCTCACTCGATATTTACGAGAATGAGTTTGTGACACTGCTCGGCCCGTCCGGCTGCGGAAAGACAACACTGCTGCGTATTATTGCGGGATTCCTTGATCCGACCGAAGGCCATGTCATCATGGACGGTGAGGATATTGCGACGATTCCTGCATACAAGAGAGATGTCAACACGGTGTTCCAGCACTATGCACTGTTCCCGCATCTCAATGTATATGAGAATATTGCGTTCGGTCTGAAGATCAAGAAACAGCCGAAGGACATCATCGACCAGAAAGTGCGCCGTATGATTTCCCTGGTCGGTCTTGAAGGCTTTGAGAAGCGTGATGTAACAAGGCTCTCCGGCGGTCAGCAGCAGCGTGTGGCAATTGCACGTGCGCTGGTCAATGAACCGAAAGTGCTTCTGCTCGATGAATCACTCAGTGCGCTGGACAAGAACCTGCGTAAGGAGATGCAGCTGGAACTGAAGCAGATCCAGCAGGAAGTCGGCATTACCTTCATCTTCGTCACCCACGATCAGGAAGAAGCGCTGACCATGTCCGACAAGATCGTCATCATGAAGGACGGCGAGATCGAACAGATCGGCACACCGACGGAAGTCTACAATGAACCGGCCAATGAATACTGTGCAAGGTTTATCGGCGACTCCAACATCATGGACGGCGTCATGAAGAAAGACTACTGTGTCAGCTTCGATGACAACGATTATGAATGCGTGGACAAGGGATTCAAACCCGATGAACCGGTTGATATCGTGATCCGTCCGGAGGACATCGACATTGTTCCGCGCAATACCGGTCTTATGAACGGTGAAGTCAAGTCCGTGCTCTTCAAGGGTGTGCACTATGCAGTGGTTGTGGAAACAAGCACCGGTACATCCAAGACCGTTACGATGCATGTGACCAAGAACCGTGACGTGCTCAATGAAGCAGCCGGGGAAATGATCTCCGCATCCAGCTTCTACATGGATCCGGAAGATGTTCCGAACCTGACGGACGGTGAAGTGCTGACCCGTGCCAATGCGCATGCCTGGACAGCAGCTGATGAAGAGGATATTTCCATCTCCCGCATTCAGTACAATGTCAGCGAGCAGGAAGGCGTATATGACTGCACCTTTGCGACGGAGAAGGGGACCGAGATTACGGTCAAGATCAACGTCGTGAAGCCGGTTGCCAACCAGGACCTGCACAGGGAAGAGGGTATCCAGGCATTCGATTTCTATAAGACTGTTGATGAAATTCATGAGTCTCTGGCGCTGGATACGGATCTGGTGCTGTGGGCAGATGCCTATGCATGGAATATCGAGGACGGATCCCGGGTTGAAATCTGGGATGTGAAATACGACTTTGACGATGAAACGATCACCGAAGGCGATTATCCGGTTACCTTCTCAACACGCGGACGTGAATTCAAGATTGAAACAACCGACCGCATTGAAGAGGGTGAGCGCATCGGTCTCAGCTGGAAGCCTGAGGATATTCACGTCATGAGAAAGATGGGGTAAGCGGACATGAAAGGTTTCAGCAAAATGTCATATCCCTATGTGATCTGGGCACTGATCATGATCGTCGCACCGATGCTGATGATCGTCCTGTATGCATTCTCCGTTAAGGGAAACTCAGTGCTGACATTCCAGTTCACACTCGACAACTTCGCAAGATTCTTCAGGGATTCCATTTTCCCGAGTGTTCTCTGGCGGAGTCTGAAAATGGCCTTTGTTACAACAGGTCTCTGCATTCTGATCGGTTATCCCACGGCATATATCTTTGCCAAGATGAAGCCGGGCAACCAGGCTGTCATGATCCTGCTGGTAACACTGCCGATGTGGATCAACGTGCTTGTGCGCACATATGCATGGCGCGGTCTTCTCGGTTATGTGAATTTCGGCAATGAACTGCGTGTGTATGTCGGTATGATCTACAACTTCCTGCCGTTCATGATCCTGGAAATCTATACATCGCTTTCCAAGATCGATCCGAACCTGATCGTTGCTTCGCACGACCTTGGTGCCAATGATATGGAAACCTTCCGCAGAGTCATCCTGCCGCTTTCGCTGCCGGGTGTCGTCAGCGGAATCACGCTGGTCTTCCTGCCGGCGGTATCGAGCTTCTTTATCCCGAAATTCCTCGGCGGCGGCCAGTACGTACTGATCGGTAACCTGATTGAGGACTACTTCATTACTTCAGGTGACTGGAACTTCGGTTCGGCAATCAGTCTGATCATGGCGCTGATTATTCTGCTGTCCATGTTTGTAATGCGCAAGCTGGATCATGAGAACAAGGAGGCTGCTGACTGATGGAACATAAGACAACCCTTCGTGAGCGCATCTTTGTAGCGGTCATCATGGCATACTTCTATCTGCCGATCCTCTATGTTGTGCTCTTCAGCTTCAATGAATCCAAATCTCTGACAAAGTTCACAGGCTTCTCGATGCAGTGGTACCGCCGTATGTTTGCGGACCGCATGATCATGGAAGCCATCGGCTATACGGTGCTGTGTGCGGTGATTGCGACAATCGTATCAACAGTTGTCGGTACGATTACGGCAATCGGTCTTTCCAAGAGCAGCCGGTTTCTGCGGGAATCGATCAACCAGATCAACAACCTGCCGATGCTGAATCCGGATATCGTAACTGCCATCGGCTTCATGCTGTTCTTCACTTCACTGCGTATCCAGACAGGTTTCCTCACAATGGTGCTTGCTCATATCGCATTCTGCATACCGTACGTGATTCTCTCGGTTATGCCGAAGCTGCGCACACTGGATCCCAATATTGCAGAGGCGGCGCTGGATCTCGGCTGCACACCGCTGCAGGCCCTCTGGAAAGTCATTATCCCGCAGATCAGGGGAGGCATTGTTTCGGGAGCTCTCGTTGCCTTCACAATGTCGTTTGATGACTTCGTCATCTCGCTGTTTACTACCGGTCCGGGTGTTTCCAACATCTCCATTTATGTATACGGTGCAGTCAAACGCGTCAATCCGACGATCAATGCACTCTCGGCGATTATTGTATATGTCATTACGATTGTTCTGATCGTAATAAATGTAGTTCCGATGATTCGGGAAAGAAAGGAAAAGAAAAATGAAAAAGATTTCGAAAATCCTCTTGGCTAGTTCCCTGGTGCTGCTTGCCGGATGCGGCGGATCCTCAGGATCCGGTTCGGCTGCAGCAACGGAAACCAAGGATGCCAAGGAGCTGTATGGCTGCAGCGTTATCAATGTATACAATGCCGGTGAGTATATCGGGGAAAATGTACTCGGCGATTTTGAGAAGGCATATAACGCTACCGTCAAGTATGAGACATTTGATTCCAATGAATCCATGTATACAAAGCTGCTGGGCGGCAGTGCCTATGATGTTCTGGTTCCGTCCGATTACAGCATTGAACGTCTGATCAGCGAGAACATGCTGCAGAAGCTTGATCTCAATGCTCTGGAGAATCTGGACCAACTGGATCCGGCAGTCAGAGAAATGCAGAAAGTATTTGATCCGAACCTTGAATATGCCGTTCCGTATTTCTGGGGATCTGTCGGTCTTGTCTACAACAAGAACAACGTTGATCCGGCTGTGATCAAGGAAAAGGGCTGGGATATCCTGCAGGATGAGACATACAAGGGAAAAGTATTCATGTATGACTCCCAGCGTGATGCCTTCATGGTGGCTTTCAAGGCACTCGGTTACTCCATGAACACCGATGATCCTGCTCAGATCGATGCTGCCTTTGACTGGCTCGTCAACATGGACAAGGCAGTTGAACCGGCATATGTTACCGATGAAGTCATCGATGCAATGATGAACGGTGAGAAGGATATCGCTCTGATGTATTCCGGTGATGCTGCATATGTCCTCTCCGAAAATGAGGATATGGAATTCATCGAGCCGGATCAGGGAACCAATATCTGGGTTGATGCAATGGTCATTCCTGCAAATGCGGGATGCCCGGGTCTTGCCCATGCCTTCATCGATTACATCACTGACTATGATGCTTCCTATCAGAACTCCGATGAAATCGGCTATACAGCTGTCAACCGCAAGGTCTTTGAAGAACTCTCTGCAGATGACGGCACATACGGCGGTATCTCTGCTTACATTCCGCGCAGCGGTTATGACAAGGATGAAGTGTTCCACTTCAATGAAACACTCCGTCAGGAACTCTCCGACCGCTGGAATAAAGTCAAGATCGGCAGCAACTGATAAAACAAACGCTCTTCTTCGGAAGAGCATTTTTTGGAGGGGATTATGAACAGAAAAGCAATGGGCGGACTGCTGGCGGTTCTGTGTGCGGCACTGGTGATCGGCATTGCCGCAAGGGCAGCCGGAGTGCCGGAGAGCAAACCGGCCGCAACCGTGGAACCTGCAGCCGCTCCCACACCGACACCTGAGCCGGAACCGGAAGTGTATCAGGCTACCCTGTTTTTTGCAGGGGATGGTCTGCTGCACGGGGCTGTGTACTATGATGCAATGCAGCCGGATGGTTCCTACGACTTCAGTTCCATGATTGAACTGCTGGAGCCGATCGTATCCAAGTATGATCTTGCTTACTACAATCAGGAGACGATGCTGGGCGGTACGGAACTCGGACTGTCCACATATCCGATGTTCAACAGTCCGCAGGAATTCGGGGACAATATGACAGATATCGGCTTCAACCTGGTATCCACGGCAACCAACCATTCCCTGGACGTCGGCGAAGAAGGTATCCTGCGCTCACACGAATACTGGAAATCTAAGACCGGTGTTGTGGAAGCCGGTACGTATATTTCAGCGGAAGAGCAGGCGGAGATTCCCGTGCATGAGATCAACGGCATTACCTATGCATTTGTATCATGGACGTACGGAACCAACGGTCTGGTGCCGCCGGAAGGCAAGGAATACCTGGTCAATGTGTTTACGGGCAATGAGGAAGCACTGCTGGATCAGGTGCGCAGGGCAAAGGAAAAGGCTGATGTCGTGATTGCGGCAATGCACTGGGGCATTGAATACTATATGGGTGTCAGTGATGAACAGGCAGCCCTGGCAAGACAGCTTGCGGAAGCAGGTGCAGACATTATCATCGGCAATCATCCCCATGTCATTGAACCGGCAGAGAGAATCGGTGATTCCGTGTGCTTCTATGCAATGGGCAATCTGCTGAGTGCCCAGGATGGTCTGGAGCGTCTGATTGGTATGATCGGCGGTCTGACAATTACCAAGACCGTGGACAAGGGTGAGACAACGATTGAAATCTCCGATGTGAAAGCAGATCTTGTGTATACGTATTACGCACCGGGGTATCATTCCTTTAAAGTCATACCGTTTGATCAGCTGGATGATGCGCATCTGCCGAATCATGAACAGATCTACGAGGAGTACAAAGCTGTTATAACAGAACTGGATCCTTCCATTGCGGTAGGCGGTGTATAAAAACACAGGTGTCAAGTAAAATTGCTTGACACCTTTATTCGTCTATGTATAATAGACATTGCGCGAAGGAGGAAATGTATTATGGCAGTAAAACTGAGACTGACAAGAATGGGCGCAAAGAAAGCTCCGAGATATCGTATCGTTGCAATGGATGCACGTACACGCAGAGACGGCCGTGCAATCGACACACTGGGTTATATCAACCCGACAACCGATCCGGCTACTGTTTCCGTTGATGCGGAGAAGGCGCTTGACTGGCTGAGAAAAGGTGCACAGCCTTCCGATACAGTCCGCAACATTCTGTCCGGACAGGGTATCATGAAGCAGTTCCATGAAGAAAAGGAAGCTGCAAAGAAAGCGAAGAAGTAAGGGATCATGGCAGAACTCGATAAGGTTTTGCTGAATCTGGTCGAACCGATGGTTGAAGATCGCGAGCATCTGGAAGTTACCGAGATGCCCGGCGACAATGACCGTGAAGTTCTGCTTCGTGTCAGAGCGAAGGACGAGGACATTGCGCGTCTGATCGGGAGAAAAGGCATGATGGCTTCTGCTCTCAGGCAGGTTATGGCTGTCGCTTCCCATACAGAGAACAAGCGCGTTTCCATTACGTTTGAACAGATCTGAGGATGCTTTACGGCATCCTTTCTTTTTGGAGGTAGTATGGGTTATATCAGAATCGGTACGATTATCAATACGCATGGTCTTAAGGGAGAAGCGAAAATCGAGAGCTACTCCGACTTTGATGAGATCCGCTATGCGAAGGGCAATACGGTTCTTATTCTGGTGAATGATGAGCTGGTGCCGGCAACGGTGCGTTCATTCCGCGTGCATAAGGGATATCCGCTGGTTGCTTTTGAAGAGTATCCGACCATCAATGAGATTGAACCGCTGAAGAACTGTGATGTCTATATTCTCGATTCAGACCGTCATGAACTGCCGGAAGGCGAGTACTACTTTGATGAGCTGATTGGGATGGAAGTTGAAGATGAGGAAGGTTATCTCATCGGCACCGTCATTGACGTGGAAGAGACAAACGGAGCGCAGAACAATCTGCGGGTGGAACGGGAAGGTCAGAGTGATGTTCTGATTCCGAATGTGCCGTTCTTTGTGAAGAAAATCGATGAGGATGCCAACCGCATCACCGTGCATGTAATTGAGGGACTGCTGTGAGAATCACATATCTGACGCTGTTTCCGGAAATGTATGAGAACTTCATGCATACATCCATAGTGGGACGGGCCAGGGAAAAAGGCATAGTGGCCATGGACTGTGTGCAGATCCGGGATTTTGCGCATGACAAATACAGACATGTGGATGATACACCGTTCGGCGGCGGTGCCGGTATGGTGATGAAGTGTCAGCCGGTGCTGGATGCCCTGGATTCGGTGCGTACACCGGACAGTCATGTTATCCTCATGGCAGCCGGCGGCAGGAAGTTTGATCAGCAGTGTGCGCATGAGTTTGCGTCATATGAGCATCTGGTCATTCTGTGCGGTCATTACGAAGGCCTGGATGCACGGATCGAGAAGCATGTGGATGAATGTGTGTCCATCGGGGATTATGTGCTGACCGGCGGGGAACTGGCCTCCATGGTCATTTCGGATGCGGTTGTACGGCTGCTGGATGGGGCAATCCGGCGTGATTCGGCGGATGATGAATCATACGAGAACGGTCTGCTGGAGTATCCGCAGTATACCCAGCCCGCTGATTACAACGGCGACAAAGTCCCTGATATTATGCTTTCCGGGCATCATGAAAATATCAGAAAGTGGCGTCTTCTGCAGTCACTGCTGAAAACAAGAGAGCTGCGGCCGGATCTCTTTGCGGCGCATGAGCTTAGCAAAGAAGAGAAGAAACTTCTGGAAGAATACGATAAGACACAGGAATAACCTGTGTTTTTTTCTTAAGAATCCGTCCGCGTCTGCGTGAACCGTGATATGATGACAAAAACGGCAGGTGTCCGGTAGGGAAAGAAGGTCTGTATGTCTGCTTTGCGGGTCATGGAAATACATATTGTCCAGAAATCTGTTTTTCCGCGTCCGCTCCCATTGTCGGTGCTGCTGGGTGAAGACCTGCAGTACGGCTGTTATGAAGGCATGCATCTGACGCCCGGCAAAACCAATAAGTACGGATTCACGGCCTTTCTTCCGCAGGCAATCGGAAGAGGTATCCGTGTACGCTGGCAGGACGGTGAGGAAAAGGAAGTTACCATTACGCTGCCGCTGCCGACATCTGATGAGGAGATTGCGGCTTTCCTGGGCATGGTGCTGCGTACGGCAAGACACTGGACATGCAGTCTGTTTCTGAACGGAGATCCTGTCACCACACACAGAATCATCGATATGGAGGAAGATGTGCAGATTCTGAATCTGCGCATTCTGCATGAGATGATGCTGCCGATGCTGACAGCTGAAGATCAGGTTCTTTCCTTTTCATGTGCAATGCACCGTATCAGCTGCGGTAAGAAAGAAGCGGAATCCTTCTGGTCAGGCACGACACCGAATGCATTCCGTGACTGGATGCATGCTCTGCAGTCGCAGGTCTGCTTCATTGCGGAAGCAGAACTGTTTGCGGATGATGATGCACATACAGGTGTGCTGACGGTTCCTTCCAATGTACCGGTGGTATTGCCGCTGCAGCCGGAAGTGCCGCTGCCTTACTATGATCTGAACAATGGGACAGCCGAGATACAGGTAAACCGCTGGTATGCCCGTCTCTACAGTTCGGCGGAAGGCCGGGCTGTCGGTATGATCCCGTACAATCTGTTTCTGAGCCGTCTGGAAGGCCTGAATACATCGTACTATGACGCGTCTGACTTCCGCCTGGAAGCTCTCAGTGAGGAAGATCTGTACCATCTGAGCGAAGGAGGATTGTTATGAACGAACCCAAGTCACAGCAGGTACGTACAGGAAGACTGCTCCTGCGCGCATTTGAACAGGATGATTATAAGCAGATCTATTCGAACTGGCAGTCCGATCCCGAGACATTCCGGTATCTGGAACAGTCCTCGTGCAGGGACCTGGAGGATTCATACCGTTACTGCCGTGCCCGCATACCGTATTACGGGATTCCGTATTTCTTTGACTGGGTCATTGTGCAGGAGGATACAAAGCAGCCTATAGGTGAATTCAACGCTGCCTACAGACACCGGACCAATTCCGTCAATGTCGGTTTCTGCCTGGGTTCAAAATTCTGGAACAACGGCTATATGTCGGAGATTATACCGGTGATGCTGCAGTTCTTTGCGGATGCCGGAATTGCTTCAGCGGAAGCAGAATGCCACCGTGATAATACAGTCAGCCGGCATGTGCTTGAAAAGAGCGGCTTCACCCTGGACGGATTCCTTCCGGAAAGCAAACTGTATCATTACAGCAAAAAACTGAAATGATCATACGGTGTACAGTATTCTGTACATCGTATTTTTATGCCGGCAGTAGGATATGGTCAGGAGGCGGAGAAAAATATGACAACGCTTGAAAAGATCTATCCGGAAAACCTGTACCAGGCCCAGAACAGTTTCAGCAGCGGGATCTACCGCTTGTCGGTGGAGGAGACAATCCTTGTGCTGAGACAGTTCCTTGACGGCAAAACCGCATACCAGTGTGCGGACCGCACCGGTATCAGCGACAGTGATGCACTGCTGTGTTATCATCAGCTGTCAAAGATACTGGGCATGGACAGAGTATAAACGTTTCCGAGACATGAATCACATGATTCATGTTTTCTTTTGCCTGATAGTATAATTGGATGGCGGGAGGAAATGCATATGGAAATCAGGATACTGCAGCTGAAGGAAGGTGCCGCCCGGGCAGAAGGGCTGACCGTTATTATAGATGTGTTCAGAGCCTTTTCCCTTGAAGCATGCATGCTGGCACAGGGAATGGAATGTATCTATCCGGTCGCTGATCTTGAAACGGCATATGCACTGAAAAAGGAGCATCCGGACTATATTCTTGCCGGAGAGCGCAAAGGAGCGATTCTTCCCGGTTTTGACTACGGCAATTCACCGTCTTCCGTACAGGGCATTGATTTCAGCGGAAGAAGAGCCGTGCATACAACCAGTGCCGGTACCCAGGGCATCCGTGCAGCAGTTCATGCACAGGAACTCTTAGGCGGATCTTTACTGACAGCGGCGTCAACTGCGGCATATATCAAAACAAGAAATCCCGATATCGTATCGCTTGTCTGCATGGGATGGGAAGGTGTCCGTCCAACAGAAGAAGATACGCTGTGTGCCGAATATATCCGCAGTCTTCTCATTGGGAAACCGATGTCAGACATAGAGGAGAAAGCACAGGCCCTCCGGTATACGGAGGGAAGGAAGTTCTTTGATCCGGCCCAGCAGGCAGTATTCCCGGAAGCTGATTTCCATATTTCCGTTCAGCATGACGTCTTTCCTTTTGCCGTGAGAATCACACAGCAGAACGGTCTCTATAAGTCTGAAGCAGTATACACGGGTATGCCGGAATGAGACGCAGGTATTTCTTCTTTGATATAGACGGTACTCTGACGGATCCTGCTACGGGGAGGATTGTGCCGAGTGCGGCAAAGACACTGCAGCAGCTGCAGGAAGCCGGACACTTTGTGGCAGCGGCGACCGGACGTGCGCACTATAAAGCAAAGGCATTTGCGGACGGGGCAGGGATCACGAACATGGTCTGTGCCGGCGGAGGCGGTCTGGTTGTGGATGGCGAGCTGGTTGAGAATATACCGCTGCCGCTGGATCAGGCAAAAGCATTCCTGGATGAAGCAGAGAAGGAAGGCAGAGGGTGGCTCCTGATGCTGGATGACAGTGACTGCGTGTGGATGAAGGATTATGCATTCCTGGAACAGGCAGGACTGCGTAAAGAGCCGACTACATATTTATACGAACCTTCCCTGGATTACCGTAAGCTGGATAAGATCTGCAAGATCTATATGCATGTGCATGCGGGAGAAAAGGTGCCGTGGCTGTCCATGCTCGGACATCTGCGTCTTGCGCCGGAATACATTGTGTGCCAGTATGATGCGAAGAAGGACGGCATCATGCGTATGCTGCAGAGAATCGGCGGCAGAGCGGAGGATGTGGTCGTCTTCGGTGATGATATGAATGATCTTGTGATGTTTGATCCGGTATGGACATCCATCGCAATGGGAAACAGCTGTGAAGAGCTGAAGATGAGGGCGGATTATGTGACAGCTGCCTCGTGGGAAGACGGTATACGGAAAGCCTGTCAGTATTATGAGTGGATTCCGGAGGATTGAGATGAATACAGACAAAGAACGGTTTGAGGCACTGCTGTGTGCTTCTGCAGATGAAATACCCGGGCTGGCGGAAGGAGAGACCTGGTCTTTTCTTGCCGGACTGGACCCGGATATAGCGGCCATGAAGGGATATGACCAGAAACATCCGTATCACTGCTATGATCTGCTGATGCATACACTGCATACCGCTGCCGGACTGGATAAGAGCAGACTGGAAGGGGATGCGTTCAGGATCCTGCGCATCGCTGCATTCCTGCACGATATCGGCAAACCGGCTTCCGTACAGGAAAAAACAACCGCATACGGTACTGTACTGAGATCCTTTCACGGACATGCGGAGTATTCCGATACATCTGCCTGCCGTATACTTGCAAGACTCGGGTATGATGATGAGGATATCCGGAAGATACGCATCCGGATCCTTGCGCACGATCTCTTCCTGGCGTTTCATTTTGCCCCGGCCGGTGAAACATCAAGAGACCGTCTGACGATTTCGGAAGAGAATGTGATGCGTGTTATTGACCGTTTCCGCCGGAACTATCCCGAACTGCGTGCTTCACTGGATGATTTTGCGGATACGATGCTGCTGTCGGCAGCTGATGGAGTTGCGCACAGTGCGTTTGTGTTCAATCCGGACGGCACACTGCGGGACAGCAGGGAATACATGCTGGCAAGAGCTGAAGCAGTGCGGGAGGTAATCCTGCGCTGTAAAGAAGATTTATGATTGCGGAATAATAACTGCTGTGTTAGTATTATTAACGCGTGTTATGCGCATCGCTGTTCCGCTGACATATACGCGGTCATGAGCAGTAGATCAATCGTTAGAAGGAGATATGAAATGAGACTCGATTTGGTAGACAAGATCACGAAACAGCAGATCCGTACAGACATTCCGGATTTCAAGCCGGGTGACACCGTAAAGGTTTATGTACGTATTCACGAAGGCAGCAAGTCCCGTGTACAGATGTACGAAGGTGTTGTCGTCGCAATGAACAACGGCGGCATCGGTGAGACATTCACTGTCCGTAAGATTTCCAACGGTATCGGCGTTGAAAGAACATTCCCGAAGAACTCACCGGTTCTGGACCGTGTTGAGGTAGCACGCCGCGGTAAAGTCCGCAGAGCGAAGCTGACATATCTGAGAGGTCTGTCCGCTAAGAACGCACGTATCAAGGAAGACCGCTGAGCGATTTGTCCCGAAAGAGAAAGCACGTCTGCTTTCTCTTTTTTTTCAATCGTGTATAATTTTCTGTATGGAAATGAATGATAACAGGACCGGACAGGAAGATATGAAGTATGAAACAAGGGCTCTGCCTGAGCCTGATCTGCATGCGCCGGTTCCCGGTATAAAGAAGCCTGAGCCGAAGGGAAACTTCGTGCTGGCCATACTGGATTTTGTCAAGACACTGCTGATCAGTTTCGGAATTGTCTTTATTCTCTGGACATACATCGTCAAACCGGTGCAGGTGGAAGGCAACTCCATGTATCCTTCACTGCAGGACGGGTCAATCGGTTTCTCCAATGTGCTCGGCTACAAGCTCGGCGGACTGGACCGTTTTGACATTTCAATCATCTATCTGGACGGCGGCAACAAGTATCTTGTAAAGCGTGTCATCGGTATGCCCGGTGAAACCGTTTCTTATAAGGACGGCAGTCTGTATATCAACGGAGAAGTGATGGAAGAGCCTTTCCTTGAGACTTCCTATACCTCCGGTTTTGATGTCTTTACGGAAGACTTCGAGGAAGTGACACTGGGACCGGATGAATACTTCTGTATGGGTGATAACAGACCGTACAGCCGTGATTCGCGTTACTACGGTCCGTTCACCAAGTCACAGATGTCCAGCAAGGGTGTCTTTGTGGTGCTGCCTCTGCAGCAGTTCGGAGTGAAATCATGGTAAATATCCAGTGGTATCCCGGGCACATGGAGAAAGCCCGCCGTGACATGCAGGATTCCCTCAAGGCTGTCGATATGATCATCGAAGTCAGGGATGCCCGCATTCCGCTGGCCAGTGCCAATCCCATGCTGGATCAGATGGCAAAGGACAAGCCGCGTCTCATTGTGCTGAGCAAAGCGGACCTTGCCGACCCGGATGAAACAGAGAAATGGATCAAGAGACTGAGCGGCGACAATGCCATGGTGCTTGCACTGGATATGCAGCATGATAAATCAGCACGCAAACAAGTGATTGATGCGGCAGGAAAGCTCACGGAAGCGAGAAGGAACCGTATGATTGCAAGGGGAATCCGTCCCCGTGCCATGCGCGCAATGGCCTGTGGCATACCGAATTCAGGCAAGAGCACGCTGATCAACCGCATTGCCGGAAAGAACACCGCTAAGACAGCAGACAAACCGGGTGTGACCCGCAGTCTGACATGGATCCATGCGGACAAGACCCTGGATCTTCTGGATACACCGGGTGTTCTCTGGCCTAAGTTTGATGATCAGAAGACCGGACAGTATCTGGCTGTGACCGGTGCTATAAACGAAGATATTCTGAATCTGAAGGAGATCGCAGTCTTTGCGGCGGATACGGTGCGCAGTCACTATCCGCAGACCCTTAAGGATGAATACGGTATTGAAGAGGATACACCTTCCGAGAAGTATCTGGAGATGATTGCCCAGAAGCGCAGGCTGCTGAAGGAAAACGGAATTCCCGATGAAGAGCGGGCGGCTGTTGTTTTCCTGCATGAGCTGCGGCGCGGTGCCCTCGGCAGAATCACCCTGGAGAGATGTGATGAAGAAGCAGAAGATCTGCAGCAATGAATACGAACTGAAGTACTGGAAAGAGAACACACTTGTATGCGGCATTGATGAAGCCGGCAGGGGACCGCTGGCAGGTCCGCTGGTAACTGCAGGTGTGGTTTTTCCTGTGGGATATGAGAATCCGGATATCTATGACTCCAAAGCAATTTCCGAAAAGAAACGGAATGAGCTGTATGATGTCATCCGGCGTGATGCGCTGCGGTTTGAGATACTGATCGTCTCTGAGAAGGATATCGACCGGCTGAATATCTACCGTGCGGATCAGGTGGCTATGGGTGATATAGCGGTGCATCTCGGCACATCCGTTGTGCTGAGCGATGCCATGCCGCTGCAGACCGGCCAGACATGTATTCCTTTGATCAAAGGCGATCAGAAGAGCATATCCATTGCGGCCGGATCGATCCTTGCCAAAGTCACCAGGGACCGCATCATGGAATACTATGACCGTATCTATCCCGGATACGGATTTGCGAAACACAAAGGCTATCCGACCCGTGAGCATCTATCAGCGCTGGATCAGTACGGCATTACCCCGATTCACAGACTCAGCTTCGGTCCGGTGGCCGGAAAGCAGATGAGTCTGGATCTATGAAAGGACATACCATGAAACTGACGATGCTGGGTACAGGTCACGCAATGGTTACGGAATGCTATAATACCTGTTTTGCTCTGCAGGATGAGGGGAAGTATTTTCTGATTGACTGCGGCGGCGGAAACGGTATTCTGCGGCAGCTGAAAAGAGCCGGCATTCCCGTAACGGATATACGTGACCTTTTTATTACGCACAGACATGTGGATCATATGACCGGGTTTGTGTGGATTCTGCGTTCGTTTCTTGCCGGTTTCCGCAGCGGCAGACTGGAAGGGGAACTGCGGGTCTACGGACATGATGAAGTGATGCACATTGCCGACCGTATGGCCTCATACTTCTTTACGGAACAGGAATACGATGTGTTTAAAGAGCGCGTGAAACTGATCGAAGTGCATGACGGGGAATCGTTTGAGATCATCGGACATAAAGTGACATTCTTTGATATCCAGTCAAACAAGGCCAAGCAGTTTGGCTTCCGGATCATGCTGGATGATGAGAGATGGCTGACGTGTCTGGGGGATGAGGCATATCACGACTGCTGTGAGAAGTATGTGCTGGATGCGGAATGGCTGATGCATGAGGCGTTCTGTCTTTCAACCGGGAATATACGCTTTGATCCGAAGGAGAAGTATCACTCAACGGTGGCGGATGCCTGTGCGGCTGCCGAGGAACTCGGTGTGCACAATCTGATTCTGTATCATACGGAGGACAGTGATCTGCCCGGCAGAAAGCAGGCATATACGGCGGAAGGCAGGACTGTTTTCAGCGGCAGGCTGTATGTGCCGGATGATCTGGAAACCATCGTTCTGGAATGATGCATTCTTATGTAATTGCGAGACAACCTACTGAAAATGTGTTACATTTTAATTAGCAAGGAGGATTTAAGATAATGCCATCATTCAAGAATATTTTCACTGACGCTTTCAAGAAGAAGGAACCGGAAAAGAAGGAGACAACGACCACAACTGCTTCCAATACAACCGGCAAGCCGCTGGAAACTGGCGCTAAGCCCGGATCTGCTTTCAAGAAAGCTGAACCCACAACAACAGGCAAACCTCTGGAAACTGGCGCAAAGCCCGGATCTGCTTTCAAGAAAGCTGAGCCGAAACCTGCTCCTGCACCGGCACCCGCACCGGCACCTGCACCTGCAGCGGAACCCAAGAAGTCCGTGGAAGAACTCGCCAAGGAAGTTATCCGCGGTGACTGGGGCAATGGTGAAGAGCGCAAGACAAAACTGACAGAAGCCGGCTATGATTACGCAACCGTACAGGCCAAGGTCAATGAAATTATGACCGGTGCACCGGCAGCTCCTGCGGGCGGAAAGTCCATTGAAGAAATTGCTAAGGAAGTTATCCGCGGCAACTGGGGCAACGGTGAAGAACGCAAGGCTAAGCTTGCGGCAGCTGGCTATGATTACGCAACCGTACAGGCAAAGGTCAACGAGCTTCTTAAATAATTTATAATTGTACCAGGGAGCCCGGAAGGGCTCCTTTTTAAAGGAGAACACCATGAAAGTACTGACAAAGAATGCCCCGGAGAACTCCGATATCGCATTACGTGCGGCCGTTGAGACGGCGAAGGAGCGGGGATTGGATATCATTGCGGCAACGACCGGCGGTGCCACGGGAATCAAACTGAGTGAGATTGCGGAAGAACTCGGCTATCAGGGACACATTGTTCTTGTTTCGCATGCTTACCGCATCGGCGGTGAAAACCCCATGCCTGCGGAAGTGCGCAGTGAGCTGGAGAAGAAAGTATACCGGATCGTGACGGCTGCTCATGCATTGTCCGGCGGAGAGCGCGGGATCAGTTCCGTATATAAAGGAATGTATCCGCTGGAAATCGTAGCCCAGACCCTGCGTATGTTCGGTCCGGGCGTCAAGGTCTGTGTTGAATGCGCGATGATGGCTGCGGACAACGGTGCCGTTAAACCGGGTGTGCCGGCAGTATGCATCGGCGGCACGGGCAGGGGCGCAGATACGGTATGCATTGTGTCACCGGCTCCCTCTGCAGCAATGTTCGAAACAAAGATCAACGAGGTTCTGGTAAAACCCGGACTCTATGAATGATCACCTGGAATCCCCGGCGGGGGATTCCTTTTTTATATACGAACAGACAGTACGGAGGTGATGGGATGGACAAGCGGGAGAAGCTGGCACTTCTGTCTGTCATGCACGGCGGAAACTGGTCGGCCATTGCGGATAGTCTGCGCAGGAAGGAAACACCGGACAGATCAGTAATACGTGATGCATATATAACAATATATGATGATATGTATCCGGCTTCATTGCGCGAACTCCGTTTCCCGCCATGGGTATTGTTCTATAAGGGAGACATCTCGCTTCTGCAGGCGCCGGCAGTTGCGGTGGTGGGCTCGCGGGAGGCAATCGACTACGGCAGGCTGGCAGCGGAATGGGTCGTTGAGAATCTCTGCGACAGATATACGGTGGTATCGGGGCTGGCCAGGGGAATCGATGCGGCTGCGCACCGTACGGCCCTGCGTCTTGGCGGCAGAACCATCGGTGTGATCGGAAGCGGTCTTGGCACTTCCTATCCGCGTGAGAACATCTCTCTGTACAGGGACATCGGCAAAGAGAACCTCATCATTACGGAGTATCCCCATGATGTCGGTGTGCGCAAAGAGCACTTTCCCTGGCGCAACCGTATTATTGCGGCACTGGGCAGGCATGTGTTTGTCATCCAGGCGGCCAGACGCAGCGGGACGATGCTGACAGTCAATGAAGCCCTGACCCTGAACAGGGATATCTACTGTATTCCGTATCCGCTGGGAAATCCGTTCGGCGAGGGGTGCAACCATCTGATTGCACAGGGGGCAATGATCCTGTACAAAACCGAACAGCTGCAGGATTTATGCGCGGGGACTTGCCAAAAAACTAAGTTGTAGGATATCCTATGTAAAGTTTGACGAAATACTGGGAGGTGCAGTGATGAAAAACCTGGTAATAGTAGAATCGCCATCTAAGTCCAAAACGATTCAGAAATATCTCGGCAAAGACTATACGGTAGTATCGAGCAAAGGTCATATCCGTGATCTTGCCATTAAGGGAAAAGACGGACTCGGTGTTGATATTGAAGACAACTTCAGACCCACATACGTAGTATCCAAAGATAAAACGGATATCGTGAAAGACCTTCAGAAGCAGGCTGCCAAGGCAGACCATGTTTATCTGGCAACCGACCCGGACCGTGAAGGAGAAGCCATATCCTGGCATCTGGCGGACGAACTCGGACTGCCGGAGGATTCCTCGGACCGTGTGACATTCCATGAAATCACCCATGATGCGGTAACGGAAGCGTTCCGCAATCCCCGGGCGATTGATATGGATCTGGTGCACTCGCAGGAAACCCGCCGTATTCTGGACAGAATCATCGGCTTCAAGCTTTCCAAGCTGCTGCACAACAAGATCAAATCCAAGTCGGCAGGACGCGTACAGTCTGTTGCCCTCAAACTGATCGTTGAGCGTGAAAAGGAAATCGAAGCTTTCGTACCGGTTGAATACTGGACAATCGATGCCGTATTCAATAAGGATGGCAAGAAGTTTTCGGCTGCCCTTGCCAGAATCAACGGTGAGAAGGCAGAGCTGCACAACGAAGAGGAAGCCATGCAGGTATACAATGCCTGCCAGGGTGAATTCACTGTTTCGGAGATCAAGGAAACAAGCCGCAGCAGAGGGGCATTCCGTCCTTTCATAACGTCCACACTGCAGCAGGAAGCATCCACCAAACTCGGTTTCTCCGCCAAGCGGACCATGGCCATTGCCCAGCGCCTTTACGAAGGCATTGATATCGGCAGCGGCGCAGAAGGTCTGATCACATATATGCGTACCGACAGCACACGTCTTTCCAATGTCTACGTGCAGGCTGCCCAGAACAAGATCCGCACCGAATACGGCAAGGAATACGCAGGCTATTACCGTGTATCCAATGACAGCAATGCCCAGGATGCACATGAAGCAATCCGTCCCACCAATCTGGCCAATGATCCGGAAACAATCAAGCCGTATCTGACCAGTGAACAGTACCGTCTGTATAAGCTGATCTATGCCAGAGCGCTTGCTTCGCTGATGGCACCGGCCAAATACAGCAGCCAGGGTGTTACGCTGAGCCAGGGAATCTATGACTTCACGGCAAGCGGAAGCAGGCTGGTATTTGACGGATGGCTGAAAGTCTATGGTGCATATGATTCCAGCAAGGATGTTATTCTGCCGGAACTGCAGGAGAACGACCGTCTTCCTGCCGAAGAACTCAAGGCCAACCAGCACTTTACGGAACCGCCGGCAAGATATACCGAAGCACGTCTGATCAAGGAAATGGAAGAGGAGGGCATCGGCCGTCCGTCCACATACGCTATGATCATCGATACGATCCAGGCACGCGGTTATGTCACGCTTGAAAAGTCCACAGCCACCAGCAAGACCAAAGTCTTCTTCCCGACCGAACAGGGCAAGCTGACTGTCGATAAGCTCGATGAATTCTTCTCGGGTATCATCAACGTTAAATATACCGCCCAGATGGAAACGGAACTGGATGAGATCGCGGAAGGCAATGCGGATGAGCTTGCCGTGCTGCGTTCCTTCTGGGATAAGTTCACACCGCTGCTGGATACCGCTTATGAAAAGATGGAGAAGATCCAGCCTGAAAAGGTGGGCGAGGTCTGTCCGGAGTGCGGCGGGGAGCTTGTATACCGTAACGGCAGATACGGCCGCTTCATTTCCTGCGGCAACTTCCCGAAATGCCGTTATACCAGACAGCTGGTCACGAAGGAAAAGGAAAAACCCGAACCGACCGGCAAGATGTGTCCGGAGTGCGGCGGCGAACTGCTGAAGAGAAAGAGCCGTTACGGAACATACTTCCTCGGCTGCTCCAACTTCCCCGAATGCCGTCATATGGAAACCCTCGAAGGCGAAAAGATTGAGGCAAAGAGGAGCACACGCCGTACAGCTTCCGCTTCCACAGCCAAGAAGACTACGGCTAAGAAAACAACTGCGAAGAAAACCGCAGCCAAGAAAACAACAGCGAAGAAGACAGCCGCAAAGAAGACAACCACAAAGAAAACAGCTGCCAAGCGCAGCACAAAGAAGGATGCCGAATGAGTGAACGTGTAACCGTGATCGGTGCCGGGCTTGCCGGCTGCGAGGCTGCGTATCAGCTTTCCGTGCGCGGTGTGCCGGTGCGTCTGGTGGAGATGAAGCCGGAAAAGAAATCACCTGCCCATCATGCGGATACATTTGCCGAGCTTGTCTGTTCCAACTCCCTGCGTTCCGATGCGCTGACAAATGCGGTCGGTCTGCTGAAAGAGGAGATGCGGACAATCGGTTCTTTGATTATGGCCAAGGCGGATGCCAACCGGGTGCCGGCCGGCAGTGCTCTGGCGGTGGACCGGGTAAAGTTTTCCAGTGCCGTGCATGAGGCCATCGTGAATGATCCGAACATTGAGGTGGTTGCAGGCGAAGCTGATGTTATTCCGGAAGGACCGTGCATCATTGCGACAGGTCCGCTGACATCCGAGAATCTGATGAAGCCCATCCGTGAGCTGCTTAAGGATGAATACTGTTACTTCTATGATGCGGCTGCGCCGATCATCACTGCGGAATCCATTGATTTCAGCAGAGCATACAGGAAATCAAGATATGACAAAGGGACAGCCGATTACATCAACTGTCCGATGAATGAAGAGGAGTTCGAGGCATTCTACAGAGCTTTGATCACCGCAGAGACCGTCGGCATCCGTGCTTTTGAGCAGGAAGTGTATTTTGAAGGGTGCATGCCTTTTGAAGTCATGGCCAAGCGCGGAAGAAATACGCTGCTGTTTGGTCCGATGAAACCGGTCGGCCTGGCAACGGAAACAGAACGTCCGTATGCAGTCGTGCAGCTGCGCCAGGACAATGCGGAGGCATCCCTGTACAATATCGTCGGCTTCCAGACCCATCTGACCTGGCCAGCCCAGCGTGAGATCATTCATATGATTCCGGGTCTTGAACATGCGGAGATCGTACGCTACGGTGTCATGCACCGCAATACATATATCAATTCACCGCACTGTCTGCGTGAGACCTATCAGTGCAGGCTGCGTGATGATCTGTTCTTTGCCGGACAGATGACCGGTGTGGAAGGCTACATCGAAAGTGCAGCCAGCGGTATGCTTGCCGGCATCAATATGGCGCATCTGCTGAAGGGGGAGGAACTGGCTGTTCCCGGTCCCGAAACGATGATCGGTGCCATGTCGCATTATATTACCCATGCCGATCCCGACCATTTCCAGCCGATGAATGCAAACTTCGGCATTATGCACTTGAGTACTCCTGTTAAAAAGAAGGAACGCAAAGAAGCATATGCAAAGCAGTCGCTGCCGCTGATCCGCGGGATGGTTGAAAACCATGTTCTCTGAGGAAAGTCTGAATGCGTTTCTGGCGCATCTGCGCACAGCCCGCACCGGTTCCGATGACACCGATGATGCCTACCGCAGGGATCTCAGCCGTTTCCTGAATTATCTGGAAGAGCAGGGAATTGACTCCTTCGAACATGTCACCAAGGCGGATATCAGTGATTATGTGACAAAGCTGCGAAGCGGTGATATCGGCGGCACACCGCTGTCCAATTCCAGCTATGCCCGTAATCTTTCTTCACTGCGATCTTTCTACAGATACCTGAACCGGTATGAAGGCATTGAGAACAATCCCGTCCGGCAGTTCAAAGGATCCGCCGAACGCAGACGTCTGCCTGAGTTTCTTACCTTTGATCAGATGGAGACGATGCTGAACAGTTTCGATCTCTCCGATCCGGCCGGTATCCGTGACCGCTGCATCATTGAGACAATCTATGCCTGCGGACTGCGTGTATCCGAGTGTGCAGGGCTGGAAGTCTCCCGCATCAGTCTCCGGGATCAGTATCTGACCGTGCTTGGTAAGGAAAGCAAGGAGAGAATGGTGCCGTTTTATCCGCGCTGTGCACAGCTGCTTGCGCTGTATATGCAGCAGAGCAGACCGGTGTTTATGGAAGGTAAGGAAGAACACGGCATTCTGTTTGTGAACCGGAACGGCAGACCGATCACCTCGCGCAGCATTCAGAATATCTGCGAGAAAGCAGGGGAGCAGGCAGGTCTTGCCATGCATATCCATCCGCATATGATCCGCCATTCCTTTGCGACACATCTGCTCGACAACGGTGCTGATCTGCGCGTTGTACAGGAGCTGCTGGGACATGAGAATCTCTCCACAACACAGATCTATACACATGTGACCGCGGACCGTCTGCGCAGAGTCGTGGATACCGCTCATCCGCACGCAAAAAAAGCAAAATAACACTTCTCAGGAGATGCGCTTTCATGCTATATTAATTAGCGGCATCTCTTTTGTTATGCAAAAGCGGTGTACTTCTCACACAGTGAATTCGCTGTCCCGTGCAGTCTGTGACTGTTGGCAGTGTTCGAAACTGTGGCGGAAAACAACGGAAAGCGAGGTTAATAAGAATTATGACTGTTGTTTCAATGAGGAAAATGCTCGAGAACGGAGTACACTTCGGTCATCAGACACGTAAGTGGAATCCTAAGTACCGTCCGTACATCTACACAGCCAAGAACGGTGTTTACATCATCGACCTGGCAAAGACACAGGAAAAGCTGGATGAAGCTTACTTTGCTCTCAAGGAAATCACCGAAAAGGGCGGCAAGGTTCTCTTCGTAGGAACCAAGAAGCAGGCTCAGGCGACAATCCTGGAAGAAGCAATCCGTTCCGGAAGCTTCTATGTCAACCAGCGTTGGCTCGGCGGCACACTTACAAACTTCCGTACGATCCAGAAGTCCATCAAGAGACTGATTGAGATCGAAGAGATGGAATCCAGCGGAACAATCAATGTTTATACAAAGAAGGAACAGTCCGTACTCCTGAAGAAGAAGGAACGTCTGGACAACTTCCTCGGCGGTATCAAGGAAATGAAGAAGATTCCGGATGCTGTATTTGTTGTAGACCCGATTGAGGAACACAATGCAGTAGCGGAAGCACGCAAACTGAACATCCCTGTATTCGCACTGATCGACACAAATGCTGATCCGGGAACAGTGGATTACCCGATTCCTGCAAATGATGATGCAGTACGTTCCATCAAGCTGATGGTCAGCGTAATCGCAGACGCTATTGTTGAAGCAAAGGGCGGTCTGCTTGAGACAGCTTACCAGGAAGATCAGACTGCTGAAGACATCACCATGAAGGATGTTATGATCAACGTTGAACAGCAGGCTGCTGAATATGAGAGAAGACGCCGTCAGAAGTATGAAGAGCGCCGTCAGCAGCAGAGAGACCGTCGTTCCTACAACGGTGAACGCCGTGTCTTCCGCAAGGACAACAAGAACACAGCTGCGAAGCCTGCAGAGGCTGCACCGGCTGCTGAAGTAAAACCGGCTGAAGCTGCACCGGCAGCGAAGGAGGAAGCTTAATATGGCAATTACAGCTGCTCAGGTTAAAGAACTGCGTGAAATGACAGGCGCAGGTATGATGGACTGCAAGAAGGCTCTCGTTGAATGCGAAGGCGATATCGAAAAGTCCATTGACTGGCTTCGTAAGAAGGGTGTTGCAAAGGCAGAGAAGAAGGAAGGCCGTACAGCGGCTGAAGGTCTCACCCGTGTACTGATCGACGGCAACAAGGCTGTCATCGTTGAAGTCAACAGTGAAACCGACTTCGTTGCCAAGAACGAAAAGTTCCAGGCTCTGCTTGATCTCTGTGCAAAGACAATTCTTGCCAATGAACCGGCTGATGTTGAAGCAGCACTTGCTCTTCCGGTTGACGGCGGAACACTGAACGATGCAATCGTCGGTGTAATCGCAATTATCGGTGAGAACATGAAGCTCCGCCGTTTCGAACTCATCAAGAAGAACGATGACGAGACATTCGGCAGCTATATGCATATGGGCGGCACCATCTCCGCTGTTGCGGTTGTTAAGGGTAACAACGATCCGCAGCTCGCTAAGAACATAGCTATGCAGGTCGCTTCCATGACACCGACCTATGTATCCCGCAATGATATGCCGGCTGATGTCATCGCTCATGAGCGTGAGATTCAGGAAAGCCTTGTTGCCAACGACGCTTCCCTGGCTAACAAGCCGGACAAGGTCAAGGCAGGCATCGTCGAGGGAAGACTCTCCAAGTCCCTGCAGGAAATGTGCCTTGTTGATCAGATCTTCTTCCTTGATCAGGATATCAAGGTTGGCCAGTATCTGAAGGAAAACGGTGCTGAAGTTATCAGATTTGCCCGTTACAAGGTTGGCGAAGGCATCGAAAAGAAGGCTGACGACTTCGCTGCTGAAGTTGCGGCAATGGCAAGAGGTTAATTCGATCAGGTTTAACTGACCGGAATTCAGCTTGTTTGGGTTTTAAAGCAGAAGACAAAAGGTCAGATACTGACCGTATGCCTTCTGCTTTTTCATACTTCATTATGAGGAGGAGAAAATATGAAGTATCAGAAGTTATTTACTCCGGTGTCCATCGGCAAAGTGGAGATGAAGAACCGCTATGCGATGGCCCCAATGGGTCCTCTGGGTCTCGGTGACTCGGAAGGCGGCTGGAACGGACGCGGTGTGGATTACTACACCCGCAGAGCACAGGGCGGCATCGGCCTGATCATTACCGGTGTTACGTTCAGTGATACAGTCGTCGAAAAACCCTCATTCCCGAATACGCCGAACAGCACGTATAATCCTGTGCAGTTTGTGCGTACAAGCCGTGAGATGACGGAACGTGTGCATGCCTACGGTGCGAAGATCTTCCTGCAGATGAGTGCAGGCTTTGGCCGCGTGACGATTCCGACCAATCTGGGCGAGTTCCCGCCGGTTTCGGCATCTGCCGTACCGCACCGCTGGCTTGACAAGATGTGCCGTCCGCTGACCGTGGAAGAGATTCACGGTATTGTGGAGAGCTTCGGCAAAGGCGCATACAATGCCAAGCGGGCAGGCTTTGACGGTGTGGAGATCCATGCCGTCCATGAAGGCTATCTGCTCGATCAGTTTGCCATCTCATTCTTTAACCACCGTGATGATGAATACGGCGGAAGCCTCGAGAACAGGCTTCGTTTCGCAAAGGAAATCAGAGAAGAGATCGCCCGTACATGCGGATGGGATTTCCCGGTGGCCATGCGTTACAGCCTCAAGAGCATGATCAAGGATTTCCGTGTCGGTGCACTGCCCGGTGAAGAGTTTGAAGAAAAGGGCAGAGACATTGAAGAGGGCATTGAAGCTGCGAAACTTCTGGAGAAGTACGGCTATGATGCGCTGGATGTGGATGCCGGCACCTATGATGCATGGTGGTGGAATCATCCTCCGATGTATATGGAGAAGGCACTGTACAAGGATTTCGCACGCATTGTGAAGGAAAACGTATCTGTGCCGGTGATTATGGCAGGCAGAGTGGATAACCCTGATACTGCCCTGGAATGCCTTGAAGAGGGTATCTGTGATGTCATCAGCCTTGGCCGTCCGACCCTGGCAGATCCGGATATCGTCAACAAGATCCGTACGGAACGCCTGAAGGAGATCCGTCCCTGCATCAGCTGTCAGGAAGGCTGCATGGGCCGTATACAGGAGTATTCCCTGATCAACTGTGCAGTGAATCCGCAGACAGGCAAGGAACGCAGTGCAGCGCTGGCTCCGGTCGTGCGCAAAAAGAAAGTGCTCGTGGTCGGCGGCGGTGTTGCTGGCTGTGAAGCAGCGAGAGTGCTTGCGGAACGCGGTCATGAACCCGTTCTTGTGGAAGCTTCCGGACAGCTCGGCGGCAATCTGATTCCGGGCGGTGCGCCTTCCTTCAAGGAAGATGATCTCGCACTGGCCCAGTGGTACCGCGATGAACTGGACAGGCTCGGTGTGGATGTGCGTCTGAATACCAAAGCCGATGAAGCAATGGTCAAAGATCCTGCATATGATGCCGTACTGATTGCGACGGGTTCAAGACCGAAGATGTTCAGCCTCGGTGATGATGCAAAGGTATATGCGGCTGAAGATGTGCTGACCGGTGTGAAAGATCCGGGCAGCCGTGTGGCGGTTGTCGGTGCGGGTCTTGTCGGCTGTGAGCTGGCCCTGGATCTTGCGCAGAAGGGCAAGGATGTTACACTGCTTGAGGCATTGGACAGTGTTATGGCAGTCAACGGACCGATCTGCAGTGCCAACCGGGAGATGCTGAAGGAGCTGCTGCCGTACAGCGGTGTGAAGATCGAATGCGGCGCAAAGGTTACGGAGTACCGTGAGGGCTGCCTGAAGGCTGTCATCGGCGGTGAAGAGAAGAGCTTCCCGGCTGACAGTGTTGTCCTCTGTGTCGGTTACCGCAGTGAAAACAGTCTGTATGAAGCAGTGAAGTTTGATGTGAATGAGCTGTATCTGCTCGGTGATGCAAGGAACGTTTCCAACATCATGTATGCAGTCTGGGATGCTTACGAAGTAGCCAACGCGATCTGAGGAGTCCCGGATGAGAAAACTGTTTGATATTGCCGTAATGGTGGATAAGCCTGTACTGGTCGGACAGAATGCGCGCAACGGCCGCAGACAGCTGATTCCGATCCTGTCCGGGGAAATGACCGGTACGGATATGGAAGGGAATGCCCTGAAAGGAACCGTTCTGCCGGGCGGTATTGATTCCCAGGTGATCAGACCTGATGGAACCTGTGAGCTTTCGGCAAGGTATGCAGTTAAGCTGGATGACGGCAGATCATTCTATATTGAGAACAACGGTCTGCGTACGGTTCCGGCAGAGTATGCGCCGGAAGTCCTGGCCGGCAGAATCGTCGATCCGTCACTGTATTACTTTGCGACTGTACCGTCGTTTGAAGTGTATGATGACAGTCTGATCTGGCTGGAGAAGCATGTCTTCTTTTGCAAGGCCATCAGGAATCCCGATTCCGTTATTCTGCAGTATTACATTGTTGATTAAGCATGAAGAAAGGAGAGCACTGGCTCTCCTTTTCTTAAGGGTTTACTTGTTCAGCAGTCCGATGCGGTCCATGAGGTATCCTTCACGGACACAGGAATCGGATATGCGCAGGGTATCGGCATGATAGCCGCGCATGATGCTCAGCAGCATATTCAGTCCCGGCAGGAATACATTCTGCCGTCCCGGTGTCAGCACCTGTCTGCGCACCGCAATCATATCCGGATCTTCTTTTTTCAGAGCATCATAGATTGTCTGCAGATATTCAACAGGAACAATATGGTCTGTTCCGTACAGCTGCGCTGCCATGAGTCCGGCTGCCCGCACGGTTCCGCCGATGCCGATGATAGTATGATCGGGAACACTCGTGAGAAGCGGATGCGATGCCAAAGCTTCCTGTACATATTTGTCACTGACTTCCGGTTCTGCCGGCAGGGTTGAGAGTCTTACACAGCCGACCGGTATGCTCAGTGCTTCCACGATCTGTCCGTCTTTGAAAGTGACAAACTCAGTGCTGCCGCCGCCGATGTCAAAGGCATTGCCGTCCATGACATCACCGCAGTCCAGCCGGCTTCCGTAGAAGTCATATTCCGCTTCCTCTTTGCCGGTCAGGGGAGCTACATTGAAGCCCTCTGAGTCAAATGCGGCCAGTACGTCCTTGGCGTTGCTGATGCGTCTGATCGGTTCTGTTATGAAGGCATAACAGGAATCCACACCATGCCCGGCAAGCAGTTCTTGGTATGTATGCAAAACAGCACAGGTTTTGTCGATTCCTTCCTGTGTGATCATTCCGTCTTTGTGATAGCGGACAAGATGCACTGCCTCCGAATAGTTATAGAGCACAGCGGGTTTACCGTCACACAGCTCATATATGAGCAGAACAACGGTATTTGATCCGATATCCAGGATGCCATATCGCATAGTGCTACCTCCACTTTGAATAATTTACAACAAACAGCTTTAAATTCATATACCGGAATGAAAAAACTGTGAATCTATGGACAGAATGGTATAATGATAAAAGAGAAAATCGGAGGAATATCATGTATAAACGAGTTTTGCTGAAACTGAGCGGTGAGGCGCTTTCGGGCGGAGAAAAGAACTTTGATCCCAAAGTCCTCAAGAGTCTGGCAGAGGAAATCAAGGAAGTACATGAGCTCGGTGTAGAAATCGCAATTGTTGTGGGCGGAGGCAACTTCATCCGCGGCAAACAGCTTGAGGAGATCGGTATTGACCGGCTTCAGGGTGACAGCATGGGAATGCTGGCAACCGTCATCAACGCTCTTGCCATCCAGGCTTCCCTTGAGGCAGTCGGCATTGATACAAGAGTACAGACATCCATTGAAATGACCAAAGTAGCAGAACCGTATATACAGAGAAGGGCTGTAAGACATCTTGAAAAGGGACGC
This sequence comes from Solobacterium sp., assembly GCA_017459725.1. GTDB lineage: Bacteria > Bacillota_I > Bacilli_A > Erysipelotrichales > Erysipelotrichaceae > Bulleidia. Next base: position 26,084 of record JAFUCL010000075.1, on the reverse strand, counting down.
GTTGTTATCTTCGGCGGCGGTACCGGAAGCCCGTATTTCTCTACAGATACAACAGCTGCACTGAGAGCTTCGGAAATCAAGGCAGAAGTGATCCTGATGGCAAAAAACGGTGTGGACGGCGTATATTCAGCTGATCCGCGCAAGGATCCCACTGCTGAAAAGATTGACCGTCTGACCTATCTGGATATGATCAACAGAGGTCTGCAGGTTATGGACTCCACTGCCGCAAGCATGTGCATGGACAACCGCATGAAGCTAATCGTATTCAATATGAATGAGCGCGGAAACATCGTAAAAGCCGTAAGCGGAGCTGAAATCGGCACCGTAATTGAATAACACTGACAGGAGAGGAAATCATGACGTATCAGATTGTAGACACCAGCAAAGAAAAAATGGAAAAAGTAATCGCACATCTGGGTGAAGAACTTGCGACCGTACGTACGGGCAGTGCAAATCCGACAATGCTTGACCGTGTATCCGTAAACTACTACGGTTCACCGACACCGCTGAATCAGATTGCCGGTATTTCAGTGCAGGAAGGCCGTATTCTGGTCATCAAGCCGTATGACCCGTCCAGCCTGAAGGATATCGAGAAAGCATGCTATGCGGCAGATCTCGGCATCACACCGAGCAATGACGGTACTGTAATCCGTCTGACCGTTCCGCAGCTGACCGGAGAAACACGTAAGGAAATGACCAAGAAAGTTTCCAAGATTGCGGAGGAATGCAAGGTTCAGATCCGTAATATCCGCCGTGACGCCAATACAGCTGTCAAGAACGATAAGACGATGGATGAGGATGTGCAGAAGGATGCGCAGAACGAGATCCAGAAGCTGACCGACAGTTACATCAAGAAGATCGACGAGATTGCCGCCCGCAAGAGCGACGAAGTCATGAAGGTCTGATCATTCAGGAACATTCATACCCCGATAATCAAAGGACACGCGCATGCGTGTCCTTTTCAGCAGTTCTTTGATTGATTGTCACAGTTCGTATATGAAATCGACAACTTCGCGGCGTATATCTTCCGCTTCCTGTACAGCAGAAGGTTTACTGCGGAAAACATTACGGCAGACTTCAAGGATTTCCTGTTCGCTGATGCTTCCGCCGAGTCTTTCCTGCAGCATATGCCGCAGTTCCGGAAGGGTGCTGAAGTGATATACCGTCAGCATCTCTTCTTCCTTCTGCTCTTCGAAATAACTGTCTGCCATCCTGTCAATAACAGGGAAAGTGTAATCATCAATCCGGTTCATATGTATCATTCCTCAGTTTCTCTTTTGGCTGTTCTTCTTTGTACAGAATATGGTTTTCCATAACCAGAACATCCATTTCAGTGTTCATGAAGCAGTTGTATGCATCTTCCGGCGTACAGACGATCGGTTCACCGCGTACGTTGAATGAAGTGTTGATGACTGTTCCGCATCCCGTGCGTTTCTCAAAGGCTTTGATCAGGCGGTGGAAAAACGGATTTGTCTGTGCGTCCACGGTCTGGATCCTGGCACTGTTGTCTACGTGCGTTATGGCCGGTACGGGGGAACGGTGGCGGTTGATGATGCGGATCAGATCGGGATCTTTCTGCAGTTCCTCATGCAGGTTGGCAGGATCCTCGGCGTTTCTGACACCGCAGCAGAACAGCATGTACGGTGAATCGAGTTCCGGATCAAAATAATCAGCGGTTCTTTCTCTGAGAACGGAAGGGGCAAAGGGGCGGAATGATTCTCTGTATTTGATGCGCAGGTTCATACGCGACTGCATTTCATCCGAGCGGGGATCACCGATGATGCTGCGGTGACCGAGAGCACGCGGTCCGTATTCCATTCTGCCGTTGAGCAGGCCGATGACCTTCTGCTGATCCAGCAGTTCTGCAATTGTATCAAACAATGCGTCATCTTCCAGGTAATGGGCAGGAATGTGTTTTTCAGCCATCCACGCGGCAATCTGTTCGTTGGTATATGACGGACCGAGGAAGCTTCCTTTCTGGCTGTCCGGGGTCTCTGTGTGACGTACAGTCTCATTCTGTGCATAGTACCAGGCAAGGGCAGCACCGAGGGCGCCACCCGCATCTCCTGCTGCAGGCTGAATCCAGATATGATCAAAGATCTTTTCCCTGACCAGAAGACCGTTGGCTGTGCAGTTCAGGGCTACACCGCCGGCCATGACCAGGTTCTTTTCCTTCGTAAGCCTGGCAGCGGTGCGGGCAAGGCGCACCAGGATTTCTTCGGTCACAGCCTGGGCAGAAGCCGCAATATTCATCTCCCTGAGGGTGATCGTTTCTTCCGGTCTGCGTTCTCTGCCGCCGAACAGTTCTGCAAACTTTGCATTTGTCATAGCCCGTCCGTGCTGGTAATCAAAGTATTCCGGGTTCATCCTGAATGATCCGTCTGCCTTGACATCGATGAGATGGTCATAGATCAGCTGTTTATACACCGGTTTTCCGTAGGGAGCCAGTCCCATCAGTTTATAATCACCGGAATTGACCTTGAATCCGCAGAAATAGGTGAATGCACTGTACAGCAGACCAAGGGAATGCGGGTAGTTGATGGTTTTCAGAATATCGATCTTTTTACCGTGTCCGTGTGAGATGGTTGTGGTATTCCATTCCCCGACACCGTCTACGGTCAGGATGGCTGCCGAAGCAAACGGTGAAGGGTAAAAAGCTGATGCGGCATGGGAGCAGTGATGCCTCGATATATAAAGACGGTCCTGTCTGCCCAGCATACCGAGCTCATCTCTGAGCAGTTTTTCAATCCACAGCTTCTGCCCGAACAGGGAAGGTCCGCTCAGCTGCACCAGGTCATCGCTGTCATCCTGTACTGCTTTGACATTGTACAGATATCGTTCCAATGTCAGCACGGGATCATCGTAATAGACCACAGCATCCAGGTCGCTTCCTTTCAGGTGTCCGCCTGCTTCCAGACAGTAGCGGATTGCATGCACGGGGAGGGAACGGTCCTGTTTGATGCGGGTGAAGCGTTCCTCCTGAACGGCGGCTATGATCTCACCGTCGCAGATCAGGGCGGCGGCTGAATCATGATAATAGGCTGAGATACCGAGAACAATCATTTAAGTTCCTCCTTGATTGCATCATAGACAAGCTCCGCAAGTCTGCTTGTGCCTTCTTCGGAATAATGGGACAGATCAATATAGCATTCATCCCTGTGTACGAATGCACTGTATAGGTTGATATAAAAATCATCATCACGCTGTCCGTCGGTAAAAAGCTTGCCGCGGCGGTGAACCTGTCCGAGGTAACGCATAACTTCATGAAGAGATAAATGTTCCGGATCACGGTTGACCGGCTGCAGGAAGGCGTAATAGGATGCTCCTTCACTTTCGGCAATCAGCTTCATGTATGACTGCATTCTCCGCCAATACGGAAAACGTGCCTCACCGCGCCAGTTTTCAAACTTATCGGTGTCTGTCCTCATGTCATTGTATCCGCTCATACTGATGACAATATCCGGTTTGAGCGCATGGATATCACGGATCAGTCTGTTGAATTCATGGTATACGGCATTTCCTTCAACGGCGCCGTTGTATATGCGAACGTGTTTTCCTTCACTGCTGATTTTACGGAAGAGTTTGCTGACCCAGTTCTCCGGATAATAGACTTCTGATGATGTGCTTCCGCCCAGCACCATGATTCTGCAGTCCGCCGGTTCTTCGCCGTATATTCTCCATCCGGGAAGACCGCCGATGCCGCTGTAATCAATACTGCTGCCGATCTTGAAATCATGCTCATATGCCAGTGTCTCGGAAGTGCGCAGACGGTTATAGCAGGCCTGCTGTACGGAAACATAATTATGCTGTCCGAGTGAGTATCCGAGATCATTGACCGCATCCACAATGTCACACCGCTGATGCAGGTCCATGGCCTGGATCAGGATCACGCTGTCAGCCGGATCTTCATCCGCAAGCGACCAGATGTCATCTGCACCGCCGAGAATCAGCTCACGGGCAACGGGTATTCCGTACATGGAGATGAATCTGCGCACGATTTCCTTGCCGTCATCATCCGCACTGACGAGGATAATGCGTTTGTCTTCCTTCATCGCAGTGTCGAGCACGGTGACGGTATCGGTTGACCACAGTGTTGCCAGAGGTGTCAGTTCCGGAATAAACAGGGTTCCGGCAAAGCCGTCTTTGCGCAGTGACATGACAGTCACAGCATCTTTGCTGTGGATGTCATTGCAGACTACGATACAGTCGTTCGGTGTAAATACAGTCTCCTTGGGACTGGTTACGGGCACGGAGAGAATCTCTTCCGGACCTGTTTCCGAAAGAATGCCTTTGATTTCGATATGTTTTTCTCCGGCTTCCTTAAGGAATCTCCAGATGCGGTTTCCTGTTCCGTATACATACAGAGAACTTTGAGAGAGCAGGGGATTCAGCACCATGATGTCTTTCATCCTGTATGCTTCCCCAAAGCTCTGCACCAGTGCGAATGTACCGTCGCTGATCTCATCGTTAGCAATAATCACACCGTTTGTCTCAGCGAATTCTTCCGGAGAGATGACGGGCAGATTCAGAATCGTTTCTCCGCAGTATTCGCTGTAATTTGTTACGAATCCGGAGATGCGGACACCTCTGTTGATCAGCGGCAGCAGCACCCACATTGCAAGTGTGCCGATATCCCAGATATAGACCGGACGTTCTGTTACTGAAGCTTTGGGAATTTTGATGAACTGAAGCATTGATGACCTCCATGAAAAAGCAGAAAAGCTGCTGTGCAAGTATACTTACGAAATGTGGCTGAGTATTTGGCTGAGCAGAGTGTCGGTATTGCCGCTGTAGAGGAAGTCTTCCGAATCCGGATGAATCCCCATCCGCTTCAGACTGAATGTATCGGGTATTACACCGTTTCCTTTCTCGTAAATCAGCAGGATTCTGCACCGCCTGGCAGTAGCGGCTATATCACATAACCCGCTGCGTACGGCAATCAGACAGCCGGCATGATTCAGGAAGGGAATCAGTTCACTGTATGCGGGACAGACAGCCCGTGTGCCTTCAATTGGCTGTTCATTGCCTGCACAGTTGGTGAATACGGTAAGACCTCTTTCCTGCAGGGCAGCAGCGAGTCTCGTCCAGAAATCCGTATTGGCAAGGGTTGACTGGACGGCGGCAGCGTACGGGGAGAGAATCACCGTGCGTCCTTTCCGGATTCCGTAAGCTTCATAAACCCCGGCACCGGGATCTCTTTGTACGGGTTCGTACAGAGTCTTTATCGTGCGGTCATGGAAATACTGGCAGCGCATGCTGTTGAGATGATTGCGCCAGAGCGGGTAATGGCCGTTCTCTTTGGGAGGATTGATATTCCGGGCAAGACGGCTGCCGATGTGCAGATCAGGCTTCATGTGCATCTGTTCACTGCCGTAGAATTCCCATGCTTTATACAGGGAGCTGAGCTGTTCCACCGTAAGGGTGATGATTCTCTCAATGCCGAACAGTGCGGCAACGGCAGAGGCTGCCCGTATTCTTTTTTCATCGAGGATAAGGGCATAGTCATGTATGTTGTTTTCTTCCAGGTAGCTTTTCAGCAGTGCGCAGAGCCAGTAAACATCACCGGTTCCGCCGATGCACGGTACGATAAACTGTGCGGATATACTGTTCCGTAAATCAAGTCCAGTGCGGGCAATGCCGTATTCATGCAGAAGCGTCTCTTTGTCCATGTCCATAAGGGATGAGGTATCTTTCTGAACGGATACCGTTACGGTCTGTGCTTCCGGATAGCCGAGCGACAGCAGCTTTCGGCGCATCTCTCTGCCGTATTTGGAAACGATAATAACGGCGGCATTACTGTCATAGGGCAGCAGGGCATGTTCGGGTGTCCGGCAGGGAATTGAAAGCGCGCTGTTCCATCCTTCCTTGTCAGGATCGGAATCAACCATACCGGCAGGCTTCAGACCGCATTTCTGCAGACCTTCCGCTATTTTTACGGCATAGTTTGTCCATCCGTAGATATAGATATTTCTGCCGGTCAGTTTATCCATCTGTTTCTGCAGATCCTGCAGGATACCGGCTCTGTCGGTTTTCCAGGTCATCCAGCTGACCGGTTTGCCGAAGAACAGCGCATCCCTGACATAATCCCTGACGGTGATGCCGAAATGACCGATCCAGCCGGGAAGGGCATACGGTTCCTTCAGGGACACAACAACGGTTTCCGCAAAGGGGACCAGACGGTAATATGCAAGGATGGCATCCAGATCATCCTGCGTGCATGCAATATAGTGTATTGTTCCACGTTCAAAGTACAGTTCCGTAAAACAGCTGCGGCAGCCGAGTATCAGGGCATGCGAAAAACATTTGCTCTCCATGTAGGAGGGCAGATTCTCTGCGGCAGCTTCCCATAATTCCTCATCATCATCCGGAAGAATGATCCAGCAGGTTCTCTCGTCCGCGGCGTATGTATTACGCAGCTGCACGGCAAGTTCTCTGCCTCTTTCGGCCTGTGTGAATGCGGTATCTTCTTCAAGCAATGTCATACTGAGTCTTTCTATAGCGCGGGATCGGTTACGGTGCTGATGGAAAAAGTATCACGCTCGGGATTCAGGGCATAGGCAGTTCTGAGACCTGACGGTTTGCGGTCATTGATCAGGATGCGCTCGCCGTACGGAGCGTCGTAGATAACGGTATGAAAGCGGATGCCGCTGTTCTGCAGAAATGCTTCGGTTGCGGCTTTGTACTTTACACTGCGGGAGGTGATGAAGATCACCATGTCTTCAGCCGGCAGAGCATCAAAGAAATCTTTCACACCGGGAAGCAGGCAGTCTCCTGCCTCTGTCAGGTATCCGTTATGAACCAGAACCGTGCCGTCGAGATCCAGTATCCAGGTCTTGGGCAGGGCTGATAAGACAAGTGTTTCAGACATTGCCGGAGCTCCTTTTCTGCAGGGCATCACCGATTGCGCCGCCGGGGTGGTTCTTGGCGAAGTCTTCCAGCGTAATACCCATACGCTGTGCAGTCAGTACGGCAAGTCCCTGCAGAACAATCAGGTTGATTGTTGAGGAATTCGTGGGAACAATATTCCAGGCATCTCCTTCATGTGCAAGATTCATCACAAGGGAATGGTCGCACAGGGCTTCCAGTGAACTGCCGCGGGTATATGTAATCAGCCAGATGGTGATTTTTCTTTCCTGTTTCCTGATTTCTCTGACAAGACGCAGGGATTCTTCGGTTTCGCCGCTTTTGGAAAGCACGATCAGCATATCGCCGTCATGCAGGCAGCCGAGGTCGCCGTGAACAGCGCTGTTTGTATTCATGAACAGCGTGCGCAGACCGAGGGAAACCATCGTACCGACAAATTTCTCACAGATGGGCACGTTTTTTCCAAGACCCGTCGCAACTATACAGCAGTTGTTCTGCAGGGCAGCGGAGGCGTCCCGGACCATGTGCTCAAACAATTCGTTGTCCATGGATGCAAGGGATTGCTGAAAAACCTGCAGCTGTTCGTTGAAATACTCCGTCATAAAACATCCTCCAGATAATACAGTCCTGTATAGAAAGCACCGCACACAGAATCGTAATCCTGCCAGGCGTAGGTTGTTAAGGACAGCCAGATCACGGCATGCAGAAGACGTATCTCATCGGGGTCACAGCCGGTCATTGCAAAGAAAGCATCCTGCATGTCTTCCCAGCCTTCAGAGGCAATGGAGACCCGCACTTCATTTTCTTTCAGTTCCGTTCCCGCTGTGCCGTTGATACCGCCGGTTTCCAGTTCAAACTGTCCGAGATTGAACAGATCGTAATTGCCGGCAATGGAATAATAGAGTTTTGCCCAGTCATACCGTTCGTCTCCGTACAGATCCGTGAAACCGAAGTAACCGCGGGGGTCGATGAACACAGGCTCACCGGTATCCCTGCGCAGAATATTTGAAAATGTACAGTCGCCGTGTATCAGAACAAACCGGCTGCACTGCAGAGCGTCCAGTTTCGCTTCCAGTTCATTCATGCAGAACCATACATTCCGGCATTTCTTTCCGTTGACGGTAATATACCGGGAATCCGCAAAGGGAATAAGACCGCGTATTCCGGCCAGACGGGAAACGGTCTTGCGGAAGTAGGCTTCCTTCATGCTGAAGGCATCCGCGGGAATTGACCCGGCAGAGTGTATTCTCTTGAGTCCGTCCACGATCTGCTGCAGCAGGGCAGTTTTCTCCTGTCTGTTCAGACGGCATGCATGTACGGGTTTGCCCTTGATCAGTTCCATGGTCAGCGGATGCATGTCATAAATGCGTGGCAGGGGGATTCCTTCCGTTCCGGCAACCTGTGTGTACCAGGCGGTTTCTTTTTCTGCCAGTTTTCTTCCCTGTGCATCAACAGGCTCCTTGATCAGCCTGTCTTCTTCGATGCGCAGACGGTTGAAGGGACGGCAGATGGGTCTTGGCAAGGCGCGGATGTCTTCTTCAAGACCGAATTCCCGTGAGCCTGCAAGGCTGTGCGTACGGAAGTGAATATCCTGCGTACTGAGCCAGCGGACAAATTCTCCTTCAGCCGGAACGTCCTGCAGAACCGCTTTGTCAGTGAACCAGAAACAGCCGGCCACACCATGCTCAAAGGATCTCTCCTCGGCAAACTGATTATTGCTGTAAGACCACCGGCACGGGAAAGTACCGGAGATTCCGATATACTGATCCGAAGGTATTTCGCTGTCTCCGTATCCCGCAGGCAGCGTAAAGGAATCCGGCAGGATCAGATCCGACCATATAAGCATGATCCCGGTATGTTCCGGTATCATGGACAGGGCTTTTCTGATGCCGGCACAGGTTCCTTTTCCTTCGGCATCGGCCACCAGGTATGCCACATCCGCAAAAGCTGCCAGATAGGAGCGCAGCACTTCTTTTTTATAGTCGGCAATTATAATGAAGCGTTTATCGGGATACTTACGGAAGAGATGAAACAGCATCGGAAGGTTTTCAACAGGGACCAGAGCTTTTGGTTTGTTGGCTGTCAGTCTGCCGAGGCGTGATCCTCTGCCTCCGGCCTGTACAACGATATACTCCATGCTTGTTTCCTCACTTTCAGCAGTTTATACATAAATAATATTCTATATAGATATTTATTGCATCAAACTAAAGCGCAAACGGAATATTGCTGAAGCCTGCACTGCATACATTATTCCGGTGCGCAGGGCATACAAGCAGAATGTATGGAGCGGTTATTCGAATGAAGAACGCGAATGCTCTGCAGTATGGTATAATTTGCTGTATGAAAAACTGTGAACATGTTGCGATTATCATGGACGGAAACGGACGCTGGGCGACTGCTCAGGGTCTTCCGCGTACGGCCGGACATATGGCCGGATCAGACAATGTCAGAACGATAGCTATTGCGGCGGATGCGCTGGGTGTGAAATACCTGACTCTGTATGCTTTTTCCACTGAAAACTGGAAGCGATCAAAGGAGGAAGTCGGGTACCTGATGAATCTGCCGTCTTTCTTTTTCAGGAAGTATATGAAGGAGTTCCTGGACCGCGGCTTCCGGATCAGAATGATCGGTGAGCTGGATGATCTGCCGGCAGCTACGGCAAAGGTGCTGCGGGAAGCAGAGGAAGAGTCAAAGAAGAACTCCGGACTCAGTCTGAACATAGCGATGAATTACGGCTCGCACCGGGAGCTTGTGCTGGCTGCCAATGCCTATGCCAAGGATGTACTGGAAGGAAAAGCAGAGCTTGGCATTGATGAAGCAGGGTTTGAGAAATATCTGATGACGAAGGATTTCCCGCCGGTTGATCTTCTGATACGCACCAGCGGGGAGGAGAGAATCTCCAATTATCTTCTGTGGCAGATTGCCTATGCGGAACTGGAATTCGTGCCGGAAAGCTGGCCTGAATTCACACCGGAAGTTCTCAAGCGCTGTCTGGATGAATACATGACAAGAGACCGCCGTTTCGGGGGAGTCAAACAATGAAGAAAAGTATGCTGACAAGGATCCTGACCGCATTGATTATCATAGCTGTGGTGCTGCCGCCGTTTATTTTCGGCGGGTATCTGATGAAGGCGCTTGTGCTGGCCTGCATTCTGATGACTTCCTATGAGGTGTCAGCACTTCCGGAAGGAAAGCCTGACTGGGTACAGACGATTATCATGAGTGCGTTTGTATTTGGCTGTGACTATGTGCCTGCTTCATATCTGCCTGCTGCTGCGGCAGGTGCGCTGGTGCTGCTGTTTACGGCATCATACCTGAATGAATCGTTTACCACGGAAAGAGCAGTGTATACATACGTGATCGGCTCCATCACACTGATGGCCAGCCGCTGCATCTTCCGTCTGTACGGCGGCGCGAATGCTTTCTTTCCGATGATGTTCATTGCGCTTGCCTGCTATGTATGCGATACGGGTGCGTATTTCTTCGGTGTATATCTCGGAAAGCACAAGATGATTCCGCGCATTTCCCCAAACAAGACCTGGGAAGGGGCAATCGGCGGTTATGCGGCAGGTGTAATTGTTTCGCTGCTGTTCGGCATCTTTGCCATGAAGCAGTATCCGCTGTCATTTCTGATCGTTGCCGCATGTACGCTGCCGGCGGTTGCGGAGATCGGCGATCTTGCTTTTTCATCCGTTAAGAGACATTTCGGAATCAAGGATTTCGGTTCTTTTCTGCCGGGACACGGCGGTGCGCTTGACAGACTGGATTCACTGCTGTTCTGTCTGATGTTCTTTAACGGTCTGTTGATTTGCTGGGGTATCTGATATATGAAACGTTTGGTTCTTCTCGGAGCGAGCGGCTCCATCGGAAAACAGACAATTGATGTTGTCCGTGCACATCCGCAGGATTATTGCCTGCGGGCTGTTTCAGTGGGCAGGAATATTGCGGCACTGCGGGAAATCCTGCAGGAATTCACACTGGACCTGGTCTGTGTGGGCAGGGAAGAAGATGCGGCTGAGATCCGCGCTGCCTATCCCGGGATTACGGTTTGTTCGGGAGATGAAGGTCTGAAGGTGCTGGCTTCCTGTGACGGGTATGATGTGCTTGTCAATGCGCTGGTCGGCTTTGCAGGACTTGCGCCTACGGTTGCGGCCATGGAGAGCGGGCATGATGTGGCGCTTGCCAATAAGGAAACACTTGTGGTCGGCGGTGAGCTGATTGATAAGCTGAAGAAGGAAAAGGGTGTACGGATCTATCCGATTGACAGTGAGCATTCCGCCATCGATCAGTGCCTGCGCTGCGGTTCGCATGCGGAGGTATCCAGACTGATCATTACGGCTTCCGGCGGTTCGTTCCGTAACCGCACCAGGGAAGAGCTGAAGGATGTGACGGTTGAGGAAGCTCTTGCACATCCGAACTGGTCCATGGGTGCCAAGATTACGATTGACAGTGCGACGATGATGAACAAGGGCTTTGAAGTCATCGAAGCGCACTGGCTGTTTGATATGCCGTATGAAAAGATTGATGTGCTGATGCATGATGAGAGTGTGATCCACTCCATGGTTGAGTTTACGGATCATGCGGTCATTGCCCAGCTCGGTGTACCCGATATGCGTATTCCGATTCAGTATGCGCTGAGTCAGCCGGCAAGACTGCCGCTTGATGAGGCGGAACGTCTGGATCTGGCGAAGATCGGTACGCTGCATTTCCACGCTCCGGATACGGAACGCTATCCGCTGCTTGCGCTGGCCTATGAGACCGGACGCAGGGGAGGCATTCTGCCGGCGGTGATGAACGCAGCCAACGAGGAAGCGAATCTTGCCTTCCGTAATCATAAGATCGGCTTTACCGAGATTGAGGACATTGTCATCAACGCTGTATATCTGACCGAACAGAAACCGGCTGAGACACTGGAGGATCTGCGTGAGGCGGATCATCTCGGCAGGGAGTATGCACGTAAGTATATCGAGAGCAGGGAGAGTGCGGAATGACAATCATATATTTTCTTCTGCTTCTGACGGTGATCGTATGCATACATGAATTCGGGCATCTGATTGCCGCTAAGATTTTCGGTGTTTACTGTTATGAATATTCCTTCGGCATGGGACCTGCACTGGTGCAGAAACGCTTCGGTGAAACCATCTACAGTTTAAGGGCTGTGCCGATCGGCGGATTTGTGTCGCTGGCCGGTGAAAAGGACGGTGATGAAACATATCCTGATGTCCATGTTCCGGAAGGACGGCGCCTGACGGATCAGAAACCGTGGAAGCGTATTATTATCCTGCTGGCCGGGGTGACGATGAACTTCCTGCTGGCATGGGTATTGTTCTCCCTGACGATTCTTTCCCAGGGACAGTATGCCGTTTCACCCAAGGCCGTGATTGCGGAAGTGGTTGCGGGCAGTCCGGCCGAACAGGCAGGTTTATTACCGGGAGACAAAGTGCTGCAGATCACGCGTGAAGACGGCAGTTCGGTGAAACCGGAAACCTACTTTGATATGCAGGTATTCCTGGCGGATGCGGCGGATCAGCCGGCCCGGTACAGAATCAGCAGAAACGGTGAAGAGCTGAGCTTTGAGATCGCGGCTGCGTATGATGCAGAATCAGACAGGTATCTGATCGGTATTGTCGGCAGCAGCCCCGAAGTCATTCAGGTCAATGCCCTGAACTGCTGGAAGTACGGTGCGGTGGAAATGCGCAGTATAGCCGGGATGATGCTGACGACGATCAAACGGCTGTTTACCGGACGCGGGCTGGATCAGCTGAGCGGACCGGTCGGTATCTACAATGTAACGGAGCAGTATGTATCACTCGGTTTCAGTTACTATATTCTGCTGATGGCTGAGTTGTCGCTGAACGTCGGTATCTTCAATCTGCTGCCTCTGCCTGTACTGGATGGCGGACAGGTCATTCTGACTATTGGAGAATGGATAGCCGGCAAACCGCTGAATGAGAAAGTCAGATATGCACTGATGATCGGCTGCTGGGTTATTCTTCTGGCACTGATGGTGTTTGTTACCTGGAATGATATTTCCAGGCTCGTGTTCGGATAATAAAAAGGAGACAAAATTATGAGTACGATTCTTGTTACCGGAGGAACCGGGTACATCGGGTCACATGCATGCGTGGAACTGATCGAATCAGGCTACGATGTCATTGTCATGGACAATCTGTACAACTCAACCGAAGCATCCCTTGGCCGGATCGAACAGATCACCGGCATTAGACCCAAGTTCTATAAGACCGATCTTCTGGATGAGGAAGGTCTGAAGAAGATCTTCGCCGAGAACAGCATTGATGCGGTGATTCACTTTGCCGGATACAAGGCAGTGGGCGAATCCGTTGCCAAGCCGCTGCTGTACTATGAGAACAATATCAAGGGCTCCATCAATCTGTATGCTGCCATGAAGGAAGCAGGCGTAAAGAGAATCGTCTTCTCATCCAGTGCTACCGTATACGGTGATCCGGTGCGTGTTCCGATCAGCGAGGACTTTGATGTGCATACAACAAATCCGTACGGAACCACCAAACTGATGAACGAAATGATCCTGAGTGATATTGCGGCTGCGGATCCTGAGTGGAGCGTGCTCTTGCTGAGATACTTCAATCCGATCGGTGCGCATCCTTCCGGACTGCTGGGTGAAGTGCCCAACGGTGTGCCGAACAATCTGGTGCCGTATATTGCCAGAGTTGCCAGCGGTCAGCTTGAATATCTGCGTGTATGGGGCAATGACTATCCGACCGTGGACGGCACCGGTGTGCGTGACTACATCCATGTGGTCGATCTTGCGAAGGGACATATTTCCGCAGTTGCGTATGCGCTGGAACACAACGGGGTTGAAAAGATCAATCTCGGCACCGGCAACGGCTACAGCGTGCTCCAGGTTCTGCATGCATACGAGAAGGCCTGCGGAAAGGAACTGCCGTACAAGATCATGGAAAGACGTCCGGGTGACATCGCTTCCTGCTATGCGGATACGGCAAAGGCAGAGAAACTGCTCGGCTGGAAGGCACAGTACGGCATTGATGAGATGTGCCGTGATTCCTGGAACTTCACCCTGAAGAATCCGAACGGAATCGAATAAGGCAATAGGAGGAACTGTCATGATTGGAATTATTGTCTGCGGACACGGTACATTCGCAAGCGGGCTTACCCAGGCAGTGCGTCTGATTGCAGGTATGCCGGAGAAGTATATTGCGGTGGATTATCTGCAGGAGGATTCCGCGGATGATCTGGAATACAAACTGAAGGAAGCGCTGAAGGAACTGAAGGGATGTGAGGAAGGCATCCTGATGTTCACAGATGTAGTGGACAAAGTGCCGTGCAGAGTATGCCGGCAGCTGGCGGAGAAGTATACGGGTGAGTACCGGATTGAGATCATTTCCGGAACCAATCTCGGTATGCTGGTGGAAGCAAATATGGCGCGCGGGTTCATGCGTGATCTGAATACGCTTGCTTCACTTGCCGTTGAAACCGGCAAAGCACAGGTGATGTGGGCGAGCAGTGCGGATACCAACGAAGCACCGCCTTACGTACCGGAAGAAATCGACTGAACACAGTAAAAGTCCTGTAAATGCAGGGCTTTTTTTAATGCCCGGACATGAAAAAGAGGAACCTGTATGGTTCCTCTAGAGCTGGGCGTTTTTGCGCTTTTCCCGTACTTCCTTGAAGGAGAGGAGGTAGGGAACACCATTGTACATGGTAATGAGCTTTTCCTGAATGGAGTTGATATGTTCCGCATCGGCCTGCACCAGTTTGATGTAGGGGTGTTTGCCGTTCTGGATATCATCATAGACACGGCTCAGGGTCTTGTTGGTCAGGACTCCGTGCACTTCCTTGCGGAGGGATGAGGAGCTGCCGACATATGCGGTTTCATAGTTGTCGTAACGGCTGTCGTTCTTTTTCTCGGGGAAGGTCAGGATGACGTAACATCCGCTGAAATCCTCGGGATGTGCGGCATAGTCTGCTTCGAAGTCTTCGTAATAGATCCATTCACCTTCATCTGCCTTCATGCCGGCAGTCAGTCTGCGGAAGTAGATGAAGTAGCCAATCATGGAAACAATGGTCAGGATCAGACCGGGAACAGGGAATAAGAGTGATACGATCACACAGCCGATCAGGTAAGCTGTCACACCGGCAATGATGCTTGTCTTATGGTAACCGGTTTTGGTGACATACAGAACAAGAGCTGCTGCGGCCAGTACTGCACTGGCAATAAATACAGGATTTGTCAGATTTTTCATATGAACATCATATCATCTTTCCTCTGCGGTGTGGATATGGATTGGCCTGCCGGTATATAGGGGAGGAGGTGGGAATATGAGAAAAGTGAAGGATCTTCCGGAAGGCGAAAGACCGCGTGAGAAGGGATTCCGGCTTGGGGCAGGTGCCCTGAGCAACCGTGAACTGCTGGCCGTTCTGATCCGCTGCGGAACCAACGGACAGTCTGCCCTGGATACAGCCGATGTGCTGCTGCAGAAAGCGGGAAGCGTGGCAGGGATTGCCGGTATGAGCGACAGTGAGATTGCATCGGTAAGAGGCATGTCCCGGATCAAGGCGCTGGAGATCAAGGCATGTCTTGAGCTTTCAAGACGCATGCTGTATGAAGAGGTGCGGGAAAGCGATGTGGTGAGCAGTCCGGAAGCTGTGATCAGCTGGCTGCGGATGAGCCTGGGACAGGAAGCACAGGAGAAGTTCATGGTCATCTACATGGATCATGCAAAACATGTTCTCAAAGCCGTAACGCTGTTCAGCGGGACTGCGGACATGTGTCCGGTATCTCCGCGTGAAATCTTCCGGGAAGCACTGCGTCTTTCCGGGACCTGCATCATGCTGGTGCATAACCATCCTTCCGGCAATCTGACACCGAGTGAAGCCGATATCAGACTGACGGAAAGGGTCTGTGAAGCAGGTGCGCTGATGGGAATACCGGTGATTGATCACCTGATTGTTTCATCGTCAGGATATTTCAGTTTTCTGAGGGAAGGGATTCTCCAAGAAAGTATGACGAAAGGGCGGTGAGAATGCTACAATTAATTAGCAAAATCACACCTTTGCACTTTTGTTATGCGTCCGGCATAACCAGTGCAGGGAAGTCCTTTGCGGATGATTAGGGGAATGATGCAGATGAAGAGAATTACGCGTACGCTGACTGTAATATCAATGTTGCTGTCGATTGCGCTGAGCGGATGTGCTTCCGTCAGAACGAAAATCGTATACACCGTATACCCGCTCGGTTTTCTGATCGAACGTCTGGCCGGTGATGTGGTCAGTTATGAGTCGATACAGGAGAACGGGATTGTTCAGCGTGCTCAGATACGCAGTGATTATGAAGATGTTCTTGCAGATGCGGCTGTCTTCTTCCACATCGGCCAGCTGGAGCCGTATCTCACAATGTACATGCCGAAGATATCCGCTGCGACGGATGCACGCGATCTCTCCGTACTGAATGCGGTATATGATTTCCAGCGCTATACACCGGTCGCCGCAAACGGGGAAGTGACCTATATTGAAGGTCCGTATTACAAGGGCAAAGCCTTTGAGACACTGGACATCAATCCGAAGGATCTCTATCTCTGGACAGACCCGATTGCGATGCTTTCCATGGCCAAGGATATCCGTGACTGGATGTGCACATTCTTCCCGGATGACAGACCTGTGTTTGAAGAAAACTTCAGCAGGCTGGAGACAGATCTCATCAACCTTGATGCACAGTATCAGGCCCTGGCAACTGCCAATATCACCAATAACCGCAGTATCCGTTTTGTCTCCATGACCGCAAGCTTCGGCAACTGGCAGAAAACGTACGGATTTGAAGTATATCCGGTGGTTCTTTCCAAATACGGCGCACTGCCGGATGCGGAGCAGCTGGCTCTGATCAAGGAGAGAATCAAGGAAGATCAGGTCAAATACATTGTATATGAACCGAATATGACACCGGACATGGTGGAGCTGTTCCATGATCTGCAGGAAGAACTGCAGCTGACCAGAGTGGAGCTCAACAATCTGTCCAGCCTGACCGCTGAGGATATGGAAGCAGGCAAGGATTATCTTTCCATCATGTATGAGAACCTGCAGGTTCTTGAAACCATGGCGGAAGTACGCGAGACGGTTCCGGCAGCTGACAATACCACAGAGGACAGCGCAGAAGACGCAGAACCGGCGGAAACCGACGACAATACGGAAGAACCGAAAGATCAGTCAGATGTTGGCTGAGCGGAGGCAGACTATGAAGAAACTGATGCTCGTAGACGGAAACTCAATGCTGTTCAGAGCATATTACGCTACAGCTTACGGAAGACCGATGTCTTCGGCAAGCGGGATACCGACAAATGCTGTATACGGATTTGCAATGATGCTGCAGAAAGCGCTGGAACTGATTCAGCCGGATGCGGCATTGGTTGCCTTTGATGCAGGCAAGCATACGTTCAGGCATGATCTGTATCCTGATTATAAAGGCGGCAGAAAGCCGGCACCGGATGATCTGGTGCCGCAGTTTGCGCTTGTAAGGGATTATCTTGACGGATACCATATCCGCTGGGTTGAGATGCAGGATATTGAAGCAGACGATCTCATCGGTACGATGGCAAGGCATTCGGACGGATACGATACTGTTATCTTTACTTCCGATCATGATCTGCTGCAGCTGGTGGATGATGAAACGACCGTACTGCTGATGAAAAAGGGACTGACGGATATGGATGAAGTCACCCCGGATTATATGGTGCGTGAGATGGGCATCAAACCGCTTCAGATCATTGATATGAAGGGTCTGATGGGTGATCACAGCGACAACATTCCCGGTATTCCCGGCATCGGTGAAAAGACAGCCCTGAAGCTTCTGAACGAATACGGAACCGTGGAGAATGTGCTGGCCAATGATATGAATATCAAAGGTGCCCTCGGGAAGAAGGTGCAGGCAGGACATGAATCCGCCATGCTGTCAAAGAAACTGGCAACGATCCGTACGGATGTGAAACTGGACTTCACAGCCGATGACTGTGCGTTTGCGCCGGATTACGAATCCCTGATCCGCTTTTTCCGCAGCCTGGATATGAACAGCCTTGCCGCAAAGTATGAGCAGCTTCTCAGTGACGGCGGAAGCGTCCGTGAAGCAAGCGGGGAAGCTCCTGTGCAGATCGTCAAGACATGTCCGGAGGGAATGCTGAAGAATCCGCTGGCAGTGTATCTCGATGCCACCAATGACAGCTTCCTGACTGCAGAAGTGCATGGTTTTGCCATTGCCAACAGTAATGCAGCCGTATATATGACGGTTGAGGATGTCCGCAATGATGCGCAGCTTTGTGCAAGACTGGCTGACAGTTCCGCACAGACAATCGGTTTTGACGTGAAGAGGAATATGCATCTGCTGGAACAGACCGGTGTTGATATCTGCTTCAGCGATGATGCCATGATTTCCGCAGCTTTGGCCAATTCCACACTGACCTCACAGGAAAAGATATTCGCGGCATATGATCTGCGCACAACGCTTTCCTATGAAGATGTATACGGTAAAACAAACCGTCCGAAGCTTCCTGATCCCGAAGAACAGGCCAGCTTCAGCGGTGAAAATGCCCGCAATATCCTGAAGCTTTTCGGTGCTTCCTATCCCGATCTGGAAAAATACAGCATGGTTTCACTGTACCGTGATGTGGAAATGCCATTGACGGAGATCCTGTACCGGATGGAAAAGACCGGGGTGATCTGCGATGTGAATGTACTGGCGGATATAGCAGCCGGTATGAAGGCACAGCTGGATGCGGAACAGAAGGAAATCTTCACCCTGACAGGACATGAGTTCAATATCAATTCCCCGAAACAGCTGAGCGAGGTTCTGTATGATGAACTGCAGCTGCCGGGCGGCAAGAAGCGCAGCACATCGGCAGAAGTGCTGGAAAAGCTTGCAGGTATTCATCCGGTAATCGAGCATCTGCTTGTTTACCGCAAACTGCAGAAGATCTGGAGCACATATGCAGAGGGTCTGCAGAAGTATATTTTCAAAGACGGCAGGATCCATACGCTGTACAACCAGTGTGCAACCCAGACCGGACGTCTTTCCAGCAGCGAACCGAATCTGCAGAATATCAGTGTCCGCGATGAGGAGGGCAAAATTATACGGAAAGCATTCCTGCCGGGTGAAGGCAGAGTATTGATTTCCAGTGACTATCACCAGATTGAACTCCGGATTCTTGCCCATATGGCAGATGAACCTGGACTGATCGATGCCTTCCGCTCCAATATTGATATCCACACCAAGACGGCAATGGATGTCTTCGGTGTCAGTGAGGAAGAAGTATCACCGCTGATGCGCCGCCGTGCCAAGACAGTCAACTTCGGTATTGTCTACGGCATCAGTGATTTCGGTCTGGCGGAACAGCTCGGTATCACCCGCAAAGAAGCCGCAGAATTCATTGCCTCATACTACCGGTCCTATCCGGGTATCCGGACATATATGGACACGGTTGTGGCAGACTGCGAAAAGAACGGATATGTGGAAACACTTCTCGGCCGCAGAAGAGAGATTCCGGAGATTCACGATAAGAACAGAATGGTACGTGAATTCGGCAAACGGGCAGCCATGAATGCGCCGATTCAGGGAACGGCAGCCGATCTGATCAAGCTTGCCATGATCCGCATTGACAAGGCAATGAAGGAAGCTGGCGTTAAGTCAGAGATGATCCTGCAGGTGCATGACGAACTGATCTTTGATGTGTATGAAGATGAGATCGAGATCATGAAGAAGATCATAGATGAGGGCATGACCGGTGCCATGGAACTGAAGGTGCCGCTGACTGCCGAATGTTCAGTCGGATCAAACTGGTATGAGGCCAAGTAATGCCTGAGCTCCCTGAAGTTGAAACGGTGGTCCGTACGCTGGAAAAGCAGATCATGAATGCCGAAATCACGGATGTGATCATACGCTGGCCGAAGACGGTGGAAGATGATCCTGCGGTATTCAGAGAGACTTTGCTGCACCAGTCATTCAGGAAGTTTGAAAGACGCGGCAAGTATCTGATTTTCAGGATGGATGACTGCACCCTGACCGTGCATCTGCGCATGGAGGGTAAGTTCTATATTCAGAAACCGGAAGATCCCCTGAACAGGCATATGCATGTTCTGTTCCGTCTGGCTGACGGCAGGGAACTGCGGTATCACGATACCCGCAAGTTCGGGCGTATGAAACTGTATGACAGGGATGCGGACTTTCATGTCTTCAAGAATATGGGACCGGAGCCGTTTGATGAGGCCTACAATGCAGAGTATGTGCACCGCTGGCGTCAGGGACGGAAGGAACCGCTGAAGAGTATGCTGCTGGACCAGTCCTTTGTGGCCGGTATCGGAAATATATATGCGGATGAGATTCTCTCTGCCTGCGGATTAAGACCTGGCAGAAGCTGCAAACGGATTACCCGGAAGGATGAAGAGAATATCGTCCGTGAGACAAGACGGATTCTGCAGGCTGCGATTGCGGCCGGCGGTACGACGATCCGTTCCTATACATCCAGTCTCGGGGTAACCGGACTGTTTCAGCTGGACTGCTGTGTGCATGCACGCAAGATATGCGGAAGATGCGGCGGTCCCGTAAATGTTAAATGGATCGGCGGACGGAGCAGTTATTACTGTCCTGTCTGTCAGAAATAGAGGTGCTTATGAGAACTGCAGTGACGGGAACAATCGGAGCGGGCAAATCTACACTGTCCATACTGCTCCGCAGAAGAGGATATGCCGTTTTTGATTCGGACGGATATGCAAGAATGGCACTGAATGCCAACCAGCCGACGGCGCAGAAGGTCATTGCAGCGTTCGGTGAAGGCATACTCGATGACTTCGGTGAAATCGACAGAAAGAAACTGGCTGCTGAAGTGTTCGGCAATGAGGAAAAGAGACAGACACTGAACGGTATCGTGCATCCGTTTGTCAAAGAAGGTCTGGAGAAATTCTTTGCGCTGCACGAAGACGATCACTTTGTGTTTGCGGAGGTTCCGCTGCTGTTTGAGGCAGGCTGGGAGAATATGTTTGATCATGTCATCGTGGTGACATGCGGGCATGAGACAGCCGTGCAGCGGATGATGGAAGACCGCGGATACAGCAGAGAAGAAGCAGAAGCCAGGATTGCTTCGCAGATCAATGCGGAGGAGCAGATCAGGCGGGCGGATACCGTCTTCATGAATGACGGAAACTTCCGTGATCTGGACAATAAAACAGCCGCATGGCTTAAACAGTACGGGGAAGAGTAATGGAGCTTAAGACGAAGGATACATTCAGAGTGGAGTGCAGGGATTCAATCAGTCAGGAGAGTCTCTTTTCACTGTATATGTATTATCAGCCGGTCATCGGTCCTGCGGCAGCAGCTCTGTATATGACGCTGTATGCGGAGGGAAGAACCCAGCATACACAGGAAAACCACAGTCATCTTTCCGCACTGCTGCGGATGTCCATCGATGATATTGAAAGGGCACGCATCAGACTGGAAGAGTATATGCTTCTGAGGACATATGCCCAGGAACAGGAAACCCGTACGAATTACATCTATGTACTGCATGTACCGCTCTCCCGTGAGAACTTTCTGTCTTCCGCTGAGCTGCGCAATGCCTATGCATCTGCGGTCGGTCAGAAACAGGCCGAGGCTGCCGTGGCAAGGGTGCAGAGCGAGAAACTCAGTGTACACGGATACAAGGAAGTGACGAGGATCATAGCCCGCCGCACAGAGAAGAGGGACTATGAGACGGATGTTGTCTACAGCAAAGTCTCACCGCGCTACCGCTTTGAGGACGACGATGAAGCCATCAACTTTGACTATGAAAAGTTCTTCCTGACCACGAGCACGCTGGTATTCCCGGCGGAGCTGCGCACACAGGAGAACCTTAAACTGATCGGCAAACTGGCAACTGTGCACGGACTGTCCGCAGACCGCATGCGCATACTTGTCAGCAAATGCATTAACATGGAGAATATGACATTTGACGGAGAGAGGCTGAAACTGCTCTCGGAGAAGGCTGTCCCGGATATTACCAAGGCATCCGATCCGTACAGTCTGCCGCCGGTTTCCTTCCTGCAGGCAAAGCAGAACGGGGCGCCGGTATCACTGACGGACCGCAGGATACTTGAAGATCTTTCGGTGAAGATGCACTTCCCGCCGGAAGTCATCAATGTCATGATCGAATACATACTGAAGAAGAGCAAGAACAGGCTTGTGCGCGCATTTGTAGAGATGGTTGCCGGGGAATGGGCAAGAGACGGTGTGCATACCAAGGAACAGGCCATTGCCGCAACGAAGAAGAAAACAACCGCGCAGACATATGCACGGAAGGAAAAGGCAGTTCCTGCATACATGAATGGTGAACAGCCGGAGGATACGGAAACACCGGCAAGTGAACAGGATCTGAATGAACTGAGAAATCTGATGAAGAAGATGGGAGGCTCCAATGGATAAACTGCAGGTACCGGAAATGAATGAAGCGGCATATGCAGAAGCCAGGAAACTCCTGTCCGAACAGCTGAAGAAGGATGAAGCTGTTATAGCGGCGCTCAGGGAAAGAAATATACCGCTGCAGGAGATTGAACTGCATCCGTTCCGGATCAGCCGCTGGCTGGAGGAAAAGAAAAAGTGTCTCGGCTGTAAAGGACTTACATCCTGCACGCAGAGACAGAAGGGATATGCGGAAGAACTGTATTTTGACGGGATACTGCAGACGGGGCTGGAAGCCTGCGGATACCTGCAGAAAAAGAACAAAGCGGAAGCACATCTCGGTCAGTATCTGATCTGTGATCTGCCGCCGGAGATGCATACTGTATCGTTCGCCGGCATTGATCCTTCCAAAGAGAACGGACGCTATGTCAGTGCGCTGATGGAAGTGATGCGTGCATGTGACGGCAGGGAAGGTATATATCTCTACGGCAATATGGGCACCGGCAAGACATACCTGGCGGCCTGTGCGGCCAATTCCTTTGCCCGGCAGGGACTCTCCGTGGCCTTTGTGCACTGTCCGAAGATGGTGGAGCGGATTCTCTCCGGCTACAAGACCAATGAGCATCTGACGGAGATCAGCAGACTCGGGTATGCGGATGTGGCGGTCTTCGATGATATCGGTGCCGAAGATGTAACAGACCGTGTCCGTTCGATCCTGCTTTCAATTCTGGATGAGCGGATGCAGAATCACCGTATTACATGGTTTACAAGCAATGAGGATCATGCCTCGCTGCTGGAGCACTATACGTCTACTTCGCGCGGGGATGATGTTACGGAAGCCAAGCGCATTTTGGAGAGAATCAGAACACTGGCAAGACCGGTTTCCCTGATCGGCAAAGACAGACGTATACTTTATTCAACGGAAGACTGATGTTAAAATGAGAGGTATTGCGGGAGGAAAAGGCTATGGTTAAGAAGATTGGAGTCCTCACTTCCGGTGGTGACGCACCCGGTATGAATGCGGCAATCCGCGCTGTTACACGTGTTGCGCTGTCCAACGGTATTGAAGTAATGGGTATACATGATGGTTACAAGGGTCTTCTGGAAGGTAATATGGAACTTCTGGACAGAACGCGTGTATCGGATATTCTGGCAAGAGGCGGCACGACACTCGGCTCCGCACGTCTGCCTGAATTCCGTGAAGAAGATGTACAGGATACCTGCGTGAATATCCTTCGTCAGAATGAAATTGAAGCGCTTGTTGTGATCGGCGGCGACGGTTCCTACCGCGGTGCCCAGGCGCTGACCAAGAAGGGCATCAACTGCATCGGTCTGCCGGGAACAATCGACAATGATATTCCGGGCACAGACTTCACGATCGGTTTTGACACAGCCCTGAATACATGTGTGGAGAACGTCGATAAACTGCGTGATACATCGAGCTCCCATCACCGCTGCTCCATCGTGGAAGTCATGGGCAACCACTGCGGCGATCTGGCGCTGTATACAGCGATCAACTGCGGTGCCGAAATGGTTATTTCACCTGAGACCGGTTACGATGAGATCGAAGTTCTTGAGCGTCTGCATTACCTCGGTGAGGTTGTGCGCAAGAACCACGCCATTATCATCGTTTCCGAAAAGCTCTGCGATGTCGAAGCACTGGCCAAGAAAGTATCGCAGAATACAGGATTCAGCGGCAGAGCAACCGTTCTGGGCCATATTCAGAGAGGCGGCAGTCCTTCACCGACCGACCGTATGCTTGCCAGCCGTATGGGTGAGAAGGCAGTGGATCTGCTGATGGAAGGCATCGGCGGACACTGTGTCGGTATCATTGACAACGAGATTACCTCAGTGCCGATTGATGAAGCACTGGAGAGACCGCGCAAGAGCCGGAAGAAGCTCTACAGACTGTTTGAACGTCTGGTTTAAGACACTGCAGAAGGGAATCCGCGGATTCCCTTTTATTGAGAAACGGAGAAGTGCATATGAAAGTACTGATTCTGGGCACCGGGAGCTGGGGAACCGCTCTTGCAAAGGTGCTGGACGACAACGGTCATGAAGCTGTACTGTACGGTATCAGCCGCAGTCAGATTGATGATATCAATCACAATCACCGCAATTCTGCTTTCTTTGATACACCGCTGCCGGAAACGCTGCGTGCGGTCGACAGTCTCGATGATGCCCGGGATGCGGATATCATACTGGTGGCTGTTCCTTCACATGCATGTGAGGATGTGCTGAAGCAGGTGATGCCGTATATTGAGAAGCCGGCACTGTTTATCACGGTTGCCAAAGGTTTCCATCCGGTTTGGCATAAGCGTCTGTCAGTTGTTCTGGCCGAGACCATACCGGAAGGCAAGAGAAGGGGCATCGTATCCCTGATCGGTCCTTCCCATGCGGAGGAAGTCATCAAGGGACTGATTACGGCCATCAATGCGGTCAGCGAGGATGAAGAGGCTGCCAAAGAAGTGCAGAGACTCTTTTCCAACAGATACTTCCGTGTTTATACGAATACCGATGTCATCGGCTCCGAGATCGGTGTGGCGGTCAAGAACATCATGGCCATTGCCTGCGGTATTACTGCCGGTATCGGTCAGGGCGACAATGCCAGGGCAGCGCTGATGACAAGAGGACTGGCGGAGATGACAAGGTTTGGCATGGCTCTCGGCGGCCGGAAGGAAACGTTCCTGGGTCTCGATGGTGTAGGGGATCTGATCGTCACCTGTACGTCGATGCATTCCCGCAACTATACCGCCGGACTGCAGGTAGGCCGGGAGCGCGGAACGGAAAAGTTTCTGAAGGAAAACACCAGAACCGTGGAAGGCATTATGGCATGTAAGATCGTCCGTGAGGAAGCGCAGAGACTCGGTGTGGATATGCCGATTACGGAGGAAATCTACCAGGTGTTCTTCTGCGGCAAGGATCCCGCGGAGTCCATTCACAGTCTGATGAGCAGGGAACTGAAAGCTGAATAAAATTATTTGGCAGACAAACACAATAAGTGCTATACACAGATAACCGCATAACCATGCGGTTATTTTGCGTTTTAGACCAGTTCGCAGAACCGTGTCCGCAGAAAAAACTTTAAAGAAATTAGCACTTAAGTGTTGACAGTGCTAAAGATATGACTATAGTAATAAGTGTAACCGATAAAGGTTGGATGGAAACATCCGGAAAGAGGTGTAAGTATGAGAAACGATAAATATACTCCGGCAAGAAGAGGCGGTCTGTTCGATGACATGTTCGACAATATGTTCGACACAGGATTCGGATTCCCGGTTGCCAACACACTGATGAAGACGGATATCCGTTCCAAGGACGGCAACTATATCCTGGATATCGATCTGCCGGGCTACAAGAAAGAAGATATCAAGGTATCACTCTACAACGGAACGCTGACTGTCAGTGCTTCCCACAACGAGTCACAGGAAGAGAAGGATGCCAAGGGCAGCATTCTGCGTCAGGAACGCTACAGCGGATCCTGCAGCAGAAGCTTCTATGTAGGCGAAGGCATCAAGGATACCGATATCAAGGCAGCATATCAGGACGGTATTCTTTCCCTCGAACTTCCTTCCGAGCAGAAGAAGGAAGCAGAAGAGAAGAAATTCATTGACGTTCTGTAATACTCCCCAGTAAAGCAGGCAGCCGCGTACAGCGGCTGTCTGTTTTTATGGTGCACCTGGCATGGGTAACAGCTTGGCGGTGAAAGTCCGCTACGCACTTGGCAGTAGGAAGCGTTAGCCGAAGGCAAGGGTGTCCATCGTGAGATGGAATCTGAAGGAAGCCGGATGTTTTCGGAGGAAACACTAAT
>JAFUCL010000074.1 GCA_017459725.1 Solobacterium sp. | reverse complement strand
GCTGTTATTGAGGTCGAACACCTGCAGTCTTCCGTGAAATGACGGAACACACCTTTTCTATAGTATTTTTCTTTGTCAATTACCTTATAGTTCATTTTGAATTACCCTTACAAATACCTGAGCCGGCAATATCTCTGCAAACCGGAGTCTGTTCATCTGCAAGATAGAAGGACGGCACCAAATCGTGGCTGATGTATTTGTCACCAAGAATAAGACCATGCGCTCTGGTTTCATGAATATATGCCTTAATATCCGCAAGGCTTTTTTCTTCAAATCCATCTTCATGAAGCCAGGTCTCAGAATACATCCATTCCCTGTCATCCGGATCGGAGTATCCGCCGTATCCGTGCTGAAAATTCTTTTTGCAGTGCTCCCACCAGAGGATGGACGAAACGCGGCAGCCTTCTTCATAGATGAAATCCAGGAACGCTTCCCAATCCCTGAAAAGGTACTCTGAACAGAAAGAGTGATCCTCTATATATTTCTGTACTCTGTGATTTATCATTTTTACCTCTCAAACTCTGATCTAATTCTTATGTTTGCACAAATTGGTTACTTCTATCTTGCATCTAACAAACACCTACTATGACCTCAGCTGACTTCCTGCGATAAATCTATTTTCAACCGGCTTTACCATATCTGTTTGAAAGTGTCCGGACTTAACCGTCCGCAGGACCTCCCGGGGTAATTCACATCTCCTTCTTTCTTCCACAACCTCCCAATCTACTGTCTTGGTTTTACGTCTGCCTTTCGGACTTCGGTTTGAATGGCAACCTCATCCACCATTTAGCCTCATTGGGTTTCTGTACGTAGGCTCGGAAGTTTTGTTAGCCCCTTCCTTCATCCCGGCATTACTGCTTTCGACTTGGGGTTCACTACACTTGGCGGTAGATACCTGTGGCTGGACTTTCACCAGCTGGAGACGTGCCATGCCCGGCACACCATTAAAGGCACCCATGCGGGTGCCTTGTTTACTGATTGAACCTGCTCGCAAATGCTTTGTACAATGCCAGATACAGGATGGATGCCACTACAGTGCATACAGCCGCATTCAGAGCTGTGACACCGCCTGCCCAGGCTGCCGTAATAGCTGCCACGTCGGCGGGAATCCGCAGTACAAACCGTTTATATACATACCCGAAGATCGGATCAACGATCACATTGAAGATCAGACCTGCCGCTGCACTCAGCAGTACGGTGCGGACTATATCGTTGCGTTCTGTTTTTTCACTGAGCTTCAGCTTCTGTGCGGTTTTACCGGCAATATACCCGATGAGAAACTTCATGATGAATGTCTTCGGGGCAGATGTAATATACCTGGGATCAAACAGATCTGCCAAAGACAGACCGACAGCACCTGCCAGACCGCCGTGCACCGGACCGAGAAACAGTGACGAGAGCACCACCGTAGCATTGGCCAGATGAATTGCCGTGGTCGTGGTCGGCGTGACGGGAATGGTGATCTTGCCGTATGTGAAAACGATATAATTGATGACCGCGAACATTGCCGTATAGGCCGCCAGTTTTGTCTTCCTGTTCATACCGTGCCTCCTGTTCCGTATGCTACGTTAGCTATCATACCACTGTGCAGGAAAGATTGCGAACATGGCTCTGACGAAGCACACTTTGCGTAGTAAAATAGTATCCGGAGGAAAGCCATGGAACAGAGTTCTCTTTTCGATAACCGCAGCACCACGACACCCCTTGCCGACCGCATGCGTCCGGAAACACTGGATGATTATGCCGGACAGAAGCATCTGATCGGCGAAGGAAAGATCCTGCGGCGTATGATTGACCGTGATGAAGTGCAGTCCATGATCTTCTGGGGTCCGCCCGGTGTGGGCAAAACAACCCTGGCAAGGATCATAGCGAATACGACCAAAGCACGCTTCATCAATTTTTCGGCTGTTACCTCCGGTATTAAGGAAATCAAAGATGTCATGTCCAAGGCGGAAGAGAACCGGTCTCTTGGGACCAAGACCATCGTCTTTGTGGATGAGATTCACCGCTTCAACAAAGCACAGCAGGATGCCTTCCTGCCCTACGTAGAGAGGGGCTCCATCATTCTGATCGGTGCTACAACTGAGAATCCTTCCTTTGAGATCAACTCCGCTCTGCTCTCCCGCTGCAAAGTCTTTGTTCTCAATGCGCTGGATACGGAAGATCTGGTGGAACTGCTGAAAAGAGCAGTCACCGATCCGCGCGGCTACGGGAGCTGGCAGGTAGAAATCGAAGATGATCTTCTGCATCTCATTGCGGCATATGCCAACGGTGATGCGCGCACGGCTCTCAATACACTGGAAATGGCTATCCTGAACGGTGAAGGAGAAGGCCGCACTACAAAGGTAACCCGCGATACGATCAAACAGGTTCTTTCCCACAAGACCCTGCTCTATGACAAGAAAGGCGAAGAGCACTACAACCTGATATCGGCTCTGCACAAGAGTATGCGCAACAGCGATGCGGATGCGGCTGTCTACTGGCTGGCAAGAATGCTGGAAGCCGGTGAAGATCCTCTCTATGTCGCAAGACGCGTTGTGCGGTTTGCCTCAGAAGATGTCGGTATGGCTGATTCAAGGGCTCTGGAGATTGCCGTGGCAGCCTATCAGGCATGTCAGTTCCTGGGCATGCCGGAATGTTCCGTGCATCTTACCCATGCGGTTGTCTTCTGTTCACTGGCGCCGAAATCAAATGCGCTTGATGTTGCTTACATGACTGCCGCAGCCGATGCCCGCAACATGCTGGATGAACCGGTGCCTCTGCAGATCCGCAATGCGCCGACATCACTGATGAAGGATCTCGGCTACGGCGAAGGCTATGTATATGCGCATGATACGGTTGAAAAGATGAGTCCGATGCTGTGTCTGCCGGAATCCCTTGCGGACAAGCATTACTACAACCCCACCGAGCAGGGTGTGGAGAAGCGTGTCAAGGAACATAAGGAAGCAATCGAAGCCTGGAAGAAAGCACAGCGGGAAAAGGAAAAGAAGAAAAGATAACAGAATGTATTGCCATACAGCAGCCGCACAGGCTGCTTTTGTTTATACCTGTTCAGAGAAAAAGGAAGACTGTACATGCATACTGTCTTCCCTTTCCTTTGGATCTATCAACCCGGCAAGGTTTATTCCGCAATTACCGACAGACTGATTGTATACCACTTATAGGGTTCCGGATTGAATGCTCTGGCCGGACTGCCCTTCTCGGCGAGGATTTCATTCACCTTTTTGAAATACACATTCAGGTCTTCACCAGAAGCCCGGGCATTGTTATGATGCAGCGGCATCATCAGCTGTGCACCCATATCCAGAATCTGCTGTGCGCAGTATTCCGGTGTATAGCTGCGGATACGGTGTCTCAGCATCAGGTTCGGCTTTTCCTCTGTCATATGCTTGACATGTTCCTCATAATCACGGCCGGCAGAGAAATCGATTTTGAAGTTCTGCTGTGTCTCAATCATGAAGTTCAAATTGAACATTGAACCCAGAGGCCCGAGTCTGTTCGGACACGGTATACCGAAGCCTTCGGTTCCTCCGTAGAGATTTCCCGGATCACTCGGTCTGCGGAAACGTCCTTCACGGAAGGAACGGTTATCATGGGCACCGGGATAGGTTTTCAGTGTGAAGTCATCAAAGTAATAGGTATTGCCCGGATACAGCGGATAAATTGCAGCATAGGGAATATCGTATACTTTGGCAAGCTCTTCAGCACAGTCTGCCGGGCAGAGAACACGTCCGAAGAACTTGTTCCATAATGCGCCGGTGATATTGGAATGATCACCATGGACATGGTTCAGAATGATATAGTCCGCACCGGTGAAATCATCAACACTGAATCCTGTCTGGGAATAGACATCTTTTTCCATCTGCTGGCTTTTTGTCAGCTCTGTCATTCCTTCGTATACGGATGCATCATGATAGAAAGGATCGGTTACAATTACTTTCCCGTTGGGAAGTACGATTTCGTAGCACTGGACGGAGATCCAGCGGATGCGGAGAGCCTGTGATGCAAGCTGCTGTACATACGGTTCACTCATAGTCTTTCATCTCCTTTTTTTATGCAGGATAAGCAGGGAATATGGTCATGATCCAGAGAACACCGAACACACCGATGATCAGACTGGGAATCCAGCTCATCTTAATCAGGTCTTTCTGATCATATCCGCCAAGTCCTACAGCAAGGGCAATGGTTCCGGTAGCTGCCGGTGTCCAGAAAGCGCTCTGTCTTGCGGCATACAGAAGAAGCAGCGGTCCCACAGGGTTGCAGCCGAGAGACTGGCATGTCAGGATGACGATCGGTGTAAAGATATTACCGACACTGGAATTGTTCATAAACTGTGTCAGTGCAAACGGAATGAAGAAGAACATTGCACCGATCAGATATCCGTTATGTGTATTGCCGATCATTCCGGCAAGCGTATCACCGATGATTTGACCGAGTCCGCATTCTGCCATAGCGCCGCCGACAACCTGTGCAGCTGCCAGCATGAGAACGATACGCATCGGAATGGCATTGATTCCCTCTTTCGGTTTAAGTACACCGGAGAACATTACGAAGGCTGCACCGGCGAAAGCAATCTGCCATCCGGCATAACCGCCGAGCTGTTTCTGGAAAATCAGGCAGAGAGTTGTCACTGCAAAGATGGCATAGCCAAGGAATTCACGCACCGGATCCAGGGGTTCCTCTTCCTTCCTGCCCTTTGCCTTCTTTTCCGCATCGGCAAATGAGATTTCTGCGGACGGCTGAGCCGGGCAAAGCTTCGGGGCAATGAAGATTGCATACAGCATGATGAGGATTGCGATCGGCAGCCTTCCCTTCATCGGATCAAGCATCTGCATTGAATAATCCGTATAGCCGTAGCTTTCCAGATAACCATTATTGGTAACATAGGTGGTAGCCGCAACACTGACCGGCAGAACACCGCAGCCTGCGATGCATACCAATGCAAGCGGGAAAATCATCTTGGAAGGACTGACGTTGAAGTCATTGCAGCAGCTTGCCGCAAGAGGTCCTACAACAGCGAATGCAGTCATCGGTGTCAGACCGATATTGACCAGTACAAATGTCAGCAAAGAGTAACCTGCGAGCATGATTGTAAAGTTGCCGCCGCTGAATTTGTAAACAAGCTGTGTAACTTTTTTGACTGCCTGTGTGCGGCTGAAACCTGCCGCAACGATGAACATGCCGATAATCTGCATGGAACTTGTTGTGAGCAGTCCGCTGAGTATATCTTTTGCCGGAAGAATACCGGTCAGACTGGTCAGGAAAATGGCCATCAAGGCAACTGCACCATTTGATATTTTGAATTTTCCGCCGATTACATATCCGACGATCATAAAGATCAGGATAGCAAGGCAGAACAGCATCTGTGTTGTCATTTCACTAATCTCCCTCAAATCTCTTTCCGAGAACCTCCGGAACCGTCTGTCTCCGCGGATTATTGAACAGACATACCCGGATATTTCTGCACCTTCATCATAGAAAACGGCAGTATACCCGTCCAATATCCCTTTCCTCCCAACTCATAACCATTTGGCATGACTATGCCTGTCCCATAATAAAACCGGAGTATTTCACTCCGGCATGGTTCTTGATTACATTATTTTTTTCAGTACATGATACAGACTCTGAAATGCTTTGCTTTTCTCGTTTCCTTCCAGGCAGATCAGGCAGACATCATAATATACATTCTGATCAGGGTGAATCATATATGCCCTGCGTCCGCTTTTTGAATCAGCGGACTTACCTTCAAAGATCGGTATGAAGGCACTGGCAATACCGGAAGTGACCATCGCCTTTCTGCTTTGGTTATTGGACGCATCAATCAGATCCAGAACGGTATTGTTCTTCTTCTGCAGTTCTGTCAGTACCGCCCGGCTGGCACTTCCGCCGACATTGACGGTAAACCGTTCATCTGAGAGATCTTCCATCCGCAGCACCGGATACTCTATGCCTGCCATCGTTACTGCTCTTGCGGCAGCAGGAGATCCATCCCGCAGATATACACCGAAGCATGCATGCGTAATCGGCTGGTAGTAAAACTCACGGTGTTTCTTCAATGTGGAAAGAACGGCATAGTCCAGTGAATGGTCCCGTACGCCTGCCATCAGTTCCTTGGAATTCCTTGTCTGTATCTGCAGAATCCACTGCGGATTCTCACGGTAGAATTCGCTCAGAACCGCATCAGCCAGATCAGCTGTACGCTGATAGGTCAGCCCCAGGGTCAGGGTGTTCTTTTCAAGATGCTGATAACGCCGGATCTGTTCCAGGAAACGGGAATGCGACAGAAGGATTTCTTCGGCCATCTTCAGGAAGTATTCCCCTTCCGGTGTCAGTTTCACTGCCACTCCTTTTACCCTGCTGAACAGAACAATGTTATATTCATTCTCTATTTTCCGGATGCATTTGCTGAGGGAAGGCTGTGAAACATGAAGACTTGCAGCAGCCCTGCCGATACTTCCGGCTTCGGCTATTTCTCTGATATACGCAATATCCTGTATATTCATCGCAATTCTCCCTTCACTCCCATCATTCATTATAAGTGGATTCCACCGGACCATCCGGATATCCAATCCGCCGCGAACAATAATACCGGTATTACATGCCCGGTTATTGCAGAGCAGCCGCCCCTGCTGAGTCCGAAATATTACCCATTCAACCGCAGCGGTTCAATTCTCTTCAGGGCAAGTGCGGCTGTGACACCGGTCAGTATACCTGCACCGATGGAACCGAGCATCAGATACGGCAGCAGCACTGCCATCCCCGGCTGATGATACAGCAGGATCACCACAAGCAGCTGTCCGGCTGAGTGGGCAAGTGATGAGAGCACTGAGGTAAATACCACGGTGGATGCTGTCCGGTTCAGAATAACAAGCACCAGTGAAGAGAGAATGACACCGCCGGCACCGATAAAGAATGACGGCGCAAACAGCAGTCCCCGCAGCAGGTTTCCGATGATCACACGCAGAGCATTCACTGCCAGCATCTCCCTCACCCCGAGAAACCTCATCGTAATCAGAGCAATGATATTGGCCAGACCGATGCGGATGCCGTATGCAAAGGAACCGATAAACGCGGATTCAAAGAGATTCAGCGCAATTGCCATGGCCGCAAGCAATGCCAGATACACAAACCGCTTTGTCTTCATTCTCTTTCTCCTACGTAGATAACGATTTCATTGGGCATGCATGTAACGGGAATCACATCTTCGGCTGTGCGCCAGCCCATTTCGGCACAGATATGATTCGGACATTGTTCATTGATGACATGCCACTGTCCGTTCTTCACCTCAACATCCAGGCCGCCGCAGCTTCCCTCAATGTGATACACGGCATCAACCGCAGGATCAAATGTCTGTACAAGCTTACCTGCCTGTTCAATCCGCACGGTAACCCCTGAATGCTGTTTCGGAAGCGCAAAAAAGATGGCCGCGGTTAAAGCTGCCGCCGCCAGTACTGCAATCAGCACAATCTCGCGTTTCCTGATCCAGGGCTGTGTCATTACTGCTTTGTGAACTTCTTTCTTCTTTCGGTGGAGATGATCATCTTCTGCTTCATTCCTTCCGCATCCTCTTCCTCCACCAGTTTACGGAAAGCCAGCATTTCCTCTACAAATGCATCAATCTCGCGGATCAGATAATCCTTGTTCATAATAAACAGCTCCGGCCAGAGATCCTCATTGATAACGGCAATCCTGGTCAGGTCACGGAAACTGTCTCCTGTATATTCCGCAAGATGGGTATTGTCCTTGGTATTCATCAATGCCACGGCAATCACATGGGTAAGCTGTGACAGGAAGGCAATCATGGCATCATGTTCCTCCGGAGAGAGCACGGCAATGTGTTTGAACTGCAGGATCTCACCGATTTCCTTTGCAGTCTCTATGCCTTCTGCCGGTGCCTTTTCATCCGGTACAACGATATAGTTTGCGGCATGGAATCGCTTCTCATCCGCATATGCAAGTCCCTTGTATTCACGTCCGGCCATCGGATGGCATGCCGTAAACACCACATCATCCCGCAGCACTTCACGCACCTGCCGGATAACCTCACGCTTAACACCGGTGACATCACTCAGGAAGCATCCGGGTTTAAAGTATTTCTGGTTTTCCTTCACCCATGCCGGAAACGCATGCGGATACAGGGCACTGATGACAATGTCGCTGTCCCGTACAAGCGAAGGATCACTTCCGCCTTCGCAGATCAGTCCCTGGGCCAGGGCTTCATTTATAGCATCTTCGTTTATATCTATGCCGGCAAGATTGCGGTATCCTGCCGCATGGAAACCTTTTGCATAACTGCCTCCGAGCAGGCCCAGACCGACAATGGTGATCCTGGCGTTGTGATCTATCATACTTCCTTTACCTCCGCACCGGTCACAGCAAGATCACGGAAGAAATCCGGATAGCTCTTACGTACAGCTTCGGCACCGGTGATGAGCAGCGGTATATCCTTTGCGCACGCAAGCACACTGAGTGCCATGACAATGCGGTGGTCATTATGTCCGCTCAGAACAACCGGCTCATGCCAGTCTGCGATGCCTCTGATTCTTACTGTGTCCCCTTCAGCATACATCGCACAGCCGAGCTTTTCCAGTTCCTGCCGCATACATTCGATACGGTCGCTTTCCTTGATGCGCAGTCTGCCGCAGTGATGGAAGACACTTTCGCCTTCCGCCCGCGCTGCCAGTGCAAACAGCACCGGTCCGAGATCCGGACAATTGCCGAGATCTGCTTCACATCCGTGCAGAGGTCCCGGTTCAAAGCGGTAGCCTTCATCCGTTTCATGCACAGTGCCGCCGAAGCGTCTGATCAGCTCAACGATGACATGATCTCCCTGCCTTGAGTTATGCGGCATATCCAGAACATCAAGCGGTACGCCTGCCAGCATGGACAGCACGGCAAAGAAAGCAGCCTGGGAATCATCCCCGTCCACTCTGAAACTGAGTTCACCGTACTTCTGCGAACCGGGCACATGTATGGTCAGCCCCTCATCATTGAAACGGATACCGCTCTTTTCCAGCACATCCTCCGTCAGACCCACATAATCCCTGCTTTCATACGGCGGTGTTATATGAATCACGGAATCCCCTTCGCAGAGCGGCAGCGCAAACAGCAGTCCGCTGATGAACTGGCTGGAAACATCTCCCCGCAGGGTAATCTCTCCGGCCTTCAGCTTTCCTTCCGTATACAGCACATTGTCACGCTTTTCAAAACGGATACCCTGCTGTGCAAACAGTTCCTCATATACCGACTGCGGTCTCTCCATCAGCCTGCCATGTCCTGTAAAGCGCACTTCCTTCCCGCTGAGAGTCAGCAGCGGAATCAGAAAGCGCAGCGTGGAACCGGACTCACCGCAGTCAATGATGTCTCCGTTATAATCTTCCGGCGAAGCAATGCCGCGCACCCGCACATGTCCTTCATGCATGCAGAAAACAGCACCGAGGCAGCGCAGCGCACGCATGGTCGCTTCGGTATCCTGGTTGATGACAAGGTTGCGGACATCCGATATGCCCTCATGCAGAGCCGAGGCAATCAGGGCACGGTGGGACAGTGACTTTGATGCGGGGATGCGCAGCATATGCGCATGTATGTTTCCCCGGCTTACCTGCATATCCATCAAAGATCTCTCCCTACTGCCTGTGCCACCCGTCTGGCATCCCGTACCAGTTCGGCATATTTCTCCGGCTTCAGTGACTGCATACCGTCACTCAGCGCTTCTTCGGGCTTTGTATGGCATTCAATAATCAGACCGTCAGCGCCTGCCGCAACCGCTGCCAGGGATACCGCTTTGACAAGCTTCCAGTCTCCGGTGGCGTGCGAAGGATCAATGATGATCGGCAGATGTGTCTTTTCACGAATCAGCGGGATCACCGCCAGATCCATGGTGTTTCTTGTGTATTTCTCAAAGGTGCGGATGCCGCGTTCACAGAGAATGACATTCGGGTTGCCGGATGACATGATGTATTCCGCCGACATGATCCACTCTTCAATCGTAGCTGACATACCCCTCTTCAGCAGAACCGGTTTGTTCACTTTTCCGACCGCCTTAAGCAGATCAAAGTTCTGCATATTTCTTGCGCCGATCTGAATCAGATCCACGTTTTCCTCGAACTCTTCAATACGGTCAATGCTCATCAGTTCACTGACCACCGGCAGTCCCGTCTTCTCTCTTGCGGCTGCCAGTTCCCGGATGCCTTCCGTTCCAAGACCCTGGAAGGAATACGGAGATGTGCGCGGTTTATAGGCACCGCCTCTCAGCATAACCGCTCCTGCTTTTTTCACTTCCTCCGCAATGGTGCAGAGGATCTCCTCGCCTTCCACCACACAGGGACCGGCAATCATGACGACTTTTTCGGATGCGCCTACCGGAATACCCGCCACATTGACGATGGTATCCTCCGGGTGAAACATACGGTTGGCAAGCTTATACGGTGCCTGTACGCGCTGTACATTGTCAACCCACTGGTTGGACAGAATCATGCGCTCATCCAGATGCGAGGTATCTCCCACAAGACCGAAGACATTGTAATTGACACCCTGAATGAGATTTACCCGTAAACCTCTGCTTTCAAACTGACCGATCAGCCTCGTGATTTCCTTCTGCGGTGTTTCTTTTTTCAGTGTAATGATCATACCTATTCAATCTCCCCCGCCTGTTTCAGAATCTTCTCAACTGCTTCCGGAAGTGTTCCGTTATTCTCAATGACCGCATCACTGTACAGTGCATACAGATCTCTGCGTTCCCTGTACAGCTGCATGATCTGATCCCGTGTAGTACTCAGCGGACGGTCCGCGGTACCGTACAGTTTATCGGGATCACGGCTAATCCAGAAGACCATGCCGCGCTCACGCAGATAACGCATATTCACTGCATTCTTGATAATGCCGCCGCCGCAGGATACCACACAGTTTTCAGCAGCCCGCAGTCTTTCCGCCAGCGCTGTTTCCGCAGCTCTGAAGTAACCTTCGCCCTTTTCCGCAAATACCTCGCGGATGGAACAGCCGAATTCCTCTTCAAGTTCCTTATCCATTTCCACCAGCGTTCTGCCGGTGCTTTCCGCAACCATTTCCGCAAGAGTGGTTTTCCCGCAGGTCGGCATACCGATCAGGATGATCGAGCGGCGCTTTTTCAGAATCTCACGCATGCATGCCTCAGCCGAAGCATCTGCCATATCCGTGCCGGTGAAAATACGGTCGGAAGCCAATGCCTGATTAACCAGCATCTCAAAGCCGCCCAGGGAACGTATGCCGCGGATCTTTGCCTCAAACTGCAGGGCTGTGCACAGCGGATTGGCCACGATGTCTACTACTGCCTCCAGTGCAGAGAAGCGCTCAAGGTCCACTGGCACCGTATCATTGCCCGGATACATGCCCAGCGGGGTTGCGTTGACAAGGATCTGAAATTCCGCTTCCCGCTGATACAGCTCATCATAGGAAATACTTCCCTCTTTCGGAGAACGGCTGACCGTTACCGGTTCAGCGCCGAGATCTGCCAGAGCCGCACAGCATGCTTTACTGCCGCCGCCCGAGCCCAGTACGGCTGCTTTTCTGCCCTGTGTTTCAATGCCGTTGTTCCGCAGCATATCCATAAACCCGATGGCATCGGTGTTGTATCCGGTAAGCACGCCGTCCCGGTTGACAATGCAGTTGACCGCGCCGATCTTTGCGGCCTGCGGGTCAATATTGTCGAGATACGGCATGACTTTCTCTTTGTAGGGGATCGTAACGTTGATGCCGTCAAAGTCCCTTGCCTGAAAATACCCTTCCAGTGCTTCCTCCGGCATGGCATGCAGTGTGTATTCTTCATTCAGAAAGTATCTGTGTATTTCGGGTGACCAGCTGTGATCCAGCGGAAACCCGATCAGTTCCAGCTTCATATGCTTTTCCTCAGACGGTTTCTGCCGCTGTCTTCACACAGCATATCTGCCAGTATGAATGCGGTCATGCAGTCAACCACAACGCGTCCGCGGTGGATGATGGCAGGATCATGCCTGCCATGAATCTCCAGTTCCGTATTTTCCATGGTGCTGAAATTTACGGTGTTCTGCAGTCTGGAGATGGAAGGTGTCGGTTTGATTACGGTGCGGAAGATGATCGGCATACCGTTGGTGATACCGCCGTTGATGCCACCGTTGTGATTTGTCTCCGTTACGATTCTGCCGTCCTGTACACGGAAAGCATCATTGGCTTCACTGCCCTTCATATCCGCAAAGGCAAATCCGGCTCCGAACTCAATGCCCTTTACGGCACCGATGGAGAACATCGCTTCCGCCAGTCTGCTTTCCACGGAACCGAAGGTCGGCTCGCCGATGCCGCCGGGGAATCCACAGACTGCCGTTTCCAGGATACCGCCGAGGGAATCCTGTTCCTCTCTGGCTTTTTCTATAGCCTGCATCATCAGCTCTCCCGCTGCCGCATCCAGCACCGCAAACGGTTTTTCGTTCAGTCCGGCAATCTGTGCACCAAGTTCATTTGGATCAAACGGCGCATCCGCAATCCCGTGCAGGGAACGGATATGGCTGCCGATCAGAATCCCCTGCTCTTCAAGAGCCTGTCTGAGAATGGCACCTGCCGCAACCAGCGGGGCTGTAAGTCGGCCTGAGAAATGACCGCCTCCGGATGCGTCCTGGTATCCGTCATAGCGCAGCTCGGCTGTATAATCCGCATGTCCCGGTCTTGCCGTATAGCGCATGGCATCATAATCGGAACGTCTGACATTTGTGTTTTCAATCAGGATGGTCAGCGGTGTGCCTTCCGTAAAGCCGTCCTTCACCCCGGACACAAACCGCGGCAGGTCTGCTTCCCGTCTTGCCGTAGACAACGAACCGGCAGCTCTGCGCAAGTCCATCTGCTTCGCAATATATGCTTCGTCCACTTTCAGTCCTGAGGGCAGTCCGTCCAGAACACACCCGATTGCTTCCCCGTGGGATTCTCCGAAGAGTGTCAGTGTAAGTACATGTCCGATTGTATTCTTCATAATCCTGCTTTCCTCTCAATCTGTGCCATTGTCCACTTTTCCTGATGGCTGTGTCCGATGCGGTCGGCGACAATCACGGTGACTTCCGCATGATCGGCTTTCTTGTCATTGCGTATGCGTGATACAACCTCGGCAGGATCCGCACTGCAACTCAGCGGCAGGTTCAGCTTCCGCAGCACCTTTTCCAGCCGATCACGCAGTTCGGCATCTTCCGCCATTGTCATCATACCCATCGCCACACATTCACCGTGCAGATATGTCTGCAGGTCATAGCAGCTTTCATAGGCATGCCCGAATGTATGTCCGTAGTTGAGCAGTCTGCGCAGACCCGTTTCCCGCTCATCTTCCTCAACCACTCTTTTCTTGACCAGCAGTGATCTCTCGATGATCTCATCGAGATGATCCTTCCAGTCATCCCTTTCAAACAGCTCGAACAGTTCCCTGTCCAGAATCACCCCTGCCTTCACAGCCTCCGCAAGACCGTTGCTGAGATGGCGTTCGGGAAGTGTTGAGAGTGTATCCGTGTCGATCAGCACCATGGCAGGCTGCCAGAAGGCACCGATGCTGTTCTTCACACCGGCCAGATCGATTGCGGTTTTTCCGCCGATGCTGGAGTCGATCTGTGAAAGCGAAGTTGTCGGAATGTTGATATACCGGATTCCTCGCATATAGCAGGCCGCCGCAAATCCGGAGAGATCGCCGACCACCCCGCCGCCCAAGGCAATGACCGTATCATTCCGGGAAACATGATGGGCAAGCATATCCTCCAGCACTTCCTGAAAGACCGGGAAGGACTTGGATGCTTCTCCCTGCGGAATCACATGCATCGTGGCATCCGGGAACTGCGCCTGCAGGATATCCCGCCACTGTCCGGGTACACCGTCATCGCTGATCAGAAACGGCTGACCGATATCACCGCATACTTCTGCGGCTCTTTTCAGGATCCCATGTTCCATCAGGATCGGATAGGATCTCTGTTTTGTATTCACTGTGATCTTCATAACACCCTCCGTAAAAAAAGCCATACGGCATTATCCATATGGCTTACGTTTCTTCGCTTTCCTTATAGATAATACCTCAAACTGAAACGGGCTATTATCTATAACAGCCCTGACTATCTATAGGTAAAGTAATAATACGCAGAATATCTTGAATTCATATGTGTATTCTATCACTCTCTGAAAAACCGGTAAACAGTTTTCTGAAAATTATTCAGAAATTGAAATCAGATTTCAAACAGTTTATCCGCTTTGTAGCAGCCCAGGATCCGGAAGGATTCACACTTGGCTTCCATTTCCTTAAGACAGATGCTGATGAGCGGCTCATTGACGCTGCCGGCAATGTCAATGTAGAAACAGTAGCGGAAGATTTGTCCCGGGATCGGACGTGATTCCAACTTGAGCATATTGATGTTATGCACGGCCAGTACTTCCAGTACTCTGAACAAAGTTCCCGGTTCATGCTTGGTCACGATCATCAGACTGGTCTTATCGGCATCTTCCGGCACTTCCTGCTTGTGTGTCACACACAGGAATCTGGTCATGTTCGTGGTGCTGTCCTGCACGGATTTCATCAGCGATTCCATGCCGAAGTATTCCGCCGCTCTGTGCGAACCGAGCGCAGCTTTGGAGCGGTCGCCGCATGTCTTAACATACTCAACACCGGCTGCCGTATCCTGGTAGGCCATAGCGGTAATCTGCGGGTTCTTCTGCAGAAAACCATGACACTGCGAGATCACTTCCGGATGTGTGTATACTTCTCTGATTTCCTCAAACTTCGTGCCCGGAATCACAATGAGATCCTCAACGATCGGCACCGTAATTTCACCTACAGCACGTACATCGTAATCCTTGAAAAGATCATAGGTGCGGTAGATAATACCCGTCGTTGTATTCTCCACCGGAAGAAGCGCGTAATCCAGCGTTCCGTTTTCCGTATCCTTCATGATATCCGGAAAGTTTGTATATCCGCACTGTTCAATATCCCGGTCCTTAAAGTAATCAAGAACCGCAATCTCACTGAATGTACCGTGATTGCCCTGATACCCCACTTTGACTGCCATATGGTCCCCTCCTGGTTGAATGGTATAATTTTATTATGTTGTTCAAAACGCTTCAAGAAAATCATGAGCGGTTTATCGCTCTGGCAGGGTATGTACTGGTTCCGGTTCTGTTTATACTGCCGCTGGCCGGAAGAAACCCGGTCACGACCAACTATACAACGGCAATCAATGAACCCGGTTCTTCACCGCTGTTCTTCCTGAGTGTGCCGGCTGCTCTGATCTATGAAATTGTTCTGTTTTATCTGATCGGTCTGCCTAACAGCAGAACATGGAAGCTGCGCTGCACGGCATTGGCTGTACTGACATTTGCCGCAATCTTCATACCGTATCATGAGAATCCCGATGCGGTATCCGATATCCATGTCCTGTGCGGTTTCCTGGTATTTCTGCTGATCAATTCACTGCTGTTTGAAGCTCTGCAGTATGATGCGAAACTGCGCAGCTTCTACCTCTGCGGACTGCTGACCGTCTTTCTGGTCACAATCACATGGATGGCGGTGAGCGGGCTGTCCGAGATACTGTACGGAAGTCTGCTGTCAG
Organism: Solobacterium sp.; assembly: GCA_017459725.1. Classification (GTDB taxonomy): domain Bacteria; phylum Bacillota_I; class Bacilli_A; order Erysipelotrichales; family Erysipelotrichaceae; genus Bulleidia. Next base: position 171 of record JAFUCL010000074.1, on the reverse strand, counting down.
TCTGTCTTACAGCATTGTATATAAAACAGTTAAGAGGCTGTAACAGTTAAGGAATGGTGAAACATTCTGAGGCTGGAAAACAGCCTCTTTTTAGATTCATTCAAAGCGAACATCCAAATGAAGCCAGCCAGAGTGAAAAGATTTCATTTCAATGGCGATATTCAAGAGATT
>JAFUCL010000133.1 GCA_017459725.1 Solobacterium sp. | reverse complement strand
TAAACACTGAACAATTCACTTTTGAAAGAACTCTGTGTCCAAGGTTGTTTTCAATGCGCCTTGGCCGCATTTTTTATATCTCAGACTTATCTGCCTGCAGATATCCGCTTAATTTACCGTGGGTTTTCGAGCTTACTCAAACAGATTTTCTTTCCGACGCAGGTTTCGATCAGTGTACCAGCTACGGTATACGTCCAGTATGCCGGTTTCAGGACAAATATCAGCCGCCTGCAGATCCCCCGTCAGCTGATAATTCAGGCTGACAACCTTCAGAGGTACCGTCGCTGCGTAGGCCGATGGAGAAATACCGAAGGATTTTCGGAACTGCCTGCTGAAATAAAAGACATCATTGAAGCCAACAGCATCTGCCGTTTCCTGCATACTGGTATGTTCTTTTTTCAGCAGCACCTTTGCATGTTTGAGGCGTGTGTCTTTCAGATAGTCAATAGGAGATGCTCCATATGTTTCCCTGAATCTATGCGAAAATCTCGAGACACTCATATGCGCATCGGCGGCTAATGTCTCTCTGTTTATAGAAAGCGGATAGTTATCATGAATGTACCGCAGTGATTGTTTGATGCTGTCATCTTCCTTGTGAATTGTTTTCAGTAGAAACAGAAGCTTACCCATAGCCAGCTGCTTCTCCCAGCCTTCTGACAAGTCATTCCTTCCGGTCAGTTCAAAAAGACGCTCCGCAAGCCTGTGAAGGATGAAGTAACTGTTTTTCGTACAGATATCGCATGCCCGGGAGAGATCCTCTTCTGTTTTAAAGCAAACTACAGATGCGGAAAAAACCCCTGTTCGGGTATCCGGCAGTATGGATATATTCTCCGCACCATCCAGCAGCACACATTCCATTTGATCCAGCAGAAAACATCTTTCTCCGCGCGATACGAATGCTTTTCCTATTTCAAGAATAATCAGTATGTAGCCTGCATTCGCCTTGAAATCATGTACTTCCCGGTTTATGTGCTTAATTGAAATCAATTTCGGCTGTATCATATCATTCACCTGAGTTAGTTATATCTAACCTATATATCAACAAAAAAGAAACGAAAGAATCAGATTTCCCTCCCGAAAAACAGCTTCACAGCTGCCCGATCCACTTCAATGCCCTGCTGAGCAGCATTGGCCTCTCCCCGGAAACATCCCGGAATGCGAAGCGGACAATGATGCCGGCAGACATCACAGCGGACAATCTCCCCGCTTTCCCTGCCAAGATAGGCCAGGATTCTGTCTTCCAGTGTTCTGAGATCATCTTTGTTTTTTTCTTCTGCATTTTCCGGCATATCTTCCGATCCTCTGGATGAAAAGCTGTAATAATCACGAGTTAGTTATAACTAATAATAATGGAATCCTATGTTTTATTCAAGAAATAATGAATGCGTCTTTTTGAAATATAATACGGAAAACTGATAATCCCGGGTCTGATTAGATGATACTTGCAAATAACTGTTCACATGAAATCTTAGAAGCTCTTCATACAAAAAGCGGAAGTTGATATTCACTTCAATTCTTAGAAAAGCAATACGAAAAAAGCAGCCGTCAGGCTGCTTCATCAATCACAATCGGCCCATCCGCGATTTCCGCCCGGAAGAACGATGCTTCATATCCGACCGTATCCACGTAGGCTTTCTGCACTGTATGCAGGAATGTTTCAACCGCATCATTGCGCACCAATGCAACACCGCATCCGCCGAATCCCGCACCGGTCATACGGGCACCGATCACACCCGGAACCGTCCATGCTGTTTCCGCCAGTGTATCCAGTTCAATACCGGATACTTCATAATCATCCCGCAGTGAGACGTGCGATGCATTCATCAGTTTTCCGAATTCCTCGAGTTCACCGTGCTGCAGCGCTTCCGCAGCCAGCAGTGTCCGTTCGTTTTCATATACCGCATGCTTTGCACGCTTCCGGCATGTTTCATCCGTTATGGCATCCTTCAGTTCCTCAAACTGCACGGAGGACAGTTCACCGAGGGAAGTGATGTTGCAGACTTTCTGCAGATCATGCAATGCCTGCGTGCACTCCTGTACACGGTCATTGTATTTGGACTCCTGCAGCTCCCGCGGTTTGTTTGTATTCATAATGATCAGGGATGCATCATCCAGAACCACCGGTACATACTTGTATGACAGATCTGCTGTATCCAGGAAGATGGCATGATCCTTCTTGCCCATGGCAATGGCAAACTGGTCCATGATGCCGCAGTTGAGACCGATATACTTCTGTTCCGCAAATCTTGCCAGCAGCGCAAGCTCCTGGTTGGTCACATCATCCAGCTGATTGAAAGCCCGCAGGACGGAACCTGTCAGCACCAGCAGAGATGCCGAAGAAGACAGTCCCGAACCGACCGGAATGTTGCCGGCGATGACGGCATCATATCCTGTTTTGATATGGTGGCCGTGCTTTTCAAACGCATATACTGCAGCGTTGGGATAATTGGTCCACTGATCATCCGCATTGTATGCGGTGATCTGATCAAGCTCTTTGGTAATGAAGCCGGATGTTTTCTGATTCAGTGAATAATAACGGATGGTTCTGTCTTCACGCTGTCTGACAAGGGCATATGTTCCCCTCGTCAGTGCGCAGGGAAATACATGTCCGCCGTTGTAATCCGTATGCTCTCCGATCAGGTTTACACGACCCGGTGCGAAAAACATTACGGTTCCTTCGTCGCTGCCGTACTGCTCCGTAAATGCCGCATGCATTGCTGCTCTGATTTCACGATCATCCATATCTGTACCTCAACTCAACTTCTATATACATACTACCAAACGAATCGGAATTCCGGTTGAATTAGCCATCAACTGAATGTATAATTATTTCGCTTGAATGCCGACATAGCTCAGCTGGCAGAGCAACTCATTCGTAATGAGTAGGTCGTTGGTTCGAATCCGATTGTCGGCACCAGGAAGAAATACGAGGCTGTAACAGTTAAGGAATGGTGAAACATTCTGAGGCTGGAAAACAGCCTCTTTTTAGATTCATTCAAAGAGAACATCCAAATGAAGACAGCCAGAGTGAAAAGATTTCATTTCAATGGCGATATTCAAGAGATTCAAGCACATTAAAAACACTTCAGGTAAAACATGGAAGATGATTGTCGTGTTTTCTCTTAGTTGAGCCGGGCTGCGTGATTCACTGCCAGCCGG
>JAFUCL010000073.1 GCA_017459725.1 Solobacterium sp. | reverse complement strand
ACTATGCACGAAGCCTGCATAGTCTATTCTATAGATATTGAAAGTGGCACTATTACCAGCGATTTTAGTGGCACAAAATTGACCGACGCGGGTGGCTCAGAATGAGCCGACGGGGTGGCACTAACGCGCCAACGTTTTCACTCTGTCCTTTGAGCACTTCGATCGAATGCGCCATATTAATCCCAGGATTATATTGCCCATTAAGATCAAATATGACCAGTGCTCTCTCTGCACCATCAGGATCATACGTATAATATCCTATCCACCAGTCCGCCAGTTCTCTGCTTTCCTGGTCCAGTGCATTCAGAACAACGGTTATCGTACCCGGTTCCATTTCATACTGCGCACAGTATCTCCAAAGATCTATACTCAAAGTATCCGCATTTACTACACCGCCATGAAAGGAACCAGTACTTTCGTCAAAAGCACCTACCCCAACACCGACTGAGTAATATGTGGCACCGGGATATGGCTCCCACTGCAGTTCATCTACGTTTATTACCGCTTCAATGTCTCTCTTGCGCCATTGCGCAACCAAAACAATATCACCAGTTTCGTCATTTACAGGCAGTGAATCACTCGCATAAACATCACCATATTCCTCTGTATACCAATGTGAGAATGCATAACCTGTGGGAGCCGTAAACTCAGCATCTGTAACAACATAATTCGTGTTTTTCTCGACAAAAACACTTTCGATATAACCCCTGCCTCCGTTAGCATCAAATGAAACCATATATGAATCGGGGTTGCCGTAACGATAATACACTGTATTGCTTGTATCATTCAGTCTCACTCCATCCTGGCTGTAGGCATAGGCATACATTCCCCAGTATCCTTCCGGCAGACTGTTTGTTTCCAGGAACTCCTTGATATTGTAAGTCGGCTCATATGAAGTGAAACTCTCATAATCCGACCCATTATCGATCATTACATAATAACTGCCCGGAGTGTTGCCTTCATCATCAATCAATTCCCCAAAACTGAGAATATCACCGGAAATGGAGAGATTTAGCGGCTGTATGGTAAAACGGCCGGCGATTGAGGAAGACATTATCATATTGCTATCAGCCCAGTCACTGTGCGCAGCAACGACACCGACAGAATAACGGATACTCTTTTCTGCAGCTATCTGCGATATATCGCATTGGTTACCGTCTGCGTAAGCCCACTTTATAAATGAAGTGGTTCCGTTTTCATGAGTCTCATAGAACCAGACTGTATAACTGAACTCAGACCCCAGATCATCCCAGTGCAATGTATATCCATCCCAGTAAAGTCCGGTTGGATCCGGGCATTGATTATCTGCCACATAATGATAGGTCACTGATGATTCAGCAAGATTACCGGGTGATGCAACAACTCTGACCACATGATCCCCGCTCTTGATTCCTGAATCACGGAAGGCTTCATATAAGTCGAACCGGTTTTCTTCCGAATAAGCACCGACATTATGAATATCATCACCGTAATAGATATCATAGTAGTGTGCGCCCTCCACCGCATCCCACGTCATCATACCGTTTTCATCAATTGTCAGATTAGTGATATCCGGATAACCACCTTCCGCATACACAAACTGTTTTTCAAACGGCACCAAACTCATGCCGACTGTAAGAACCAGACTTATGAAAACAGACAGAACTCTTCTCATGTCATTTACCTCCAGCAAAAATACCAATTGCTAAGAAAAAAATATCAAATTAGACACATCATTCTAACCACCCGAACAGGGGTTGACAAAAAAGTGACGGATAGTTCCGTCACTCCTTTCAGCATGCTGTACTGCTTAGATTTCCCTACCTGGCAGTACCCGTCCGGACATTAGACCATGGTCCAAAGTATGTCATTCCTTCAAATATATGATAGGAACGCACAGTAACATAATACTTGGTACCAGAGGAAAGATTTTTCAGAACTGCAGAGGCAGCTGCCGGGTTTGTGATTTTTATGCTCTTTGCATTTTTAAAAGCTGAATTTGTAGCATATTTAATCTGGTAACCGCTAAAGTTCTTGGATGGAGTCCATTTAACGGTCAGTTGATTTACACCGCCGGTAACAGATTCCAGTATACGCGGAGTGATACGGACAGTTGTCTTCAGTGGGCCGACCTCTCCCAGTGCATAGGAATTATACTGATCTGTATAGTATGCCTTTACACCATATTGATAACGCGTACCTGCATAGACTTTTGTATCAAGCCATTTCGTAGATGTTGTATTGCCCCATCTTTCAAAAGAAGTCCATCCCGAGGACGCAAGATTCCATGCCCTGCGGTAAATAACATATCCTGACGCTCCCGGAACAAGATCCCAGGAAAGCCGAATGCCGCCGGCTGTATTCTCAACATATGTACTAGTTGTTGCGGGAAGACCGTTTTTAAACTCAAATGCCGCTTTCGCTCCCCACTCATAGGCTTTTGTCGAAACAATCTGCACATAATATGTATTTCCTTTTGTCACAGAAACCGACTTTGTCTTTGTGCTGCCATATCCGCAACTAACATGGTCTGCTTCGACCATATTCGACCCGTAAATATATATTCCGCGGCCAAAGTTATTGTTGCCATAATACTGGTTGTGTACGGTGAAAGACACCTTGTTGCTCATTGCAGTAAACTTATACCAGTCCTCATCGCCGTAACCGTCAATGTAAATCTGGTGAAAACCCGGTGTAAGTGAAGCAGCAGCCTCAGACTTATCAGACAGATCATCTTTTTGCTTCGTCAGTGAAAAACTGATATATCCTTCACCTTCATATACTGAGTCATTTGAAAAACACACATAGTATGTACCCGCGTTCAGTTTCCGATTGATATGAGACGGTACACCATCAGAAGCATAATCATATTCGATTTTCTGTTCATAGTTGTTGTACAGAAACACATCAACTCCACTATACAGTTGTGTGGTAATTTCTATCTGATAAAAAGTGCCGTTTCCGGATGTATCAGACTGCGGAACAGTGAACTTGCACCAATGATCTTCATGCGTATTACTCTTAAAATATATGAGCCAGCAGCGTTATTATATCCGTTAACCACCTTCAATTCAGGAGCTGCACTCTTGCTTTGCGGCAGAACAATCAATGACGGATCCTCTGCCAGAACAATTTCTGCATTACCAAAAGCCCCTGTTATCATTAATAAAACCAAAGTAACAATCCACAGTATTTTTTTCATAGTAAGTACTCTCTCCATTGATATTCTGCAAATATTATCGCATTGATAATTAATTATATCTATCAATAAACTTATATCTTTACTTGCACAACAATAACGTGTACTCACATCGTCAATTCCATTTGAAACTGCCGGTATTCTCAGCAAAAGAACATCCGCCGACCGGGTTTAAATCAGTTTCCCGATGCACACAGATTACACGGATCTGTTTTGCCGTTTCTGCGGGCGTCCTCTAATGTGCCGGAACCAATATTCTTCGATCTTTTTAGTGCGGTACAATTCAGGCTTAAATGATAACTGCCGGCCTTTCCGTTAGCAGCCCAGTAAACCAGACCAACATATTTAACTGTCTTACCGTTTGCATCATATGCACTTTCATACGATTTGCCATCTGCACTGACACATCTGACAGTATATGAATACGTATGATTGCCGCTTACAGATGAATCCAGATAATAAGTTTCCTTTGTTGTGCCGATTGACTGCCAGCTGCCTGAATCCGCTTTCCGCATTACCAGATACAGCGCAGCTCCATCCACTGCCTTCCAATCAAGTCTGACTGTATTTCCGGTATTGGATATTGCAGTAAGAACCGGTGTCTGCAACATTATTGCTGCACTCTTCACATTTGACCAGCCGCCGAAATATGTCATTCCTTCAAACACCTGGTAAGAACGGACTGTTACATAGTATGTTTGTCCTGACACAAGATTCTTTATGACCTCAGATGCTTTAGAGGATTCAGTTATCTTGACGGCTTTAACATTTTTAGTGAAAGCGGAGTCTGTAGCATATTTGATCTGGTATCCTGTGAATACCTTTGACGGTGTCCATTTCACAGTCATTTGTTTCGGACCGGGTGTCACCGAATTCAGCACACGTACAGTGATACATACCGTTGTCTTCAGCGGTCCTACTTCACCCAGATTGTAGTTGTCCATCGGATCATTAAAGTATGCTTTCACTCCATACTGATATCTTGTGCCGGCATACACCTTTGTGTCCGTCCACTCCGTATCTGTCGTGTTGTTCCATCTCTCAAACGTTGTCCATCCCGCTGATACCAGATTCCATGCACGTCTGTAGATCACATATCCCTTCGCTCCTTCCACAGGTGCCCAGGTTAAATGTATTCCTTCATCTGTATTCTCTATCGCTGTGCTGGCAGTTGCCGGAAGATAGATCTTGAAGGTTGCGGATGCCTTTCCGCTGTATTTCCCCTTGAGTGTCACATTCACTCTGCCGGTTCCCGGATTGATGTTATTTACGTATGTTACGTCATAATACGCAGGATCTATCACTTCTCCGCTTTCCTTATTCGTTACATTAACAGCAGGTCTGTATTCATTCCCATTATAGATTACATACGGTGTTTTCCCTTTGTACGACACCCCTGATGAAAATGTCACGGTTGCATTTACGGAAACAGATGCGGCTGATGTCAAAAGATTGCTTTCTATTGAAGCAGGCATGATTGATGAATTGGCCTCATGTTCCTGACTCTGTATTTCCTCTGCTGCAGGGTGTTCCGTTGGTTCATCCACAGCAGAAGTGGTTTTAGGAGATTCTTTCTGTTCCTGCATTTGAATTACCTCTGCGGACGGCTCCTGCATTATTTCGGTATCATCAGTGTTTTCATCATCCGTCTCAGAAGTTACTGTTATTTCTGTTTCTTCAACAACATGCAAATCATCTGCACTTTCATTTCCGGTCGCTATATCCGGAGCAGGTTTTTCATCATCCGGATTATCGTTCTGCTCAGATTCAACGGTACTCTCTTCATCTGTCTGAACAACCGTTTCCGCTGTTTCGTAATCATCCGCAGCTTCATTGATTTCCTGTGTTTCGGCAGGAATTGATGTTTCGGACGGGATTTCCTCAGCAGAAACTGCTGAAACCGATGAAGAAAAAGACAGTACAATACTCAGCCAAAAAACAATGAAGCGCTTGAAACACATAAAAATACCTTCTTTCAGTAAATATCCGGGTATCACTGACTATGATTATCAGATACTGTATTTTTGATTATACCTCTGATTATTCAATACAGATTCAAATTATCCGGCTCTGCAGTGTCTTCCGCAAAAAATGCTGTCTTCCAAATGTTGATTACCTGGATATACAGGCAGTTTTCATCTCAAATCTTGCTCCATGCTCAGCTTACGGTTTCTGACTGTGTATGCCTCTGCATTTTATCAATATTGCCAACAGGAGAACCTGTGCGTGTCTGAACAGCCACACAACGAGTTTCATCCTGAATGACAGATCCGATATATCCGCATGTGCGAATACATCTCTCACATCATTATTATCCAGGCATTTCCTGATTACATTACAGATATCTTTCAGTGACTCTCTGTGGATCAGCATCAGCTTATTGACGGTCCCCATGCACTGCATCTTATTAAAGCCATCCGCCAGTTCATCATAGATACCATGTCTCTTCAGGTTCTGTGCAATCTTTCTGCCTGCTTTTGTCAGATCAATGATATTACTGTACACATTTTCCTTACTCTTGGTCACACCATGAACATTGTAATAATAGTTGTACAGATGATATCCGGTGAAGCGTATCTTTCTAACATTGAACAGCATCCTCGAAAGAAATTCCGCATCCTCCATGAACTGCAGGTCTTCCTCAAACGGAACAACAGCATCTTTTCGTATCAGATAATTCGTAATATAACACGGTATATTTTCAGCATATGAATAATAGTGTCTGCACGCTTTAATCATCTCCGCCTGCGGTATCGTCTGACCGGCCAGTTCGTACAATGAACCTTCCCGTACCTTTTCAGAACCATATATGTCATTGTATGACGTAACTGCCGCATCGATTTCATCATCCGAAAACTCCGCCAGAAGCTTTTCCAGCATCAGTGGTTCCATGAAATCATCACTGTCCACGAAACTGATAAACTCACCTTTTGCATGCGCAAAACCGGTATTCCTGGAATGTGAAATACCGCCGTGCTTCGCTTCAATCAAAGTTATATTGGGGTGTGCTTCAGTATACCGCCTGCAGATACTGACAGAACTGTCAGCGGATTCATCATCGACAAGTATTATTTCAGTCCTGTCGATGATTGTCTGCGTCAGAACAGATTCAATACATCGCACCAATGTACTTTGTGAATTGTAGACAGGGATAATGACACTGATTAGTGGTTTCATATACTCATTCCTTTTCGAATGAACTCTTCTCAGGGAAGACGGTTTCCAAAGTTTCTACAAGCTTTGCTTTTACCGCTTCAAATGAGTCATCCAGAACCATGTCATTGAGGCAGATCAGTTTATACTTCTGTTCCTTTATCATTCTGAACAGCTGCTCATTTTTTGCCTGGTCTTGGGTAAATGCAAAGGATCTTCCTGCATTCGCATCACGCGGCACAAACTGTCCGGAGCACCGCTGCCAATCTTCAAAGAGCCATTGGTTTAAATCCAGACTGTTACGGAATCTGTGCCTGCACGTTTCCTTCAGCGCATCTTCTTCCAGATTCCATACCGTTTCAAACGTCGATTTAAGGAATGATGTCGGAATATGCTGATGGAGCAGCCCCGGAAATTCATTCCATGGCAGCAGGCAGAAATTTCTGATCAGTTCTCTTTTGTATTTAAGGTTGAACCACTTCTTAATGCTTTTCTTCAGCACATCTTTCTTATGAAAATGTGCATTGATAATATCCATATCCGCCACTTCAATGTGATTGCCCATCTCCCTGTCTGATATATGGGCATTCATCACCCCAATGTCACACGGTAACCCGTCAACGAAAAAATCCTGCTGCTTGCACGGTTTCAGCAAAAGCATATCGTCATTGAAATACACAAACTGCTCTGTAAGACCGCTAATTCTATGCAGATTCATCTCAATCGGATTTGCATTGAATACCGGCAGATATTCAGCAGGTATAAAATCTGCATGTTTTACAATATTGATCTTAGGATGTTCTGTATTCAGCCATTTCGGCAAGTGCCCGTACGTCACAAAATGAATCATGTTGACCCACGGAGCAAACCGTTCAACGCTGCGGAAAAAGAAAACCAGATTATCCCAGTCCCTGTAGCGTATATCCCTGCTGTCCGTATGTGCATCAGGATGTCTGTAACAATCCCTCTCCTTTCGCCATTCCGGATCATTGCCGTCAACCCATGCAATCACAAAGTCTATTTTGTTTTCCATTTATTTCACCCTGAGTCTGCTGTATAAAGACCATGCCAAGCGGAAAAAAGTATATCCGAAACCGACACAGAAAAGTGCCGCTTTGTCCCGTCCGGGTGTCTGCGGATCCTGCATTACACTGCGTCTGTTGTCTTTGATATAGCTCATCAGCATCTTTACGGTCTGCTTATCCGTATCTGCCGAATGCAGTGTCTGCACCAGTGTACTGAGATATGCGTACAGAAGTCTCCGGTCACATGCCTTTTCCAATCCCGGGTAGTGTATGCGCACATAATCTGTCATTTCCTTCGTTGAAGTGATCAGATCCAGTTTTTTCTGTGAAAAAGATTCAGTCGTTATGGATGTAGTGCGAATGACATAGTTATACAGAGGTCGTGAATCAAGGAAAATCCGTTCCGATGCGTCAATCAGCTTGTATGTTGTTGCAGCATCTTCAAACAGTCTTCCCTCCGGAAAGCGAATTGTATCAAACAATGAACGCCTATACAGCTTTCCCCATGCCGAAACATCCATGTCATCGTGATACAGCATCATCTCCAGTGCTTTTTCAGGTGTCAACACATATGATTTTCCTGTCCAGGCTTCCAGATTCTGCTTTTCTGATACTACCGTATGTTTAACACAGGATATATCGCATTTATGGTCCAGCAGATTCCGGAGCATCACTTCAACATATTGCGGTTCGACATAATCATCGGAATCTATGAATGTTATATATTCCCCCGATGCACGGTCAATGCCGATGTTTCTGGCTCCGGAAAGACCTTTGTTTTCCTGATGAATTACGATGAAACGGGAATCTGACGCGGCATACCTGTCACAGATTGCTGGACAGGAATCAGGCGAACCATCGTCAACCAGTATGACTTCCAGCATTCTGTAGGACTGAGCAGCAACACTGTCCAGACACTTCACCAGATACTGCTCCACCTTAAATACCGGTATCACTACTGAAACAAGCGGATTTGTATCCATAATTCACTCCGTATTTGCGTCACTGACAAACATCAGGCCGGCTGGCAGAGAATAATCACTTATTGCTCTGATTTCCGGCTTTCTTTTTGCCGAACAGTTTATAAGACCAGTGTTCTGTAATTTCTTTGTAGTCTTTCGCCATCTCTGTGAACTGACCTTCCAGCGCATTGTAGTTCTGTTCCAAAGAAGTATTTCTGTCCAACAGGTTTTCATAGGTATCCTGCAGCTTTCTGTTCTCAGTCTGCAGCAAAGCCAGTTCCTGCTCCGCAGCTCTCTTGTCGCGCAGTGCAGCATTCTTTTCCTCAATCGCTTTGTTTCTTGCCTGCCAGTTGGCTGAAGCTTCCTCTACCGCCTTGTTTCTGGCCTGCCAGTTCGCAGCAGCTTCTTCTACTGCTTTGTTCCTCGCCTGCCAGTTAGCTGAAGCTTCTTGTCTCAGATTATCGATTCTGCTCCTGCTTTCATCAAGCTTACTGCGATATGTTTTTGTCTGTGAAAGAACTGATTCATATTCATCATTCCAGTAGATCTTGCTTTCATTCTGCTTTTTTGTGATCATCCGGAACAGGATATTCTCAGCATTGTTTTCACTTCCATGCTCAGGATTTACGTTAACTGCATCCAAATATTCCTTCCATTTCAAAGGAATATCCGTTGCTCTGACATCATTCGCATGAGCAAGGGCCTTATCTGAGAGTTCTTTTCTGTATTTACCATCACTCAGGATCCTTGACAGTTCATCAGCCAGCTGAATGGTACGTTTCTGTGGTACTGTTACAGCTCCTCTACCATCCTCAGCAAACGTAAGCCAAGGCAGATCATACATAACTACAGGGACCCCAAAAGAGATTGCTTCGTAAAAGGTAAGCGGATACCCTTCCGTAGAGGAAGTACTTACAAACACCGCGGCTTTACTGTAATACTCATCCATGCTTTCAGAAAAGCCTTCAAAAACAACATTATTCTCAAGACCGAGTGATACAACTGCATTCTTCACGCGTTCTACGATTTCCTCTTTTCCGGTACCTACCATATGAAGCATTGCCTGCGGGTTTTTCTTTACCAATGAGCTCATCATTATGACCGCTTCCTCAGGATGCTTTTCCTCAGCGAAACGTCCTGCCCACAGAATGTAGTTATCCTCATACTTGGATTCTGCAGATCCGGAAGCAAATGTCATCGGATTAGGGATATAAGCCACATTTCGGGTAAATGCTTCAACAAATCTCTTGTCTGTCTCAGAAAGCACAACAACACCGTCGATAAACTGCCAGAACTTGGTGCTGTATTCTGCAAGGGCATTTCTGAAGCGGAACATTTCACCGACAAAATTGTGGAAGTGATTGATCAGCATCGGATGACGCTTGTTACCCTTGATACATACAGCATCTGCAATAAATGAGGTATCTGCCCAGATATTCTCAATAACTGCGTCTATACCACACTCATCAATGATTCTGTTCCATGCTTCAAAACGCGGTTCAAAAGATTCTCCAGGTTTTACTGCTGGCAAATACATTCTTCTGATCTTATCACTGTAGGCATATTCACTTATACTGTTGTAATCCTCATTTTTTTCGTCGGTAATAATGATGACATTGTATTCTGCATCTCCGCTGTCGTCCTTCATTTCGGCAAGCATAGAGCATATATTGCACATTACCCGTTCCACGCCACCGTTTGAAAGCTTAGGATAATAGCTGGCAACAGTCATCGGTTTTTCGTTCTGCAGGACCGGACGTTTAAAATAATCGATATGTGACAAAACTTCAATCAGTTCATTTCTGCCCTGAACAGACGTACTGTAAACAGTATCCGTCACTTTACCGAGTCCCCATACCTCAACAATACGTGAAAAGGCTTCTGAAAGATTCCTTTCATCCATGAGTTTCAATCTGACCAGAGCATCACTGATAAAGTGTCTGTTGGCAGCCAAAATATAAGCAGAGTAATCCTCGGGTTCTTCTGCAAGTCTTTCTTCCATATGTCTGCAGAACTCTCTGGGAGCGAGGAAGATTTCAAGTTGCTGGGTATTAACCCTCTGCAGAGAAGATACACCTTCTCCGAAATTGTATTCATATAAAACATCATCAATGCTTGCATAGCTGGAGGCATATAGTGAGAAAAGCATATTGAAGTAATAGTCATCTCCGACTGTTCTGCCATCAATCATTTCTTTATATACTTTGCGGACCAGATCACCGTTGTAGATCTTATTCCACATGTAGTATATATACGTTTTGCTCTTCCAGCAGTCTGAACTGAGCAGATTGGTATCCGTATGAATCCCGGATTTCGGATTTGAATGCATCGTTTTACTGCCGGTCGCAATACCATCCTCGGTCAGTCCACTGACATAATTGATTGTTGCCGAAAACTGAACCACATCGGTCTGTTCCCGTTCAATCGCCTCAAATGCCTTTGCACAGAATTCCGGACTCATTGTATCGTCACCATCTGCGAACATCAGGTATTTTCCTTCAGAAACAGAAACAGCATTTTTCCGGCTCATCATTACGCCGCTGTTACGTTCATTCCGGATTATTTTGATATCTGCACACTTTTCGGCATACTCTCTCAGTATTTCCGGTGTAGCATCTGTGGAACCGTCATCCACACAAAGGTATTCAACATTTTTTTTGGTCTGTGCAAGTATTGCATCAAGCATAAACCGAACCGTATCAGCACAGTTATATAATGGTATGATCACTGAAATATCAGGCTTCATATTTCTTGCCTCCTACTGATAGCACCTACTCTTCACTGGCCAGAGTTACACCGACAGTCGGGCTCCAGCCTCCGTAGTAAAGTGTATTATTCATTCTATGATAGCTTCGTACTCTTACATAATAAGTCGCATTTTCTGTCAGTCCGTCAATTCTGGTTGAGTATTTGTCTTTACTGTCGATCAGTACATTTTCAGCCTTGCTGAAGGAACCTTCCTCATCTGTATACTGAATCTGATAACCTGTGAAAACAGTGCTCCCGGACCATCTCACAGTAAATGAAGACGGTGTATCGCTCATCAGTTCAACGATTTCTCTTGTAGTGATTCTGACCATACTTGTAAAGTATTCAGGACTCTGCTCAGCGTTATCCTCTTCAACTGCAGCATACCTGTACATTGTCCCGGGATATACGTTCTCATCAGTGTAAAAGGCATCGGCTGCAGTACTCCCGATCCGCTCAGCTTTACTCCAGTCTTTTGTCTTCACATTATAGACTTCCCTATAGATAACATAACTGCCGATATAATCCGGATCGGCAGGAGTAATTCTAATTCCTTTCGCAACATTGGTGACAGTAATATTATGCTGCTCATCCCCCCTGTGGAATGTTGACAGCAAAGCCATGGCTAACCCGGAAACAAATAGAACCAGTATCAGAATTCTGATCCATAGTGCGATTTGTTTCTTCAGCTTCATTTTCAGCGCCTTTTTATGACACAGATCAGCCAGCTCTTTTGCATTTTTATATGCACCTAACTGCTTCAACAGAATTTCTGCGTTTGTGTATGTATCAATTGAGTCAGCGTTTTTGAATTTAATCAGACAGTCACAATACTGCTTTTCAAGGCCTATATATCTTTCCGCTTCAGCCTTTTCCGTATACTTCTTCTTGATAATTTCACAGTCTTTATATGTACCGAGAGTATCACACAACCTGGCTATGCGCTCGCAGTTTTTGACTTTTGCGTCTGTTGAAACCAGGACATCATTGGCATCAATGAGATCCTGAATTCTCGTATAATATTCCTCCGTCTTTAAATCTGCCATCACAACTCCTAACTATGCCACAATTCTCTCATTGTAGTATTTCGCCACTTTATCTGCAGGACCGAAAGCCACCATCTTTCCCTTATCCAGGATCATTGCTTTATTGCAGATATTCATCACCTGATCAATGGAATGGGAAACGAAAAGAATTGTAACACCTGTCTCAATCAGATCAGCGATACGGCCTTCACATTTCTTTCTGAATTTAGCATCGCCGACAGACAATATCTCATCCAGTATCAGTATTTCGGGTTTGATCACGGTTGCAATGGAAAAACCAAGTCTGGCCCGCATGCCGGAAGAATAGTTTTTCAGCGGAACATCAATGAAACGCTCCAGTTCCGAAAACTCCACGATTTCATCATATTTTTCGGTAAGAAAAGACCTTTTCATACCCATGACCGAGCCATATAGGAAAATATTCTCACGTCCCGTATACTGCGGATCAAAACCAGCTCCAAGTTCAATCAAAGGAACTACTTTTCCCTTTTTATATACTTTTCCTTCAGTCGGCTTATACACATCCGCAATCACTTTCAGCAGTGTACTTTTACCGGATCCGTTCAAGCCTAATATGCCCAAACGGTCACCTCTATTAATCTCAAAATTTATGTTCTGCAGTGCCCAGAATTCATCATACTTAATCTCACCCTTCAGCGTTTTAATGACAAACTCTTTGATACTGTCTATCTTTTCCGAGCTCAGATTAAACTTGATACTCAGATCACTCACTTTTACAGCAACATCGTTATTCATATGACAACCCCTAAATATGCAGAATGAACTTGTCCTGATTTCTTCTGAATACGTACAAACCGATTGCCAGAATCACTACATTAAATCCGAGGGAATAGAACATATTCCCCCAGTTGAATTCAGAAGAAAAGACTGCACTGCGGAAATTATCTATAATGCAGAACAAAGGATTGTACTGCAGTATAGCCGCATACTTTGATTCCAGCAGCTTGGTCGGCTGATAGAAAATAGCGGAAATATACATAATTAAAGTGAGCAATACACTCCAAAGATATTCAAGATCCCGGAAGAACACTGCATAAGTGGACAGAATCAGACCAACGCCAAGAGTCAGCAACAGTATGTTCAACAGCGGAAGCAGTGCGAGCAGTAAATTCCAGGTAGGATATACTTTCAGAACTATAGATACCGGAATCAGCACAATCAATGACAGAAGGAAAATGACATAGTTAAAAAGTACTGACGATAACGGGAACATATACTTAGGCACATATACCTTCTTCAGCATAGCTGCATTGCTGCTGATTGAACGCATTGCGGAGTTTGTACCAGTTGAAAACATGCTGAACAGGAGTCTTCCGCAGAGAATGAAAACCGGATATGTTCTGTCCGTATTTCCCAGCAATGTTCCGAATACCACTGTCAAAACAATCATTGTCAGCAGCGGTTCAATCAGTGACCAAACAACCCCCAGATAAGAGCGTCTGTATTTAAGCTTTACACCCTTAATCACTAATTCTTTAATAAACTCACGATAACGCAAAAATGTTTTTATCTGATTCTTCATTATTACCTCAGTGTATTTCCTTCATTGCAGACTATCACCTGCCCGGAAATGCAGTTGGAAGCATCTGTCATCAGGAAAACGGCCACTTCTGCAATTTCCTCAGCCAGGAATACCCTTCTGCCACGTGTATACGGTCTGAACAGATTTCCTTCAGGATCATAGCCTGTCATTTCGGTAGCGGTCACACCCGGTGCAATTGCATTTACGCGGATTCCCTTAAGAATCAGCTTCTTTGCCATACCTTCCGTATAACTGATCAATGCCCTTTTAGCAAGACCATACGGAACATCATCACCATACATACCCCGTTCAGATACCATATTGATAATGTTGCCCGAATTCTTTCCGACTTCGTTGTAATACTTCATAAATGCCTGCGTGAAGAAATAAGTCCCTTTCAGATTGGTATCCATCTGGTAATCCCACATATCTTCCGTACAGGAGCTGTAATCAATATTATGAACCGATACACCTGCATTATTTACGAGAATATCGATACCACCCATTGCTTTTCTGGCCTGATATACTGCATCATCATCGGTCTCGTATTTTGTAATATCATGCTCCACCAGGAAAAGGTTCTCAGGATTGCCGAGTTTTTCTTTTGCTTCCTGCAGTGTTTCCATTTTTCTTCCCGTAATGGTCACAAGTGCCTGTTCATGCAGACATTTTTTGGCAATTTCAAAGCCGAGGCCGCGGGAACCGCCGGTAATCAATACCTTCTTTCCTTTCAGAACCCCTCCATATTCGATCTGGGCGATATTAACCTTTACAATCTTGTTAGGTACGCCTTTCGTAATGTAGGTAATGCCTCTTTTAATATAGCTTTTCAAACCCATCAGAATCATTCCTTTCCTGCCTGCGGACTGTTTCTACATAATGTCCACGGTGACAATCATCTTACCACATTTCCATTACATAAGTGTAATTCTAATATCTATACGTGTTATTCAGTATTCTTATGAAACCCAAAAATACCAAATGAAGCTTATTCAGCTTCATTAAAGGTATTTCTTCAGTTTATTCTTCAGCATGCTGCGCAGCGTCTGGCCAGCCTCTGTCTGCACAAGCTTCTGCACTGCAGGAATCTCTTCTACCTTACGCAGTGTACTCATACCGGGAAGATCCTGTATAATCGCACGTCTGTAGCCCTTAAGAACCTTAACATCGCTTTCCTTGTCCGTAAAGACCTCCAGAATTGCCGGCGCATCATGATCATTTGCCGCAAATTCATCGATAACTTTATCGAATTCATCAATGCCGGTCGCAGAATAGTACTTGAAGCCATTTGCCTCAACCCACTCCTTAGCACGATGATTATGCGCTGCTGAAATATGCATATCAATATTCGGCAGAAGTTTGGGACCCATTGAGAAATAGAATTCCGCACCACCGCTGTTATTAATCAGCAGAATATGTACATTTTTCCCTATATTACGGATACCTGCGGAATTCATGTCATAGAAAAAGCTCAGATCTCCGATTACCAGATAGCAGGCTTTATCACTTTCCGCCCGGGACTGTCCCAGGAACGTTGACATACTTCCGTCAATACCATCTGTTCCGAGATTACTGTATACCTGAACCCTGTCTTTCAGTTTGAACAGCTGTGTAATACGTGTACTGTTCAGAATGCTCAGATGCAGCAGTGAATCCGCAGGAATGCGTTCCGTAAGAGACTTCATTGCATAGAAAGAAGACAGATAGTTCTCAGGAAGCAGCTCTTTGCCCTCAGGAATCGGAAGTTTCTTGAACTTCGCATCTGCGATTGCCTGCTTGTTGATCATTGCCGGAAGCGCTTTTGCATCAATTGCCTTGATTCCGTCAATGAGTGCCTTAATACCGCTGTAAAGCTCACGGTTATTCTTTCCTTCCGGATTCATCTCTGCAAAGTATGCAAAGAAGTCCTCTGGTGCACATTCAAATATTCCGGTCAGGTTCTGGAACTGATCCATAACTGCTCCGTCATCATTAATGATCCAGCTCTCAAAACTGTCATGAATACCTCTCAGCATAGTCTTGAGTCTGGACAGATAGTTGCCTCCGAAAAAAATCACGTGATTAATGTGAAGTTTACGCAGGACATTTCCATTGATGGATTCCGCCATGCAGTATGTATCCAGGGCACTGCTGCACCACAGGTTGGATAGCTTTTCTGTTGCGACCACACAATTATATTTTGCTTCAAATGCATCAATCGCATTTTTAAGAACATCTGTTGCAGGAGCACGGCTGCCGACGACAACAAGAATATTCTTCTTTTTCAGATAATCTGCTTTGGCCTGCCATACATTTTCCGGACAGGAAAAATCAACTCTTTCGATTTTGTTATATACAGGAAGCTCAGGAACCGATGCATCCGCTATATCCTGAATTGTCTGGTTGATATGGAAGTTGATCTGCACCGGTCCGCATCCATGATGATTCAGTTCCAGTATTGCCTCATTTACCAGTCTCTGGCAGTACCAAATATCTTTATCGGTTTCAACCACAGGAAGATCCACACACTTTTTGCAGAAGTTTCTGTACATATCCACTTGATTAATCATCTGGTCTTCCAACTGATTGAGATGATAGGAATCTCTGTCTCCGGTCAGAAACAGCAGCGGGATTTTCTGAAAATACGCTTCTGCCACAGCCGGCGTATAATTGCAGGTTGCCGTGGAAGATGTGCATGCCAGTGCTACCGGCTCACCTAACTGTTTTGCAAGACCGAGAGCATAGTAGCCTGCACTTCTCTCATCCACTACAGAGTAGGTTTTAAAAAATGAATCATTTTCAACGGAATGTGCAATCGGTACATGACGGGTACCCGCCGAAAGAACAATATGGCGTATATTATGCTGTTTCAGCAACGAAACAATAATCTGTATGTTTTTAATCTTTGAATACATTATTTATCTCCTAATTTATCCAGACTGGAAACAAGGAAATCAACAGATTCCTGCCGCAGTTCTTGAACCCTGTCTCTTATCTGCGTATAATCGATTTCTTTCTTCATTTCTTCCACAGCATCCGTGGTTATCTTCTTATAGCGGCTTGACAGCCCCACTTTATCCAACAGCTCCGTAGCACGGTATCCGGTAATGGAATGCGGAATTACCATGAACTGTTTTTCGAATATCAGTGAGAATGCTGTTCCGTGGAATGAATTGGTCAGAACATAGTCCGCGTTCTTCATATACCACAGGAATTCATCAGGTCCGCAGATACGGCTGTCGTCGGCCTTCTTGTTCATACCGTTGGGGTTGCCGTTGATGTCAATGACTTTCATACCGAGCTCTTTGCCCAGCAGACGGGCACCATTGTTAATCTGTTTCTGCGTTTCGTTGGGCATTGAATATGTCAGGATATACGGCTCCTTTTTTGTCAGTTTATCGGACATCTTAGGATAATAATCTTCCTTGTTCAGCAGAAGCGTAGGATCAAGATCGGTATGAATCTCCTTGTTACCATGTGTAGCCTCTTCCAGGACGGCACGCCACTTGTTTTCCCTTATGGAAATGATATCGATATCTTTTACCAGGTCTTCAAGAACTGCTTCCGGATTCTGCAGACTGCCAAAATTCGTTCCTACAGAATATGTCATCCGGCCTGTTTCCGGACTGCCAAATTTCATAAAGTATGCCTCATCAAAACTGCCGTCTGTCAGACCTGCATTCCATAACTGATCACTGCCGGAAATGTAAACATCGCATGCTGGAGGATTATCCTGCAGCTGCTTCAGGGTGCGGTAAACCTTTGTTTCGTGAAGATTGCTCTGTATAAAAGAGCTGAACTTTGCATCCTTGATTTTAGTTTCAGCATTTCCGCGCCATGACGAAACTGTCTGAAAGAATCCCTTCATTCCTTTATAAACTTTTCTTGGAAATGATCGGGTTTCCTTGTCAAAACATTTTTTTCCCCAGTAAATCGGATTCTTCATCGGTGTGTAGCGGTTCTGATGATACCAGGGTCTGTAATTAATGATGCATACTTCATGTCCCAATGATTCCAGCTTGGTCTGCAGTGCTAGACACTGCAGAGTCGCGCCGCAATTATAAGGGAAATGAAACGTTATTATTCCTATCTTCATTCGCAGTCCTTCCATTCCTAACTATATAAGTTTTCCTATTTTCTGTTACGCAGTTTATTATATAGTTCCCACATTGACAACGCAACAAATGCCACAAAACCGCTCTTCAAAGGGATGATGTACTGCAGAATCCTGGTCAGCGCGTTTTTGGATTTTCCCAAAACCCTGACAATATTCTGCACCTCATCATAAGCCATGACTTTCCTGTGCTCCTTGATCTTCTCAGTGAACTTCAGGGAAGACTTCTGAATTTTGATCATCGTGTTTTTAACCACAACAAGCAGGATTGCATGCAGACCGTTCAGAGATGTTTTCGGTGCATACTTCTTTACAAATCCGATTCTCCGGTTATATCCAGCAATCAAGAATTCAAACGTATTTCGTTTAAATCCCTTAGAGAGTGAAACATCCATCTGCCTGTAATGGTAGAAAACTTCCTTAATCACAGCAGCGTTATTGATAAGTTCGAAATAATCTATGTTGAACTGACAGTCCTCTTCATATGAAATATGCGGATCAAAACGTACATGCTTATCCTGCAGAACATCATTTCTGTACAGTTTTGCCCAAATGGAAATACCGAACATATTGGTATTTGGCTTCGTATACAGACGTGCAATCTCTGCTTTATTCTTTAAAATCGTCACAGGAGTTTCACTGTATGAACGCTTATCCTGATAAGTGTCAGTGAACCGCTCATAGCCACACAGCACAAGATCGGTCTTGGTATCATGAATTACATTCACCATCCTGCTGACCATACCGGAAGCAATATAATCATCACTGTCCACAAACATAACATAGGTTCCGGTTGCTTCATCAAGTCCGCGGTTGCGCGCTGTTGAAGCTCCCTGATTCGCCTGATGAATAACTCTGACACGGCTGTCCTTTTCAGCATACCCGTCGCACAGTTCCGGCGAACCATCGCTTGAACCGTCATCTATCAATAAAAGTTCCCAGTTTACATATGTCTGGCCAAGCACCGAATCAATGCATTGAGCCAGATACTTCTCCACGTTGTAAACCGGGACTATAATACTCACTTTTTCGTTTTCCATATATCCACACATCACCTGTCTGTCCACAAACCCCTGTACTTCGTATCTTTTGAATACAGTTAACATTATTATAATGGAAAAATCCAATTCACGCCTCAGTGTGCATTCCAGCCTTTCTTCATATCTGAAAGACGATGATACAAAGCAACCTCGTATAATAATGCATCAGCATGGCTGGCAGCGCTATCTCCTTGGATCCGGTCATGAAAAAGACTACCGAAAAGGCCGGTTAGCATCTCAGATAACCACCGTCTGCTGTGTTTGGGGACCTTGAACAGCATTTGGTGTGGAGTAAGGAAGTCCCCACTATACGTTGTTATGTTCATTAATCTCCTTCGTATAATTGGGCTTGCATGTTTTCCCTTTGATTACATTCGAAATAACATAAGTCGATGTTTTGGGATTAGTGATCTTAATGCTTTTTACATTTTTCGTAAAAGCTGCATTCTCTGCATATTGTATCCAATAACCCGTAAACACTTTGGATGGTGACCATTTTATTGTCAGTTTCCCATTTGTCCCGGAAACTGAGGTTAAAGCCCACGTTGTAATCCTAACTGTGGTTTTTAAAGGACCGACTTCTCCCATATTGTAGTTATCCATCGGATCACTGTAATATGCCTTTATAATGATTATTGCAAATAAGGGATACTTCTTGATACAGTACCGTAAAGATAAGTTTTATCATGCGAACGCAAAAAGATGTCCTAAAGAAAAAGCTTATTTAAAAGCTTTTTTCATACTTTTTATGGAACAGCTTGGCATTCAGGAATGACGTGATCTTGCGGCGCCAGTCCACCGATCCCCGGTAGAAATACGGCACTTCACCGATTTCTTCTTCCCTGATTACACCGGTCTTCACCTGCTGTATAAGCCATACATTGAACAGACGCTCACTGATGCGGCCGATATATCTCTTCTGGAAATCATCCATGCCCGAGATATCCACCCTTCCCGCAAGCTCATGCAGAACGGGGAACAGCCATGCACAGTACTGATCCGCCAGGTCTTTCGGCATGATGAACATGTTGAACATATACCCGGACGTTCCCTTCATGAAGACATCAAAGCTTTCCAGATATTCCGGACTGACGGCTTCCAGAGATTTCCGTGTCTCAACCAGCTGTTCTTCCGAGAAGGTATGACTGTAATGGGACCAGATTGTTTCTATATAATAGTGTCTTTTCTCAGGCACCAGCACTTTGTGATGGATCAGAAGTTCATTGAGCTCCGGCCGTGAGAGCGCACTGTTCAGCGGACCGTGGTCAATGCGGTATTTCTTATCATGCACGGTAAAGTAACGGCGGTAGTGCACAAGACCGAGATAATCACAGGACAAATTCTTCCATGCCCAGTAAAGACCGGTCAGTTCACAGTAATACGGGTTGAAGGCACTCATATTGTCCCCTTCATCATCCCGCCGGAAACCGATGCTTTCCTTTCCGTATGCGCCTACCTGCAGAGGCAGATAGATCTCATCCAGAGGCACATCACAGGCCTTGTGGCAGGCAATCAGTATCTTTGCATTCATTACTGTGCTCCCTCCCCGCTGATCACGGTTCCGATCGTTTTCAGAATAATACGCAGATCAAACAGAAGTCCCTGATGATCAATGTAGTACATCTCCATCTTCTGCCGCTCTCCCGTCTCATAAGTCGCATTGTTTCTCGCATAGGCCTGCCAGTAACCGGTCAGGCCCGGAGCCACGCTGAGCAGTTTGGAAACTTCATCGCCATAAAACTTCATCTCATCTTCTATCAAAGGTCTCGGACCCACAAAGGACATCGTACCGCCCAGTACATTGAACAGCTGCGGCAGTTCATCCAGACTGCTTCTGCGCAGGAAATTGCCGAGGTTGGTGACTCTGGGGTCATCATCGATCTTGAATTCACGCTGGTACTGTTCCAGCTGTTCCGGTGTGAGCAGTTTGGTCAGATCACCGGCATCCATGCGCATGGTGCGGAACTTGAATACCGTGATGCGTCTGCCGTCTTTGCCGATCCTCTCATGGGCATAGAACGGACTGCCGCCGTCATCCCCCATGACCAGAACCGTAAGAATCAGAAACAGCGGTGAAAGCACAACCAGTGCCAGAGCACTGAGCAGAATATCAAATACTCTCTTAATAAAGTGATACAGGAAATACCCGAATGTCTGCGGTCTGCTGTATGTCTTAGAATAGTGGTACGGTTCGCGCAGGCGCTTGATTTCCTCAATGAAGTCATATTCTTCCTGCAGATGCGTATCACCGTCTATGCGCAGTGATTTGCCTGCCACATAGCGCAGAATCATCAGCGCAATAATCTCCATATCCTTCAGGATATTCCAGTGACCGATATAGTTCCCTTCATCCTTGGTGATCTTTTCCTGTTCCTTCTCAAGACTCCAGTAACCGACAATACCCGGGGTAATGGAAAGCACATTTCTCTCCCTTGATGTCATGGACAGGTATTTGTTCAGGTTCGGTGCTTTCGGTCCCACAAACGCAACATCACCGATCAGCACGTTCAGGATCATCGGCAGGCCGTCGAGATGTGATGTACGCAGGAATCTGCCGATCAGTGTATACGGAGACTTCCCCTGTGCTTCCCGTTCTTTCGCATCGGTGCGGAATACCCGGAATCTGTACTGCCAGTAGCGGCGGTTGTTTTTGCCGACACGGACACGGCTGATCAGGATATGTCCAGGTGATTCAATGGCCGTAAACAGTGCCACAATGAGGTATACGACCGCATATACCGGCAGTAATACCAGTGCACCGATAAAGTTCACAATACGGCGGAAGAGCTGCTGACGTCTTGGCATAGGTGAATAGACACGGTATGTGACAACCGCATAATCTCCTACCGTATCCATGGTATGGAAAGAATCATAGAGTTCATATTCCGGTACATGGACATGGATGATCTTGCCGAGCTTGCGGAACTGGTGCATCCACTGTTTGATCGTGCTGATGCCTTCATCATTGTCATGCAGGATCAGGATAGAATCCACATCCCACTCGGCAATGTCCGCAAACATATCCTCTCTGTTGGAGATGACCTTGATGCCGTCAATGCTTTCTCCCTTGAGATCCTCATCGGTAATAACAATACCCGAGATCATATACCGCCAGTCCACGTCATTGCGGATCTTCTTCACCGCATCGCAGACCAGCGCCTTCTTTGTAACGATCAGTACTTTCTCTGACACTGCCCCGCTGACATATACGCGCTTGATCAATTGTTTCAGCAATTGCTTCAGGGCAAAGTTCACGATGAAGAAAACACCGAAGAAGATAGCTACGAATAAACGGGAGAATGTCTCGCCCATCTTGGCAAAATACAGGAAGACAACGGTTATCAGCAGAATATAACCCATCGTCTTGATGACGGCGGAGAATTCCTCCCTGGCATTTCTTTTTACAAACCTGTCATCGCTGTACAGGAAAAGCACGTTGTATACGATATATGCAATGATCGTGATGAGCAGGAACTTATCATAGTTATCCCGCATGTACAGAGGTCTGTTACGGAAAAAGACCGGACTCTTTCTGATCAGGAGCGCGGTCCAGTATGAAAGCACGATCGACACAATATCAATCATGTTAATGAAATACAGTGTATATCTTTTAAGGTTATTCATTGCCTGTGGTGAATCTGCTGTACAGCAGGTTTACTTTTCCTCTTTTTTCTGATCCCTTTCCTGCTTCAGGACCGCTACTTCATAGTTCAGCTGCTTGATTTCCTGCGCCATGTGACTCGAACGCATATACATGTAGTAATTGAAAAAGAACAGCAGTGCGATCATGACCAGGAAGATGAAGTTCGTCACATTGACAAACCCCACCAGCTGTGAAAGCACATATGCAATATCCGGGAAGATACCGACAAGCAGGATAAACAGACCCCATGTGATCCACAGGATTGCATACCGTACATTCATGCGTGCCTTCACGGACGAATATATAACAAAGATCAGTGCAATCAGCGCACCGACAATCAGAAGAATTCTGAGTCCCAAAGGGATCGAAACCATATACTACTCTCTCCTATCACTGAATAAACAGAATACTCATAAGAACCTGATACATGAATTTAACGGATTTAAAAGGATTATGGAAGTAACTGACTCCCACCGTTCTCTCTTCCATGTTTACCTGCACTTCCTTGACCTTGTATCCCCTGTTCAGAATATAGGCAAGGGCATCCGGCTCGGCGATAAAATTCATGTTCTCCGCAAAGTCTGCCAGTACCTTTGAACCCAGAGCCCGCATACCGGAGGTGGGATCGGTAACCTTCTTCCTGGTCTTGAGACGGATAGCCGCACACAGCAGCCTGGAACCGATCATACGCATCGTCATCGGCTTCTTCTCGCTCACAAAGCGGGAACCGACCACATAGTCATTCCCTTCCCGGATGCCGTCCACAAGCGCCTGGATATAGCGCGGAGGATGCTGGCCGTCACCGTCCGTGACAATCGCCACATCATAGCCGTGATCAGCCGCATACTTGAAGCCGATCTGCGTAACCCCGGCAAGCCCGACGTTGTTCGGCAGGTCCAGATGCAGGAAACCGTACTGATCCAGAATCTCCGCCGTACCGTCCGTACTGCAGTCATTTATAACAAGACTCTCCCATCCGTACTTATGAATATTCGGTATCAGTTCGGGAAGAGACAGCTCCTCGTTAAAAGCCGGCACTACAATCAGCACCCGCAGATCCTTATTCAGCTGTGTATCCGTATTTCTGTCCATCATTGGTATTATACCGTAGTTTGTAAAAGTTTTCAGTGAAATTGAGTTCCGGCTGCGGACAACAGGCAAAGACGCCTTCCCGGACAAAATCAGCAATAAATGCAGAGATCATACTGGAATTAAAGAGACATTATTATGTCTTATGATATTCTTTAAGTGGATAACATCCTGCTGGTGACACTGATTTACGCCGGAATCTGCCGACTGCAAAGGCAAACGCCGCAGACAAAAAAACAATTCTGAAATCAATCCTGACTGCGCATTTACACCGGATTTTGTTTTCTGCATGACGGACAGGAAGAAGAATTTTGTGTGCCCGCAAAAGCTGTCATCAGAACCGTCCTACTGAAATAAAGGAGAGCGCAAAATGAAAGCAGACAAAATAATCAGAAACGCAAAAATCTTTACTTCGGACAAGGACAATATCCTGGCCAGCGCTTTAGCTGTGAAGGATGGGAAGTTCGTCTATGTCGGCAATGACGACGGACTTTCGGAGTTCGAGGGAGAAACAACAGATTTAAACGGAAAATTCATCATTCCCGGTCTCATCGACAGCCATGTTCATGTAACCATGGGCGCCGGATATGACCTGGTCGGCAGCATGGGAACGATCATTACCTGCGACAGCAAACAGGAAGCCCTGGATTTTATTGCGGACGATATAAAGAAGAATCCCGGGAAGGACCGCTACTGTTATATTCTCGACAAAAAGCGTCTTAAGGGTCTGGATCTCACAAAAGAAGATCTGGATGCGATCTGTCCGGATGGAGAACTGCAGATTCAGGAAGCGCAGATGCACAGCATCTGGGTGAACTCCAATATCTTAAAGAAGCACGGCATTACGGACGAGACCAGAGATCCGGTGCCCGGCTTAAGCTTCTATGTGCGTAAAGACGGACATGTGACCGGCGAAATGAGTGAAGGCGCAACCGAGCTGCCGATCATCCTTGACAGAGCCATGAACAAACCGGATTCGGAGATTGATGCGGCGATTCAGCGCTGGATCAATTTCTGCCTCAGTGTCGGTGTGACAGGTGTATTTGACGCCGGCATTTCGGGATATCCTGAATTCCATGAGCATGTCTACTCCCGCCTGCGGAGTATGGATCTGGAGGGAAAACTCCCCGTCTATGTCGATGGCTGCTATGTGATTTCTGCCGCCTGGGAAGCTGAAAAAGGCATCCGGGAGCTCAAACGCATGCAGAAGGAATACAATACGGAGCACTTAAAGGTGCATACCCTGAAGCTCTTCATGGACGGCACTCTGAAGCTGCATTCGGGAGCCATGGTTACACCATATGCGGATACCGGTGACCTCGGATGCAATGCCATGACGCTGGAAGAAACTGTGGATCTTCTTAAAGTGCTGAATAAGGAAGGCCTGGATTTCCATGTGCATACCGTCGGTGAAGCTTCCTCACGCCTGGTGCTGGATGCCGTGGAGCAGGTCAGAAAAGAACTCGGAGACGATTTCCGTATCAGAGTCGTCAGTGCTCATCTGCAGATCCAGGACACCGCGGATCTGACGCGCTTTGCGCCTTTGGGAGTGATTGCGAATTTCACGCCCTGGTGGCACTGCGATGATGTCGAGGTGTATAAGAGGCTCTTCGGTGAGGAACGCAGTAAACTGCTGTACCGCTGCAAATCCGTCTGGGATACAGGGGCTTTGGTTACCTGGTCCAGCGACACGATTGTGTTCGGAGACTTTACAGCCTGGAATCCCTACCTTGGCATGGAAGTCGGCATGACGCGTTTCGTTTCCGATAAGACAAAGATTATGGATGTTGAGCGCTTCAAAGATATATTTCCTCCTTTAAACGAGAGAATGGGAATTGAAGAAATGCTGCTGGGATATACGATCAACAACGCAATTCAGCTCGGCATTGAAGATAAAAAAGGTTCCATCGAAGTCGGCAAGGATGCGGACTATCTGGTATTCGATACCGACCTGCTTACAGCAGAGCATGACGGTTTCAGCAACAACCTGCCCTCTGAAGTATATTATGCCGGTAAGAGAATGCAGTATGAGCCCTACAATAACGCCGATAAAACTGACGCGGAGGCAAAACTGTACGGCCGTGCTGTTCCTTATTTCGCCGCAGAAGCAATGTGGATGGAAATCATGGAATCAATGTGGAAGGAGTTATTCAGCGACGAAGACGATTGGGATGATTCTATCTGAGTCAGCTGAAATCCCGAGAAACTGACACCACAGCATACTTACAATTGATTGGAGCACATGAAAGGGATGGATTACATATCTATCCCCTTTTCTGTAGTGTCCCGTTAAAAGCGGAGACTTAAAAAACGCCTTCCCGTATCTGGGAAAGCGTCTTGATCTGTAGTATGTCAGAGCTTCAGAATCTGTTTCTTTTTAAGGTCGAATTCTTCCTGTGTCAATATACCTTCATCCAGAAGCATCTTCAGCTGTCTGAGCTTTTCTATTGAGTTGTCATCAGTATCAGATCCGGTGGCCTGATTAAATACCGAAACCATCTTATTGCCGGCTGCCATTCCGGCTCCCAGACCTGCAAGTCCGCCCTTCTGCTTTGAGGCATCACGCATAGATCTTGCGGCCTGATACTGCATGAAAGTGTTCATATCTTTGTTGGCCATTCCTATACCGGACTGTTCATCGATAAGCTTTTCAACTTCATCGGGCAGTGAGAAGTTCTCCACAAGTACATTGCTGAACTCAATACCGATGCCTTCAGCGGTCTGATTTACCTCATCTCTGATCATCGAGCCGATCAGTTTGTACTGCGCCGCAAGATCAAGGACAGAAAGTTCGGCACTTGCCAGTACAGTCGCAAACGCTTCGGAAATAAGACCGGACAGATACTGCACAATATCCCATGTGAGAACCAGTCCCTTGGTTCCGAATACTTCCTTCATAAACAGTTCAGGATCCACGACCCGGAATGAATACTGGCCAAACGACCTTACACGGACCATATTCAATTCGGGATCACGCAGAATAACCGGATTTTTAGTTGCCCATTTATTCCCCGTGAACTGCTTTGTACTGATGAAGTATAAGTCAGCTTTAATCGGAGAATTAAACAAATGTCCGACTGCAGACATCGACGAGAGAACCGGCAGATTCTCTGTGTTCAGTGTCCATGTACCGGGTTTAAATACATCCGCCAGCTGACCTTTGCACAGGAATATTGCGGCCTGGCTTTCTCTTACAATCACTTTGGATCCCTGTTTGATTTCGTTATCTCCCGAGGGCCGGACATATTTGTACACTATGATCCGATTTGAAAGATCTTCATATTCGATTGTATCCAGGAACTGTCCGCGGATTAAACTCTTAAAATCCATTGTCTTTTACCAGTTTTTAATGGGAAGTCCGAATTTATCCGTATAGCTTCCCAGCAGGATTTTGACCAGGTCTATAAACCAGCCTATACCGAACAAACCCATGGTGAAAAGATAAAGAATCCCGCGCCCGATTCTTCCGGAATAAAACTGGTGTGCTCCGAAAAAGCCAAAAACTAAGCAAAGAATAAGAGCCAGTGTTCTGTTCTTAGAACTGACAAGCGCTGCTCTTACAAATGTAGGACTTACCGTGTTCCTCACCACGTTATTGACTACAATTGTAGGCTGCGCCGCTGCTGACTGAGGTGCGGCCTGAGCCTGCGCTTCATGATACCCGCAGTATCCGCATACCCCGTTCTGAAGCGGAGCACCGCATACCGGACATTTTCCTGCCATACTAATTCCTCCCTCAATTCAATCATTATATGTTTGTGAATATTCTACCACGTACACCGTATACACACTTTATGCATTTTATGGATGTGTCACAAAAAAAGCACACGTTTACGACTAAATGCACAATGTTTAAAACACATACTGCATATAAATGATTGTTTTCGCACGGTAATAATCAGATCGCATCATGTATATCTGCCTGATATCAAAATAAAGATTGACCGCAGTTTTCATACGGTCAATCTTTGAATGTTTGAAAATTAGTTTTTGCTGGACTTTATTTTGTGATCTTCTGCAGGGCTGCGTTGACGAAACGCTTGATGTTGTTGTTCATGGTCTTGCCGCAGAGATCGAGCAGCTCTTCACCCTTCAGCTCACAGTTTTCCAGAACGGAGATATCCTTACGTGCTGCTGTGATTAGGGCATCCTCATCTCCGGAAGCTCTGTCCAGTACAACCTTAAGTGCATTGCGTGCTTCGGCGCTCTTCATCATGTCGCAGATTCTGTCCACCAGTGACCAATGGTCTGTCTGCAGTCCCTCCGCATCAAACCAGTTCAGGATACCTGCACCCTTGTGGATGTAGTCCTGGTTCGGTTCGCTGACATAACGGATCGTTATGGAATCTGTATATGTTCCGCTCTCTGCCGTGAAGGTATGTTCGCCTTCCAGGGAAACATTGAAGCGGAAGATACGCTCGCCTGTCTTTGTCTCCAGCTTTACACCGTCCTTGTACAGGGTTACTTCCGGCAGGTTGGAATAGACCGTCAGGGTGATGTCATGCGCATTGTGGTCAACGAATCTTCTGCCGCAGAGATGCACAAACTTCTGATCGGACCAGTATGCCTTGTACAGGTAATACACATCCTTGCGGATCTTGCGGTCCATGGTGACGAGACCCTTCTGGTTGGTGCCGGGTGTGCCGCCTTCGTTGCGTGCATCTGCCGCAAAGTCAAACATATTCCAGGCATAGGTACACCAGATCCACGGTCTCTGCATGAACATGTTCAGCATATACTCGTGATACAGCATCTGATACTCTTCGGTGTAATCGCCTCTGACCGGATTCTCGGAATGGAAGCGCGGATTGGTGTCGCAGCCGTATTCGGTAAGACCGATTGGGAGAGACGGATGCAGGCGATGGGTATCCTCCAGGAACTGATCATTCTTCTCAAGACCTTCATCATACCAGCCGAAGTACAGGTTATAGGCACCGACATCGGAGATATCCAGGAAGGAGCTTGTTTTATCCAGCATGGAGACATGCGCCATGGCTGTAGGTCTTGTCGGATCCATGCGGTGAACAAAGTCATTCAGCTTTACATGATTCTCTTCAAGACCCGGCTTCATACCGCGCATGGTGATTTCATTGGAAAGACCCCATACAGCCACACAGGCATGGTTGTAGTTCTGGGTGATCAGATCCTCCATCTGTTCGAAGGTATTCTTCTCACCGTTCTCCATGAATGCAGAAATAAACGGAATCTCCGCCCATGCGACAAGACCTCTTTCATCACAGAGATCATAGAATTTCTGGGCATGCTGGTAATGTGCCAGACGGATACTGTTGGCACCCATCTCGCAGATGATATCCATGTCTTCTTCATGCATGGCATCCGTGAGCGCATTGCCGTAACCCTTGCGGTCCTGGTGCCTTGATACACCTCTGAGCGGATAGCTTCTGCCGTTGAGAAGGAAACCCTTGTCCGGATCGATTTCAAACGTACGGCAGCCGAAACGGTCGCACACTTCATCCACAGCTTCACCGTTTACCTTCAGCACCGCTTTGCATGTATACAGATACGGGTCTTTGACACCGTCCCAGAGATGCGCGTCCTTGATGACAAATACAGCTTCGGCATGTCCGTCTGTATTCTCAGCGGTCTTTGTTTCACCATTCACGGTGATTTCCACAGTGCCGCCGTTCTGCCATGTTTCCACGGTGACTTCATAGTCGGTTCCCCTGCATACCGGAGTGATCTTCAGGCCTCTTGAACCTGCTTTGATCAGTTCGAAGTGTGTTTCCGGCACGGCAATCAGGTTAGCCCCGCGGTACAGTCCGCCGTAGAAGGTAAAGTCTGCCATCTGCGGATATACCGTATCATTGACACTGTTGTCTGCTTTGACAGCGAGCAGTCTTCTGCCCTGTCTGATGCCATCCGTAAGATCGGCTCTGAAGGTTGAATAACCGCCGTCATGGTGCACAAGATGCTCTCCGCCCAGGTATACATCACCGCTGTTTCCGCAGGCCGGGAACTCTGCATATAAACGCATTCCCTCCGGCAGATCCTCAGTGATCATACGGCAGTATACAGCCTGTCCTCTCCAGTAATCATCGCCGCCGTCCTGGCCATCCACGGCATTCCATGTATGCGGGAGAGTTACATCCTCCCACGCAGCGGGAAAAGCAGTCGGTATTTCGGATGTTTTGCAGAACTTCCAGTTGTCGTTGATACTGCAGATTGTTCGCATTGTCTTATTCCTCCCAGGGCGCCTTTACTGCCAGTGCATCATAGAATGCACTGACCAGGCCGTCCATATAAGCACCTTTGTATGTGCCTGCAGTGAACTTATCAAATGATTCATTCAGAAGTTTCTTCCAGGAAGCACTCTCCTGTCCGGGAATGATCGGATAATACAGCACATGGTTCACGGCAGCGGACTGCTCATCACCCGGCGCATCCCCCAGCATCAGCACATGATCCGGACTGTATTTGCCTTCCATGGAACGTCTGATGCATTCCGCCTTGGAACCGAGCTCCTGCCCGGCCGCTACTGTTACATAACGGATCAGATCATTGGAGATCCATTCCCTTTCCAGGGCATCATGGGTAGCCGCAGATACGATCACGATATCCGCATATGCACTCATCTTTTCCAGTGTTTCCCTTACATAGGGCAGCGGCGGAAGATCATGCACGATCCTGTGCACGTTCTCATCCACCTCATGACTCCAGGCAATTGCCATTCTTACAGCTTCATCATCCACCGTATCCGCGAACTTTTCAAGAGCGCCGCAGCCAAGCACCGGTGTCTCCGCAATCCACTTCTTCAGTACGCTGAGATCCGGCAGAGTGATATTTCTCTCCTGCACCTCCGGACGCTTCATCGTCTCTTCCAGTGCCTTTACAATACCCGGAAAACGGTTGATGCCGCGGTCTCTGGAATACAGATTGACAAAGTCCCATACTTCACGGAAATACCTGGATACAGCCTGCAGCTTCCAGACATTGACAGCAGCCGGACAGAAGCACTCTTTATGCTTCAGCTCCATATTGTCAAAGACCGTACCGTCTGAATCTATGCATACAAGCAGATCATGCTTCGGTTCAAATTCCTTCAGAAGATCTTCCATATACTTACCTTCTTGTATCCCATCTGCCGCACCAGACAAGATCATTCGCCTTTCCCTTGAACTCTGACTGACCGGTGATCTTCTCAACGGCTGCACGGATATATTCTCTGGTCGGTGCATAGGCATTGATGAATGTCTTCAGCATCGGCAGATCATACAGATGATTCGTATAGTTCAGTGATACACCGACGGTCGGCACTTCATGCACATACCACGGCAGTTCGCTGGAATGTGCCGCGGACCAGACAACCCTTACATTGTTCTCCTTGGCATATCCTTCCATGTGCACGAAGACAAAGACGATATCATACTTCTTCTTGAACTCTTCCACAGGAGGTGTCTCCATGATGCGGAACTCATTGAACGGTGACATCTTCTCCGCTTCCATTTCGTAGTAATCCTGGTGGGCGTCCACTTCGAAACCGGCCCGCTCCAGCTCTTCTATGACAATCTTTTTAGCCGGGTCTGTGCCCTTGCTGTAGGATACCGGTGCTGTTTCCACATAATAGAGCATTGCTCTCTTTCTGACCTTGGGATCCACCGGCAGAATATGCTGGGTATCCTTGACCAGGGTAACAGAAGCATCCGCTGCCGTTTCCGCAGCTTTATGTGCTTCTTCACTGCCCACAAACGCCATCTCTTCCTTCTCCGGCCACTGGTATGCATACAGCTTCAGCTTGGCCTTCAGACCGAGGATTCTGTGCAGGGCATCCGAAAGACGCTCTTCCGTGATCACACCGTTCTTATAGCCGTCCATCATGTACTTAAAGTCTTCATCGGGATCGTTGAAGAACAGGAACATATCGCAGCCTGCCGCAATCGCACCCGGAACCTGCACCGAACGCGGTGCTGCCGTGGACAGACCGGCCATATGCGACGCATCCGTCAGGACCAGACCGTTGAAGCCGAGATGATCACGCAGCAGATCCTGCAGAAGCTCCGGTGCAAGCGAAGCAGGCATGATTTCCTCATCGCTCATACCCGGACGCAGCTTCTTTGACCATGCCGGCATGCAGATATGACCGACCATGACCGACTCCACACCTGCTTCAAACACAGCTCTGTATACCTTGCCGTATGTATTCTCCCACTCTTCAACAGAGAGATCGTTGCAGCCCATAACAAGGTGCTGATCACGTTCCTCGGAACCGTCGCCGGGGAAATGCTTCGCACAGCAGGCAATGCCGTACTTGTGCACACCTTCCATATACGCAATGGAATCCGCAATGACTTCATCCGGATCATTGCCGAACGCACGGTTATTCACAATGGTATTCCGCCAGTTCAGCACCACATCGGTAATCGGCGCAAAGGTCCAGTTTACACCGACCGTCTTTGCTTCTCTTGCAGATATTTCTCCCATCAGCCTTGCAATCTCAGGTCCGCCTGCACCCATGGCAGGTCCGCTGGCAATCAGTGTTCCGCCGGTTACCGTCTTGTTCGCTCCGCTTTCCAGATTCGCGGCAATCAGCGGCGGTATTTTACTTTCAGTGAAATAGTATTTGTTCTGTTCATACTGCTGTTCCAGCGTACCGCCCTGCCAGCGGATGCCGCCGACATGGTACTTCTCGATGAAAGGTCTGTACATCTCTTTGTCATGTCTGACATTCAGATTGATGAACAGCTGTCCGATTTTCTCTTCAATTGTCATGGAGCTGATGGTGTCTTCCACCCATTTGATCTGATTCTCATCCAGGCAGAACGGCTTCTTTGTCAAATCAACCATAGAACCTCCCTTATTGTTCCAAAAAAATTATCCGGCCTGATGCGGATCCTCTGATTTCCTGTGTCGGTAAAACCCTGCGTGGAATCCGGACTGTCTTCATTGATCAGGGGTATAAGACAGCGCATTCTGCAGAGTTATTCAGGAAGTAAGAGAACTCCATCAGTACCGGATCTTTCAACTTCACGTTTATTTTATCAAGCGCTTATACGCAGAACCATTGCAATTAATCCACTCATATATTGCAAATTGTGTTCGTTTTTTTATAATGACTGTAATGGAATTCGATGTACGCTACGGAACATATACGTTCAAACATGAGATCACGGACAGTCCGGAAATGACCCCGGCTTCTTTTCCCGACCATTATCATGCCTGCTATGAACTGCTGTACTTTATACAGGGTGATGCGGACTTCATGATCCAGCAGAACCGCTATTCACTGAATCCGCACAGTCTGCTTGTCATCCGTCCCGGTGAGCATCACCAGGTCGTACTGAAAAGCACCTCCCTGTATGAACGCATTGTCATACGCTTTGAAGAAAGTGCCCTGCAGAACATCCTGCGCCGCCGCATGAACACCCTGGACCATGTTTACAGCATTGCCGGAACAGAGCTTTCTGAGGAACTGCTGCACCTGGATACACTGCATGAACGGATGCAGGAAGCATATGTCTTCCCTGCCTTTGCGGCCCAGCTGAATGTCATTATCGCAGCTCTGATGTCCTCAAGCGGTCTTGTCCGGAGGGCGGATGAAGTCAACGAATCATTCCGCAGCATCATCCGGTATATCGACACCAATCTGACAAATATCAATACCATAGATGATCTCTGTGCCCGGCTGCATCTCTCCCGCTCCGCGGTCCAGAAAATATTCACCAGACAGCTCCATACCCCCATCATGTCGTATATACGCGTACAGAAGATCATGCTGGCGCACCGATTGCTGGCGGAAGGCACAAGCGCTGCCGAAACAGCCATACACTGCGGTTTCCGTGATTATTCCTCCTTTTACCGTGCATACACAAAGATATACGGACATACACCGGCCGAGGACAGCAGAAGCCTGCAGAATAATACAGCGAAGTTATAATTCTGTCGATTACAGTCGACAAAACCTGCAGTTATTACCAATCTGTCGAGTATGGTCGACAGATTCCCCCTATTCGCATTTATTTCCATGCCCCGAAACAAAACCCCGGAACCTGATAACGGCTCCGGGTCGGTTTATTACCATAATCCAAAATATGTATAGATGTTGCGCTCAATCTCCTGGGCCTGGCTGCTCGGTTCATAATCATCATCCCCGTAGATAAATGCATGCAGGGATGTGATCATATCACTGTAGCTGTTCAGGATATACAGCGGTGAATATCCCCCGTAGGAGATCGAAGCCGCAACCGATTCATAGCCTCCCTCAGGCACCTGGAATGAAGGAAGCCTGCTGTAATTGCTCATCAGCAGCATCACTGCGCACTGTGATCCGACTCTTGTCAAGTAGACAAGGAAAATAAATCACTGTACAGACATCACAAAAATATGGAGGATAGGGTAACCTGTCCTCCATATTTTCATGGTGTCGATTGCGCTTTCTTGTAACATTGCCTGAGTTGAACATT
>JAFUCL010000072.1 GCA_017459725.1 Solobacterium sp. | reverse complement strand
TCATTTTTTTCAAGTTTGATCCGTACATCGATTGGCATAACCAGCTGAACAGCATTATAATATGTTCGCTGATCAGGTAGGGCT
Organism: Solobacterium sp.; assembly: GCA_017459725.1. Taxonomy (GTDB): domain Bacteria; phylum Bacillota_I; class Bacilli_A; order Erysipelotrichales; family Erysipelotrichaceae; genus Bulleidia. The sequence continues at coordinate 62,957 of JAFUCL010000072.1, read as the reverse complement.
AGTACTTGATTAGCACTTTTCATATCTCCATTTTACCAATTCAAAAGAGGCTATAAAAGCTTTTCAACTGTTACAGCCTCTTTTCCCGTCCTGCAGCCTCTGCAGAACATCCGCATAGTATTCAGCCGGTGCCGTTTCACCAAGCTTGAACAGCGCTTCTGCCGCAAGAGCTCCGTTCTTTGTGCCGGGCAGGGCTTTCAGAATCTCTTCCTTCAGCTCCCGTACAGCCGGTTCCGCGTGCATGATATCACGCAGATCATAGTCCGCTGTTCTGCCGCAGGGAGAAGCACATAATGCACAATCCGGCACCAGTCTGTTTTTCTCTGCCCGGGCAGCTTCCGTAAATGCATTTACGGCAGGGATATCTTCCGGTGAGACTGCCAAGGCCTGCTGCAGCAGGGCGGCTGTTTTCTCCTGCAGATACATACCGCCTTCCGAAGCACGGGCAACGCCGGTCAGCGCACCGATCATTTCCTTGTATTCATCTCTCATGTCTGCCTCCGAAAAGATCCAGGATGATCAGAATCAGAACATAGGCACAGAAACCGCCTGCCAGCATACCGCCACCGTCAATGAACATATCCGTGACCTGGGTTGCTCGTCCTTCGTAGAAGTGCTGCAGCATTTCATCGGTAAACGGAATGACCAGCAGGAACAGCAGGAAGTTCAGGATACGGGAACGGAAGAGCGGACAGAGCTTCATGGCGATGCCGACCAGGAAACCGAGACCTGCAAATTCCGTAAAGTGTGCCAGTTTGCGCACGTAGTGGTGAAAGACGGGGAAGTCCGCATAGAGACCAAGCCGCTGCAAAAACGCAATCAGTTTATAGCTGACCGAGTAGGACATAACGTTGGATGCTTCGGCAATCATCATGGAATTGCGGAAGATCCAGCCTGTGTAGAACAGCACCGGCAGCCAGACCCACCAGTACCGGAAACGGTTTTTTCTGCTCATGCCTGTAAAAATAGCACAAATGAAGGGAATTGCAACGGAATCACATGTTTTCACACAATGGGCATTAGGCATAATGGTATAATTTCACATATGGGTAAAGATTCCGCAAAGCTTAAAGCAATCAAACTGTTCATGGTTCTGGCCGGTACATTTCTGCTGGCCGTATCGGTTGAACTTTTTATTATTCCGTTTCACATTCTCTCGGGCGGAGTTGCCGGTATTGCGGTCGCTCTGAAGCCGTTCCTGCACATGGATGAAACATTGCTGGCAAACATCCTGATACTGGGACTGCTGGCGGTGGGAGCGGCGGTTCTCGGCCGGGAATTCTTTGTTTCGACGGCACTCTCATCTCTCTGTTATCCGCTGTTTACAACCCTGCTGAGCAGAGTCCTGCAGATACCGGATATCGATCCGGTATTGGCATCGTTTTACGGAGGGCTGGTCGGCGGTATTGGCATCGGCACAGTCATCCGCGCCGGTGCCAGCACAGGCGGTATGGATATACCTCCGCTGATCATAAACAAACTGACCGGTATCCGGGTATCTTCACTCGTCCTGGTAACCGATGCTCTCACGGTTCTGCTGGGGTTTGCGGCATATGATCTGAAAGCCGTGCTGATCGGTCTTATTTCGGTGTTTGTCTCTGCCTATGCGATCAACTGGTCCATGACGGTCGGCGGCACCGTATCCAAATCCGTGCAGATCATCTCTGACCGCTGGCAGGAAATCATTGCCGGCATCAACGATGAACTGGACCGCGGCGCTACGATCTTCGATGCGACCGGCAGCTACAGCGGCGATCCCCGCAAGGTAGTCCTGTGTGTGGTCAGCCAGCGTCAGTACAGCCGTCTGGTGGAAATTGTCAGTGAGAAGGACCCGCGTGCATTCATGATTACAACGGATGCGACGGATATGCACGGAGAGGGGTTCACGGGAGGCTTCCGCATCTGAATTCACCTGCTGTTCATTTGGAAAATGTTCTGCTCTGCTATATAATGATTGGGACTTCCGCAAAGGAGGAAATGCAATGATTGAATGCACACACGTCTATAAACGATATAAGAACGGCGTCAATGCGCTCTATGATATTAATCTGAAGATCGATCAGGGCGAATTTGTCTATATCATCGGTCCGACCGGTTCCGGCAAGAGTACCCTGATTAAACTTCTTGACGGAGAAGAAATCCCCACCAAGGGAGTGGTTAATGTTGTCGGCATCAATGTCGGCAGACTCAGACACGGCAAAGTGCCTGTCTACCGCCGCAACATCGGTGTCGTTTTCCAGGATTACAGACTGCTTCCGGCCAAGACGGTATTTGAGAATATCGCCTATGCCCTGGAAGTTATCAATATGAAGAAGGACCTGATCAGACGCAGAGTCAGAGCTGTTATTAATCTGGTCGGTCTGGATGACAAGGGAAATGCCTTCCCGTCTGAACTGTCCGGCGGACAGCAGCAGAGAGTTGCCATTGCCCGTGCCATTGCGAACCGTCCGAAGGTGCTGATTGCGGATGAGCCGACCGGCAACCTGGACCCGGCTATGTCCGATGAAATCATGTCGCTTCTGGAGAAGATCAACGCCGCCTATGGAACAACGATCCTGATGGTCACGCATGATCTGACTCTTGTAAATAAACACCGCAAACGTACGATCGTGCTTGAACACGGTCACATTGTTGCGGATCTTGCGGAAGGAGGCTATGTGCAGCATGATCAGTAGAATCTGGCGTCCGATCAAGGAAGGCTTCAGGGGACTGATCCGGCACGGCGCAACCGCTGTATCCAGTATGTTTGCCGTTACCATCACCCTGATCATCATCAGTCTGTTTCTGATCTTTACATGGAATATCAGACAGTTTACCCGCGGTATTGAAGAAGGTGTGCTGCGGATTGCGGTTCTCGTTGACTACGATTATGAAGCAGCCGAGGAAGAAGACAGAATCTCGCTTGCCATCAAGGAGATTGACGGTGTATCTGCCGTAAACTTCTCCAGCAAGGAAGAGGAATTCCAGTACTATATTGACAGCTTCAGTGATGAAAAGACCAAGCAGGCCTTTGAACCGTTCCGCTCCAGCAACCCTATGCATGATGCTTTCTATGTGGAAGTGAAGCAGGGTTCCGATATTCAGGCAATTGCCGCGAAGATCAGTGAGATGGAAGGCGTATACAAGGTTAACTTCGGCGGCACCAGTGCCGTGAGTCTTGTCAATGCCCTGCGTACCGTTAGAACGGTCGGCGGTGTGATTGCGGCAGCTCTCTCCATCCTGGCAATTTTCCTGATCCAGAATACCATCAAGCTGACGATCTCCACCCGTGCGGATGAAATTGCAATCATGCGCAACGTCGGTGCGAAGAACGGCTTTATCCGTGCACCCTTTGTGGTGGAAGGCGCTCTGATCGGTGCTCTCGGTGCTCTGATTCCGATTGCGCTGACATGGTACGGATACACGTATCTCTACAGAGCTACCGGCGGTTATGTCATTTCGAATATGTTCACACTGATGCCTCCGAATCCCTTTATCCGGTACGTCAGTCTTGCACTGTTGGCCATCGGTGTTCTCGTTGGTCTGCTGGGAAGCTTCTTCTCGGTTTCCAGGTATCTCAGATGGAAGCGGTAAGGAAAGCACTTGCTCTCCTTGTCTCTGCCTGCACTTTGACCGGTTCACTCTGTTTACCGGTACTGGCGGAAGGTGAGGATGAGCCCGCACCGACCGTAACACCGGTGCAGACAACCCCGGCGGCTGACTTTTCCGATACGAATTACTGGATGAATCTGTGTACGGGAGAACTTCCGCTGACCGCGGATGAAAAAGCTTCCTGCGCCGCATTCAACGAGTATATGCAGTCACAGAGCGGTTCCCTGCAGGCACGGATCAACGAGATCGAGTCGCAGCGTGAGGCAATCGCAGCAGATATTTCCTACTACGGTCAGCAGGTCGCCGAATTCCAGTCGCAGGCAGATGCCCTGAACGGTGAAATCGCAACGCTGAACGGAGAGATTGCGGTCAAGGAAAAAGAAATTGAAATGCTGGAGGAAAAGATAGCCTCCAACCAGGCGGAAGTTGATGCGGCTTCCGAAAAGATCAAAGAACGTATGGTCCGGGCACAGGAAACGATGAAGCTGAACCAGTGGCTTGATATCATGATGGGTGCACGTACGTTTGATGACTTTATCCGTATTGCCAACGGTCTTGCGGATATCACCAACTATGATGAAAAGACCATGGATGATCTCTCTGATCTCATCGCTCAGCTGGAAGCTGACAAAGCCAGTGTTGAGGAAGAGAAGACAGTTGTCGAAGCAGCCCGTGCGGAAGTGGTCGACAAGCAGAACCAGATCCTTGCCATGAAGTATCAGGCCCAGGTTGTTGAAGAGGAAATGCGTCTGCAGTTTGCGGCTCTCGTGGCTGAGGGCAACCAGCTGGCTGCGGATATCGAAGCAATCCAGGCAACCATGCGTGAAATCACCGAAAAGCTGAACGAAGTAACAGCGGCTCCCGGCTGGACATATCCGGTCGCTTCCGGACATATCAATCCGGGGGCAGGAACCTGGTATTATGACGGCGGCGGTATCCATCTCGGCGCGGACTTTGTAGCGCCGAAGGGAACTCCGCTTCTCGCAGCAGGCAACGGTGTTATCCTGAACAGTGTCAACGGATGCGGTGACGGATGGCTCGGCAACGGCTGTGTCGGTGTCGGCGGTACATGGGGCGGCGGCAACCAGATCGATGCGCTGTTCAAGATCAACGGCGGTCTCTACGCAGTCAAATACAGTCATATGCTTATCAATACGCCGATTCCCAAAGGAACGGTTGTTATGGCGGGTGACAAAGTCGGTGAAGTCGGTATGTCCGGCAATGCCAGCGGTCCGCACTCGCATATCGAAGTCTATTATCTTGGCGGTGCCGAGTTGTTTACCGAATATGCCACAAACTGGGACGGCAATCTGTCCTTCCACTGTGACTGGTATTCAGCAGGTCTGAATCATATCTGTGAAAACGGCGCCAGTGCTCCATGCCGTGTAAGGCCGGAGTCCGTCTGGGGCGGTTAATGAAGAAAAGGGGTTTCCCTTTTCTTTCTGTTAAGTGAGGATAAACCTATGAGCGAACAGAAGACCGGAGAAAAAACTGAGAATATTGTGATCCGTACGGTGCGTCATCCGGATGAACAGGCGTACAGGGAACTGAAGAAGCAGAACAAACGTCTATCTTTTATCTGTTATGCACTGATGGTGGTGCTGATGGCGGCAGCCGGTGCTTTCTTCGGATACGTATATGAAACCAGGAAGCGTGCGCAGACCGTGGATGACAGGATCCAGGAGAAGATCAATACAACCATGTCGATCATGACCAATGACTGGTTCTTCGGCAAGGATATCGAAGATGCGAAGGAGCGTTTCCTGAACCAGGCTCTGACCGGTATAACCACCAATGAAGAGGATCCCCATACTGCCTATATGTCCAAGCAGCAGGTGGAGGACTTCGTGACTTCGATCAACCACAGCTATGTCGGCATCGGTGTGCAGTTCATTGCCGGTGACAATCTGAACATGATCGAACGTGTCTTCAAGAACTCACCTGCCCAGAAAGCAGGCGTACAGCCCGGTGATCAGATCCGCAGTGTAGACGGCGTACTCGTGGAAGGCATGTCCTCCGACAATATCGCTGATCTGGTGCGCGGTGAAGAAGGCGTTCCCGTACACATGGAATTCCTGCGTGACGGTGAAATCGTCAGTATGGACATTGTGCGTGCAGCCCTTGCCTATACGGCATGGGGAGAGATCCTGCCGGATGGCACGGCTATTCTTGAAATCCTGCAGTTCGGTGATACCACCGGTGAGGAGATCAAAGGGTATCTCGAAGACTTCAAGGAAGCAGGCGCTGAGCGTCTGATCATTGATCTGCGTGATGACGGCGGCGGATATCTGACATCCCTGCAGGAAGTAGGCGGTCTGTTCCTGGGCCGCGGTGTCCCGGTGCTGCGTGAAGAATATGCCAACGGTTCCGTGAACGAGCTGAAAACAACGGCAAATGCAATATGGGGAGACGGTGAAATCGTCTTACTGGTCAACGGCAATACAGCCAGTGCAGCCGAAGCATTCACGCTGGCAATGAAGGAACAAAGAGCTGATGTAACAGTCATTGGCACACAGACATACGGCAAGGGAACCGTACAGGTTACCCGCGGCTTCACGGACGGCAGTGCGCTGAAATATACCACCAGCAAATGGCTGTCTCCGGGCGGCGTGTGGATCAACGGCACCGGCATTACCCCGGATGAGACGGTTGAACTGCATCCGATCCTGACGGAAATCAATATCATGACCTTCCCGGAAGAACCGATCAGTGTTGATTCGGTATCCGAGAATGTGCGCGGCATCCAGCTGGCTCTGGATTACCTGGGCTATGAAGTCGACCGTACGGACGGCTACTATTCCGAGGCAACCCGGGATGCGGTCAATAAGTACCGTGCAGAGCATGATCTGCCGGAGAACGGTCTCATTGATGAAGAAGTCATGAGCTCGGCTGCTTCGGCTGTTATCCTGAACTGGAATACATCCCATGATCATGATACGCAGCTGCAGAGAGCGCAGGAGGTTCTGAATGGCTGATCGTTTTGAACTGGTATCTTCCTTCAAACCGACCGGTGATCAGCCGCAGGCAATTGAAGCACTGGTAAAAGGTCTTGAGGAAGGCAAAAAGGAACAGGTGCTGGAAGGTGCCACCGGCACCGGCAAGACATTTACCATGGCAAATGTCATCGCCCGGGTCAACCGGCCGACCCTGGTCTTCTCCCATAACAAAACACTGGCAGGACAGCTGTACAGTGAGTTTAAAGAACTCTTCCCGCATAACCGGGTGGAATTCTTCGTATCCAATTTTGACTACTATCAGCCGGAAGCATATGTGCCGAAGAATGATATGTATATTGAGAAGACAGCAGCAATCAACGAAGAACTGGATATGTTCCGTGAAAGCACGCTGAATTCCCTCAGTGAGCGCCATGATACGATTGTTGTTGCCTCTGTCGCCTGCATATATGCGGCCAGTGACCCGGTGCAGTACCGGAACATGTTCATGACCGTACGTGTGGGTGAAACCTATGAACGCAATAAACTTCTGCGTAAATTCATAGATCTGCAGTACACCCGAAATGATGTTGATCAGCTGCGCGGTACGGTGCGGGTACGGGGTGATGTCATTGAACTGACACCGTCCTGGACAGATCAGTTCAACATCCGCATTGAGCTCTTCGGGGATGAAATCGACCGCATTACGGAAGTGGATCCCCTGACCGGACATACCCTCAACGGCTATCAGTTCTACAACATCTTCCCGGCCAGCGGCTATGCCCGCAGCCATGAAGTCATGGAACGGGCCTGTGACGATATTGAGAAGGAACTGGAAGAGCGGCTTGCCTACTTTGAGGAAAACGGCAAACTGCTGGAAAAGGAACGTCTGGAACAGAGAACCCGTTTTGACCTGGAAGCACTGCGTGAGAACGGATACTGTGCCGGTATTGAAAACTACTCCATGCATATTGACGGCAGAGTTCCCGGACAAAGACCGTGGAATCTGTTTGATTACTTCCCGGAGGATTTCCTGCTCATTGTGGATGAATCGCACGTATCCCTGCCGCAGATCCGCGGTATGTACAACGGCGACAGACAGCGCAAGGAAACCCTGGTGGAATACGGCTTCCGTCTGCCTTCAGCACTGGACAACCGTCCGATGCGCTTTGATGAATTCGAAACGATGTACAACCAGGTCATCTACTGTTCGGCAACCCCGGGTGATTATGAGCTGGATCATGTCGATCATCATGTGGTTGAGCAGATCATCCGTCCGACCGGCCTGCTGGATCCCAAAATCACGATCAAGCCCACCCACGGACAGATTGATGATATCTGCGAACAGCTGGATGCCCGGATTGCCCGCAATGAACGTGTGCTGATCACAACGCTGACCGTGCGCATGGCGGAGGACCTGACATCATACCTGAAGGAACGCGACTACAAGGTCATGTATCTGCATCACGAGACAAAGACACTGGAGCGCACCGAAGTGATCCGTGATCTGAGACTCGGCAAGCTGGACGTGATCGTCGGCATCAACCTGCTCAGAGAAGGTCTTGATATTCCGGAAGTATCCCTCATCTGCATTCTCGATGCGGACAAGGAAGGCTTCCTGCGCAGTGAACGTTCCCTGATCCAGACCATCGGCCGTGCGGCAAGAAACGCCAACGGTGAAGTATACATGTATGCGGACACGATTACTGAAAGCATGCAGAAGGCAATCGATGAAACCAACCGCAGACGCAGTATTCAGGAAGCCTACAACAAAGAACACGGCATAACCCCGCAGACAATCAAGAAACCGGTGGAAGATGCGATCCGCGGCAAGGAAACAAAGGAAATGGCCGCCAAGTACCTGAAGAAGCGCAGCAAGATGGGCAAGAAGGAAAAGGAACTGATGATCACCAACCTGGAAAAGGAAATGAAGGAAGCCGCGAAAGTGCTCGACTTCGAGCGGGCAGCCGAACTCAGGGACATCATCTTCGAGCTCAAATCGGAAGACTGAGTACCGTAAGCAGAGGAAAAATCCTCTGCTTTTTCATTTTTTTGAAAAATAAGTTTAAAACTCCGTTCGGTTCCCGTCTGTTGAGTGAAGGGAGAAGCAGACGATGAATACTGCATATCAAATTCAGAGTCCCTGACACCGTTTCAGACATGGTGTGAAGGAAGTACGGAAAGCAGACGGAGGAATAAGAATATGAAGAAGAAACACATTACGGCAAAACTTACAGCAGCGACAATCCCGGCAATACTGGTATGCTTAGGCGTTACCCAGTGCAGTGCACCGGCCAAGCAGAACAACACATCCGCAGCAGTACAGAAACACGAAGAAGCATCTCCCGCACCGGCAGAAGATACACCGCAGGACACCATAATCGTACGTCCTGCCGGAACTGCAGCACCGGAAATCAAACATGAACAGAAGAAGACACCAGACTATACACCAACAGCTCCTGCAGAAACTCCCGCACCTGCTGCAGAAACAGCAGCAGTAAATCATACGGTAAATGTATCTGGCGCAGCCATCCCGCAGACACCTGCAATAGACAACAGCAATCCCTATGTTCCATCACCGGTCAATCCGCAGCCTGCTGCAGAAGTCATCATCAAACCTATCATGCCTGCCGATCCGGTTGAGGCAGAGAACACAAAGATTCTTGCGGCTGCCAAAGCTCTTGCCGGTGCGAAGCGTGATCTTGAGGCCGCGGAGGATGTGCTCAGTGCAGCTAAATCTGCGTATGCTGCGGCAGAGTCAGCCCTGCAGGAAAAGCAGGCACAGAGCGGCAGTGAAGATATCGTTGAAGATGCCAAGGCTGCAGCGGGACAGAAGAAGGCAGTCCTTGCGATAGCTGAGGCACAGCGTGATCAGGCCGCGGCCAGACTGGAAACCGCCCGTGATGACTATGCAAAGGCAATTGCGCAGGCTGCCGCAGGTTTCAGTACCGCGAAAAGCGACATTGAAACAGTGTATGCCAATGCGGTATCCAAAGAACAGGCCGTGTATGATCAGGCGGTCGCGGAAGCACAGCGCATCTATGATGAAGCCATGGCCCGCAGTAAATCCATCTACGAGGAAGCCATGCAGGCATATGAGGATGCCAAAGGTGCAGCCGATGCGGCATATGCGGATAAAGTAACAGCTGCCGATGCCGTGCGTACAGCAGCTTCTGAAACAGCAAACGCAGCGTATGAAGAAGCTCTGGCGGCAGCCAAAGCAGCCCGTGATGAAGCCGCTGCCGAAGCACAGAAATGCTATGACGAAAAGGTAGCTGCCGCAGAAGCCAAGCGCAGTGAGAATATTGCGGCGGCCAAAGCTGCCTATGATGAAGCACTTGAGGCACTGGATTCCGATGCGTATAAAGATGCCCAGGCAAACTACGAAAAAGCACTGGCCGGACAGAAGGCTGCCATTGCCGCAAAGGAAAACGCTGCCGATGAACTGCAGGCAGCTGAACAGGAGCTTGCACAGCTGAAGACACAGGCAGAGCAGGCACAGAAAGATCTGCGTACGGCCGAAGCGGAAAAAGACGCAGCTGATAAAGCTCTGAAGGATGCTGAGGCTGAACTTGCCAAAGCAAAGGCGAATCTTGAATCAGCAGGTGCAGATCACGAAGCAGCCGGCAAAGCCGTAGCAGAAGCACAGCGCAATGTGGAAGCAGCCGAGAAGAAGAAAGCAGCCGCGGAGCAGGATCTTGAAACAGCCAAAGCAGGATCCCCGGATACGGATTATGAAGCTAAGCTGGCAGCTGCCCGGGCACGTGCAGCAGAAGCAGAAAGTGCCCTGCAGGAAGCACAGGAACAGGTGGATAAGGGTTCCTACGGTTTCTTTGAAGCCCAGGGTGCCCAAGAAGCCATGCAGGCCATTGATTACATGATGTCAAATGAGGTTGAAACAGCCCGCCGTATCAAACTCGGTGATGAACATGATGCGACCAGTCTTGATCTGATGAAGATTTCCATTGAGATGATCAAAACCGGCAACACCCTGCGCACAACAGACGACAACTTCCCCGGTCTTGAACCGCTCAAAGTCAGCAACACGATGATGGCCATTGCCCAGGCAAACGCCGTGCATTCCGCTGATCCCTACGAGGAAGGCTATAATCACTGGGTTTATGAAGACGGCGGTCTGAATGCTGTGAATATCAAGTGGTCCACCGGTGAAAATCTTGCCTGGAGTTACTCACTGCCAAAAAAGGTCGAAAGAAGCGGTTACTACGGGGATACGGATGTCCTGAAGTCTGAACTGTCCGCATACAGCGGCTGGTATGTCAGGGAAAAGAGAACATTCGAAGAAGGCGGCAGTGAAGAGACAGGTCATTACACACAGCTGGTTGATCCCGATTATGAAACAACAGGTTTCGCAGTCACCTATGACAGCAAAAACCATCCTGCCTATGCCCAGGAATTTGAATACGGGGATATGATCAAATGGTATGACAACAACGGAACATACAGGGAATACAAAAACACCTCCTGTCCCGATGACAGGACTGCCTATACGGTGGATGAGTACTACGAAATCTTCATGAACTACTACAACAGTGTGATGAATGCGAAGACTGCTGCGGAAAGTGCGCTGGCGGAAGCACAGACGGATCTGGAAGCGCTGAACGGCAATCCCGACGGTGTGACCGTAGATGAAGAAGCTGTCCGGAAGGCTGAAGAAAAAGTCGCCGCTGCTGTCCGGGAAGCGGAAGCCATGAGCAAAGTTCTCACGGAAGCCAATCTGACCTATACCGGAACAGCGGAACTTGTCGCCGAAGCAGAGGATGCTGTGCAGGAAGCAGACAGAAAAAAAGAAGACGCAGCAGCTGAAGCAGTCACCGCAGAAGAAAGTGCTGAAGCAGCCGCGGCAGATGTGCAGCAGACAGCGCAGGCAGTTGAAGCAGGCGAATCAACAGTGAGTGAGAAGGAAGAACAGCTTGCGGAAGCAGAACAGACCGTAACAGCTGCGGAAGATACCGTGTCTGAAGCAGAAGAAGCAGTGAATGCTGAAAAGGAGAAGCTTGATGCCCAGGTGAGTGAAGCAGCCGAAGCTCTTGAAGAAGCCGAGAGCAGCACCATTGTTGAAGATGCATCTGCAGAAGCACAGACGGAAATGGACGAAGCCCTCACCAAGGCTGAAGAGGAATACAGTGAATCTCTCAGTACGGCAGAGGCGGATCTTGCGGCATCTGAAGAAACAGCGGAACAGGCATACACCGAAACCGCAGAAGCAGCTGAAGCGGACAGACAGGCAGAGCTGGATGCGGCAGCAGCCGTGCGTGATGAAGCTGTGGCTGAATCCGAAAAGACAGCAGATGATGCAGAGAAGGATCTGCAGGAAGCCGTGGCAGATGCGGAGAATGCCATGCAGGAAGCCGTGCAGCAGGCTGAAGAAGAGAAAGAGACAGCTGCTGCGGAACTGAAAGAGAGCAGTGCGGAAGTTACTGTAAATGAAGAGAAAGTTGCGGAGGCGGAACAGGCAGTCACCGCTGCGGAAGAAGCCGTTGAAACTGCTGCTCAGGAAGTGACTAAAGCAGAAGAAAAGATTGCGGAAGCCGGAAAGATCACCGCTGCCCTCAGTACTGCGGAAACCCAGCTGAAGGAGGCAAAGGCTTCCCGCGACAGTGCAAAGAAGGCATATGACACCGCAAAGAAAACATATGATTCTCTGCAGAATTCTTCCGTCAGCGAAACAGCATCCGCTCTTCCCGAAGAGAAAAAGTAAACACCTGTACGGTATAATGAATACATACAGAAAAACAGGAGGATCCCATCATGCGTATGCTTGCCAAAAATGCTTTTTTCGAAGCCTATAAAATCGGACACAATGTTGTGCAGATCAAAGGCAGAGGAGGAGAGCAGTGTTACCTGCTGGAAAGCGCTGATAAAACGATTCTGATCGACGGTCTTGTCGGTGTGGGTTCACTGAAGGAGTTTGTCAGCGAACTGACGGACAAGCCGGTGGAACTGGTTCTTACTCACGGACATCTGGATCATACCGGTGCGGCATGGGAATACAGACGCTGCTGGATCCACCCGGATGACATTCCTCTGATGTATGCAAAGCAGCACAGTGATATGCAGAAAAGACTGGATTTTGCCAGGCAGTCTTCACCGCTCGCAGTGATGCCGTGCGGAAATCTTTCCCTTGATGATGTGATCCCGCCGGGACCGGTTGTCACATATCCCCTGTATAACGGTGATGTGATCCGTTTCGGCGATGAGGAACTGGAAGTGATCGGTGTTCCCGGTCATACCTTCGGCACACTTGTATTCCTGTACAGAAAAGAGCGGATGCTGTTCAGCGGCGATGCCTGCAACATCAACACGCTGCTCGGTCTTTCCGGCAGCACCAGCATTGAGCAGTATCTGAAGAGTCTGCACCATCTTCGTACATTCTCCGATGCGTATGATCTGATGTACGGCGGTCACGGACCGGGCGGTGTGGATAAGCGCATTGTGGATGATGCGATTGCCATGTGTGAGCGTATCCTGCAGAGAACGGATGAAAAGGTCCCTGCAGTCTCCTTTGAGGGCAGAGCAGTGCTCTATGGGTCTTCACGCAATCCGGACTATACGCCGGTATGCGGTGGTCTTGCGAATATCCAGTACAGTGAAAATGAACTGTTTGAAGACCAGGTGAGGAAATACCAGCCTGAAGACGGTATTGTATTCTGAACAACAAAGAATCAAGGCATAACAAAGCCCGCGGGGAGGATTCCCTGCGGGCTTGATTATTATATGGATGCTTTCAGGAATTTTACGATTTCTGCGAGTATTTCATCTGTCCAGCAGCCGACACCGTGACCGCCGCCGATGATCTTGTAGAAGTCAGCTTTCCCGCCGCATTCACGTATCTTCTGACAGAAACGGATACCCTGTGCCAGCGGAATGATCGGATCATCATCACCGTTCAGGAACATGAATTTAGGCAGTTTCATGCCCGGCTCAATATAGTTGACCACACTCGCATCCGCAAGATACGCTGCCGGATCTTCACGGAAGCTCTCCTGCCAGATTTCCCTTGCCTCAAACGGGAATTCACCTTCACCCGGACGGAGCTGTTTGCCTTCAGCTTTACGGTCGCTGACAAGGTTCGTAATATCATTGGGACCGTAGTAAGCAACACAGCAGTTTACATCCATGCGCTGGTCTGTATTATCACCGATTATGAATTTCTCACGTCCGTTGGCCAAAGATGCCGTCAAAGCTGTATGACCGCCTGAGGAATCGCCGAGGAAGGCACAGTGATCAGCGTCCACAAGATATGTATCCGCATTTGCACGCATGAAACGCAGGGCTTCCAGGGCATCCTGCACGGCAGCAGGGAAAACCACATCATCCCGGAACGTTCCGCGGTATTCAACACTGGCTGTCACAAAACCTGCTTTTGCCAGAGTGACCATCTGGGCAATATGCTCATACCCGGTTGTACCGCTCCATCCGGAGCCCGGAATATCCACAACCAGCGGGAATCTTCTTGTTTCAGGCTGCGGCCGGAACTGCATTTCTGCTTTGGGGTCCGGTGCCTGTGCAAGCTTGCGTACGGGTTCACGTTTGGCATTCGAGCGGACAGGTGTAAATATCTGCAGCTTCAGATCACCTGTGCTGCGGTGTGCGTAAATGACATCTTTGTGATAAACAGGTGTGTACTCCGCCGTATCTGCGAAGAAAACACCGGAAATGGAATAAGCTGTATAATTCATACTCATTTTCTGCCTTTCTTTTTGTCATATTAGCATGTGTACAGGTGTTTCCATAAGAGAGAACATCACCTGCTGTGAATATTAAGATTCCCCTGCGGCAGTTCTTTTCTGGAGTTGAATCTGATATCATGGATATTGATGTTTCGGAGGTGCACATGCCCGAAAAGATGGATTTTATGCAGGAACTTGCCAGACAGGTCGAAGCTGAAAAGACCGGCAAAGTTTCTAAGATAGACAGTATTGACGATTACCGTCCCCGGCGTCCGGCGGCGGATGTACCGGATTATGAAGAACCGGAGATCACCGCACCAGTAAAAGAAGAACCGGAAGCGCCCGTCAATGAAGAGACAGAACCTGAGATTCCTTCTGCGGTAAAGGAGGAACCTGTTTTCAAAGTACCTGAGGAGTATACGATGGATGATGCGTATACGGATGAAGATGGAAGACCGGATTCCTACAACGAGGAACAGTTTACCCGTGTCGTTAAACCCAAGCGTCATCTCAATCCCCTGGGCATCGGTCTGCTTGCACTGCTGGCTTTGATCATACTCGGCATTGCCGGTTATATACTGTTTTTCCCGAAGATCAAAGTCGAGAATTTCACCGGCGAAAAGATCGACAAGTTCACCAACTGGGCAAAGCAGAACAAGATGGAAAACTCTGCTGTGGCCAAAACGGAAGAATACAGCCTTGAATACTACAAAGACATTATTATTGACCAGAGTCTTCCGGCAGGCAAAAAGATCAGACCTGACACCCCGATTACCGTAACAGTATCCCTGGGTCCGGATCCTTCCGAGGAAGTATCCTTCATCACGGATATTTCAACCATGCATATAGATGAAGTCACGGAATGGGCAAATGAAAACAAACTGTCCAAGTTCAAGAAGACAGCCCAGTACAGTGATACGGTTCCGGAAGGTGAAATCATCTCCTACCAGGTCAAAAACGGAACGGAAGCCGAATTCACACGCGGCACAACCCTGAACGTCTATTACTCCAAGGGACCGGCACCGGCAGGACAGGTCACCATGGATAATTTCACGGGCAAGAACTATGCCGAGATTGAAACATGGGCAAGAAACAAGAAAGTACTCCTGCAGCGTCAGGATACATACAGCGACACGGTTGAAAACAATATCATCATCTCCACCAGCAAGAAGCAGGGTGAGACCATGAAGGAAGGCGACACGATTATTGTTGTCGTTTCCAAAGGCAAAGGTGTCCATATCCCGAATCTTGTCGGTTATACAAAGGAACAGCTGGAAGCCTGGACTGCCAACCGCAACAACAACGTTACGGTTGTCACCAAGTCCATCTATAACGAAGCACCTGCAGGTTCCGTTATTGCACAGAATGCAGCACCGGGCACCGTTCTGAATGCCGGAGATGTACTGGAGCTGACGATTTCCCTGTATCTGCCGATTCTGGAAACAAATTCACGTGAGTGGCTCGGCAAAGACTATCTTGCACTGAAAGCCTGGGTGGATGATGTGAACTCCAAAGGTGCACGCATTCAGGCCGGTCAGTACGGTGATTATCAGTGGAATATCTGTTCCGACGAATATCCGACAGAAGGACAGATCATTGACTACGGCTGTCTCTACGGCACCAGTGATCTGGCGGACGGCTGCGGCAGACCGCTGACTCTGGATTCCCGTATTGCCTATACGATTTCCACCGGCGGATGCTCGGTCAACCAGCTGATTCTGACAGCAGACAATATGAAGTCTCTGGAATCCATCAAGGCTTTCTGTATGTCGCATTCACTGACATACTCGGTGGATGAATATCCTTCAACACTTCCGAACGGCGCAATCATTGAGATTGATTATGCGAATTCGTCCAATGAGCAGAGAATCATAAGGAATAACGACACCGATTTCCCGGTTATTGTTCCTAAAGGTGCAATTATTAATATTCACTGGGCAGTACCGGCAACTCCTACACCAGCTCCCACACCGACACCTACGGCTGAACCAACACCGACATCGGTTCCGGATCCTATACTGGATACTGATGATCTTTGGGATTTTAAAACAATCAGGGAATGGTGTGTTGAAAACGGAATTGTCATTAAAGATGAAAAGGCGGTAGAAGACGGCTCGGTCAAGAATGTCAGGATTACATTCTATGATGAAAACGGCATCTCTAAAGGGTCTTACGAGACTGACATGTCAGTTCAGACAGCAGTCGGGAAGAATTGGACTGCAGTAATTGAATACAATAACGCTCCTGTATTTGAAGAAGCTACAGAAGATACTTCATCGGAATCATCCACTGAAGAAACATCCAACGGCTGATTGAAACACAATCATTAAGGAGGTAACGACATGAATGCTTTTCAGCGTGCATGGAGATACATCACGAGAAAACCAACCAAGACAGTACTGCTGATCATAACCTTCTTTCTGATCGGCAATCTTGTTATCCTCGGTCTTGGTATTTCACAGGCTGCGGAGAATGCCAAGGTTCTGACCAGACAGCAGATGCGTGCAGTTGTCAGCTATGAAACCGACTACAACGCATACTGGCAGTACATTGATACACTGACGGATGAAGATGAAATCAATGAAGCTTACGAGCATTCACCACGAATCAATAAAGATTCCGCACTGAAACTGACAACAGATTCACGTGTCAAGGCATTCAACTACATGACCAATACTGTTGCGTATTCGGTTGAATTTGAGAATGTGCCGCTCGGTAATGAAGAAAACAAAGGCGAGATGTATGCCTCGGCGGAAGGCGGCGAAGAGTTTGTATATGTTGAACCGAACCTGATGCTTTACGCAAACATGTTTCCGAACATGATTGAGCTGGCGGAAGGAACATTCACGGTTACCGACGGCAGGTTCTATACACAGGATGAAATAGATACGGCAGCCAAAGTGGCAGTCATCACGAAGGAACTCGCTGAACAGAACGGGTTCCGGGTAGGGGATACTTTCCGGATTACCACGGTGGACAGCTATACTCTTAAACAGCTCAAGGATTCGGGCATGGAGTACAACGAAGATGACATGAATCTGGAGCTGGAAATTGTCGGTATCTATGAAACCAAGAATGACGTGGATCCGAATGCACAGAATTTCCAGTGGATGTCTCCGTATGAGTCTCCGAAGAATATCATTCTGATTCCGATGACTGCGTATACGGAGTATCAGTCTGAGGTTGCAAGTATCCAGTACTCCATGTATGCAATGCAGAATCCGGACTTCGAAGTCGACATGGATGAGATCACTGCGCAGTTTGATGTGCCGAGCCGTGTTGTTTACCTGCTGAATGATCCGCTTGAAGTGGAAGACTTCGTGAAGGATCACAGTGAAGATCTTGATGAGTATACGATTCTCAATGCGAACAATGAGACATTCAAGAAACTGTCCAGACCTCTGGATACGATGAGTTTCTTTGCCAATATCGTGGTATGGATCGTTGTGGTGAATGCGGTTGTCATCATCTCGCTTGTTACGGCACTGACGCTGAAAACAAGAGAATACGAGATTGGTGTGCTGCTTTCCCTGGGTGTTACGAAGCTGAAGGTAATCCTGCAGCTGTTCATAGAGCTGATCCTGATCGCACTGCTGGGCTTTACACTGGCTGTAGGCAGCGGTTCTCTGCTTGCGGGCCGAGTCGGTGATGCCGTTCTCGATTATCAGACAGCGGCCGATGCGGAATATGAAACCACGGATGAAGGCTATTACTGGTATGACAGCACGGATTATTTCACTGAGGTAACACAGGATGACATGCTCAGCAAGTATGAGGTTTCCGTATCACCGGCCCTGATTCTTGAGATTTACATACTGGGTACAGCTGTTGTTCTGATCGCGATTGCGATTCCTTCGATTATGATCATGCGTCTGAATCCGAAGCAGATCCTGCTGGAACAGAATTAAGAAGGGTGCGGATATGAGTACGATCCTGAAACTGGAAAACATCAACTACGGATATATCGACGGCGGATACCGCAGGGAAATCCTGAAGAATCTGAGCTACGAATTCGAAGAAGGCACATTCTATACCATCCTGGGACCTTCCGGTTCCGGTAAAACAACCCTGCTGAGCATTATGGCAGGACTGGATAAACAGGAATCCGGCACCGTGTACTATGACGGGGAAGATATCGCAAAGATGGGACTGACCAAGTACCGCCGCAATAAAGTTGGTGTGGTCTTTCAGTCCTACAACCTGATCAGTTATCTGACCGGACTTGAGAATGTATTGCTGGCAATGACGGAAACCGACAACAAACTGCCGCCGAACCACAAGGAACTGGCTTATGCCGTACTGCGCATGGTCGGTATTGTGGAAAGCAAAGCAGACCGTATGATCTCCAGGCTCTCCGGCGGTGAGCAGCAGCGTATTGCCATCGCCCGTGCCATTGCCGGAAACGAAGATCTGATCTTTGCGGATGAGCCGACCGGAAACCTGGACTCGGAAACGGAACAGGAGATTATCCGTCTGTTCCAGATGCTGGCGGACAGATTCGGCAAAACAATTATTGTTGTTACCCACTCCAATGAAGTCAGCCGCTTCTCAGACCGCAGAATCCTGCTGAAGAACGGCGTGCTGAACGATATCCGGTAACGATTCCCTCTGTTCCGAATCTGGAGTATAAATCCCGGAATACAACCGGAAGTTAACAAAGGACTATATGCAAGAAGGGCAGATTGTGCTCAGTGAACAAATCTGTCCTTTTTTTCGCCATAATACACTGCCTGTCTAATCTGCTCCCCGCGGAGTTTCTGCGCGGAATCTTCAGAAACCCAAATAAAGAAACACGGAGGGCAGAAACTCCGTGCTTCCTTGCAAAAGAGGGAACTGTATGTTCGGGTAAGATTATTTCAGTGTTTCCGCAACCTGATTGATCAGGTCGACGGACGGGTCCTTGCGGTTGATCTTTGAAACTTCAAGGATCAGTTTATACAGGCTGACATGATGCTCTTCGGCAGCCTTTTTGAATGCGGCGGTATAGCTGGAATGAGCGCCGGCAAGTCCAAGAACGAGATCGAACGGAGTGACAGCCGGGCGGTAATCGTATTCCTTCATCATCGGAATCAGCTGTGTGTCTTCATAGTCCAGCAATGAGAAGAAATCAACATCCTGCAGAAGACCTTTCTTCTGGAATGCCGCAACAGCCAGCTCGGTTGCACAGTTTCCTGCACTTCTGGCCATGCCGAGCAGACCGGAATCAAATACAGTTGCACCGGCTTCATATGCTGCAAGGGCATTGGCGACAGACAGGCCGAGATTGTTGTGACCGTGGAAAGCAACGGGAATGCTGACTTTGGCAACCATTGCTTTGACGTATTCAGTGACCATATCCGGAGTCATCGTTCCGGCAGAGTCCATAATCGTGATCTCATCCAGACCGCACTGTTCAAGGAATGCTGCTTCGTCTGCCAGTTCCTCTGCAGAAAGAACATAGGCTTTCATCAGAGAATAACGGCAGGTCAATCCGGCAGCCTTGACTCTTTTGACTGCATCTGCTGCGAGTTTTCCGTCTCCGGCGTTAGCACCGACACGAAGGAATTTCAGCCCGTACTTTGCTGCGAGCGCAATATTTTCTTTGGTTCCGTTTTTCCAGCCAAGGAACATTCCGATTTCTGCTTTGTCCAGATACGGCTGAACCAGTTCAAGATACTCTTCATCTGTACAAGGCGCTTTGGCTGTAACGGGATCATATGCGCCAAGACCTGTGCAGTGTCCCATTTCAATTGTTGTGATATTTGCGCGGATCAGTCCTTCAATCATGGACTTTGTCAGTTCCGCATTGAAGCCTTTGCCTACTACATTGCCGCCGTCACGCAGCGTACAATCGAGAATTTTAATCATTTCATATCCTTTCCGCAATCCCGAGATTGCTGTAATCACTACAGAGTAGCTTTTGGAATGAAGTGAATGCTACTTAGAATATAATGGCGTGTTGTAAATATGTCAATACAAAACTGAAAAAATTGTGTCTGCTTCGTTTTTGGCCTGAAATATGCCATAATTGAAGTGTAAGGAAGAAAAAATGTATGGCAAATGTATTTATTGACAGGATCAAAGGAATTGCCTTGTCCAAAGGACAGCAGAAGATTGCACAGTATTTTATCGATCATCAGGAACAGATTCTGAATATGACATCTATGGAAGCTGCCAGAGCTGTCGGTGTCAGTGATGCTTCAATTATCCGTTTTGCCAGAACAATCGGATATGAAGGATTTACCGATATGAAGAAGGACGTATATAAAGCTGTTATCAGTGATGTCTCCTCAATGCAGTCACTGGTGGAACGGCAAAGCAGCAGTATCCAGAAATACAGCGATGTATCATCGGAATCATTTCAGGCGATTGCTCAAAACAATATTCTGGAAACATTCCGGAAAAACGATTCATCAAAATATGAGCAGATTGCGGATATGCTGATCGGGGCAAGAAAAAAATATGTCATCGGCATGCGCGGGTGCAGGGGACCTGCATTCAGTTTCGGAAGACTCCTTTCCTTTATGCTGGAGGGTGTGCAGCTGATTACAGATGAGCAGTGTACTTCGGTTAATCTGCTCCAGGATGCCTCAGAAGATGACGTGGTCATTCTGTTTGCCTTTTCCCGCTTCTATAAGATGGATTTGAATTATCTGAAACTGGCCAGAAAGCGGAATGCAAAGATCTGCCTGGTCACAAATGAAATCAATGCGAACCTGACCGGGAATGCAGATATTGTGCTTGTTGTCTCCACCGATCATATGGGATTCTTCAACTCGGCAATCGGTCTGACCGCAGTCAGCGAATATATTCTGACGCTGATCGGAAGAAAAGCAGAATATGCCGGCAGACTGGAAGAACGGGATGAAATTACGGAGTACCAGCGACTGTAAAAAGTGAATAATAACGATTGTCAGCCCGGAAGGACAGCAAATCTTCCGGGTTTTCTTACGACAAAAATGTAGTGAAAATTACATCAAATAACTGTTGACGTCGTAATTACAACTTGATATATTGTGGGAGAAGAAGTGAATGCTACATTTGAAACAATATACTTATCGCGAACACTACATACATGAAGAACAGATCATCTGCAGGAAACAGGAGGAGAAAATGGCAGTTTATCTGAGCGAATTCATCTATGAAGAGGCAAGGAAATACCTTGAGGAGAACATCGACGTTGTAGATAACTTTGATCATCCCGAAGAAATCGAAGCGATCATCCTGCGGGTATTACCGGTAGACGCAAAACGGATGGATGAATGCAGAAACTTGAAAATTATTGCAAAGCACGGTGCCGGATGCGACACAATCGATCTGGCAGCCGCAAAAGAGCGTGGAATCATTGTTACAAATACGCCTACCGCAAACTCGCAGTCTGTTGCCGAACTGATTGTCGGGACAATGCTGGATGCTTCACGGAATATCACTGCAGCACACAATCAGGCGAGGGATGGAAGATTCACAAAAGTCGCACCGAAAGAGATGACAGGCATAGAACTGTACGGAAAAACACTGGGGCTGATCGGCACCGGCAATATCGCCCGAAGGGCGGCTGAAATGCTGACAGGCGGATTCCATATGAATGTGATGGCATATGATCCGTATGTTTCTGCGGAAAAAATGCAGGAACTGGGATACCGGAAATGTGAAACGGTACTGGAAGTGATTGAACAGTCCGACTTCATTAATGTCAGTGTACCGCTGACTCCGGAGACAAAGAATCTGATTGCTGGAGATATGTTTAATCACTTCAAAAAAGATGCAGTACTGGTAAATGCGGCAAGGGGAGGCATTGTCAACGAAGACGATCTGTATGAAGCACTGAAAGCCGGAAAACTCAGAGCTGCCGCATGTGATGCATTTGTACAGGAACCGCCTTCGGAGAAGACCACAAAATTATATGAACTTCCGAATTTTGTCGGAACACCGCATATCGGCGCAACAACAGAAGAAGCACTGCAGAGAATGGCATATGATGCAGTCGACGAAGTACTTACAGTATTAAAAGGAGGAAACCCGAAACACCGGGTTGTATAAAAAGGAGAACAATATGGCTTATCTTGCACAGACTAGCAATTTCAATGAAACGTTGGATAAATCTGCCAACAGGCCGTGGGAAATGGCGGTAGAACCATTCCGCGTTGCACCGAGGATTTACTATGTAGGACAGAAATGGGTGGGTGCTTATCTGATTGATACAGAGGAAGGACTGATTCTTCTGGACACGACGGTATTTGAAAATGTATACCTCCTTCTGGAAAGCATTCGGAAACTCGGATTTGATCCCAGGGATATTAAGCATATCTTCCTCTCACATGGCCATGTGGATCACGAAAATGGTGTGCGTCCGATTGCAGAATATACCCACGCAAAGATCTGGATGTCAAAAGAAGATGATGAATTCCGCAAGATTCTCCGTGCCGACGGACATGGTGAAGGATTTAAATACTGCCCGTATGATGTTGACTGCTATTACGACTATTCCAAACCGATGCAGTTTGGCAGCGTAACTGTTCAGCCGCGTCTGACTCCGGGTCATACCCCGGGCACTGTTTCATTTTTCTTCACTATGCCTGATGAAAACGGAAAGCTTCTGACTGCCGCTATGCACGGCGGTGTAGGTACGATTTCCATGGATGATGCATCCCTGGATAAATATAACCTTCCGCACAGTCTGCGGCAGAGATTCATTGACGACTGTGAAGAAATGAAAAAGATGCATATCGACATTGCACTTCCAAGTCATCCTGCTCATGGAAATCTGTTTGAAAGAATCAAAAACGCTCAAGATGCAATGGACTATACACCGATGATCAACCCGGATGAATGGGGGATCTTCCTTGATTCCAGAATCGGCTTTGTCAGGGATCTGGAAACCGGAAAATAATAAAGGGGAAATAACATGTCACCATTAACAATCTGTTTGATTATATTTGCTTTAACCATTATCGCCTTTCTTTCGGGAAAGTTTTCTCTCGCTACAGTAGCACTGTGCTCCGCACTGGCACTCTATATCACAGGATGTATTGATCAGACTGTAATTTCGAGCAGCCTCGGAAATGTCAACGGCATTGTCATGCTGTCAATGTTTACCGTCAGTGC
Organism: Solobacterium sp.; assembly: GCA_017459725.1. GTDB lineage: Bacteria > Bacillota_I > Bacilli_A > Erysipelotrichales > Erysipelotrichaceae > Bulleidia. The sequence continues at coordinate 39,658 of JAFUCL010000072.1, read as the reverse complement.
CGGTTTCAACAAAACACAGCTGGTCAGGAATATCTCTTCTGCAATCGTTAAGATTGCCAATGGATCCCTGCGCAAGGTCATGATCGGCTATATCGTATGTGCTGCGCTGCTGTGTTCTCTGGTGGGATCAAATCTGATTCCGTTTACAATTCTCTATCCTCTTCTTGCCGGAACTGTCGAAGATATGGGAATCAGCCCCAGTAAGGTAATGTTCCCGCTCGGTCTGACTGTTATATGCTGCCTGGGTATCATTCCTCTTGGCAGCGGTGCAGCGATGTATGCACAGCAGAACAGTTATCTGACTGCCAACGGATGGACAGGGGAACTGATGCAGGTGACCGATATCTTCATGGGACGTTTTCCGGTTCTGATTGCCTGTGTCCTTTACTCAATTTTCATTGCACCGAAAATTGCACCGGATAAGCCACCTGTTGAAATCAAGCAGACAGACAACTCCTCTGCACAGAGAGCACTGAATAAAGAAGTGATGTCTCCGTTCCATGAAAGATGCGGTTATATTATCTTCTTCGGCGTCAGTATTGCACTTCTGTTCTCAGCAAAATTGAAAATTCCTGCATGGGAAATCGGTCTTATCGGTGCGCTTCTGATGGTACTGACAGGTGTACTGAAACCGAAGGAAGCTGTTGCGGCTATGCCGATCAGCGTCTGGCTTCTGTTCGTTGGATCACTGTGTCTTGCGAGTGCACTGAATGTTACCGGAGCAGGTGCTCTGATTGGCGGCTATATTGCCAAACTCGCTGAAGGAAGCCACAGTTCACTCTGGATTTACTTCCTGTTCTTCATTGCACCGTTCATTCTGACGCAGTTTATGTTCAACCAGACGATTTCCACAATCTTTACACCGATTATCATTCAGACCTGCATCGCACTCGGTGTCAGCCCGGTCGGACCGATGATCTGTGTACAGGCTGCAGCGCTGACTGCATTTATGTCGCCGATGGCTACCGGAACCGTACCGTATTATATGGCAGCCGGCGGATACGATATGAAAAGTGTACTGAAGCAATCTGTGCTTCCGGCCCTCCTGTTTGCGGTCATTCAGATTGTCTGGCTGTCCATTCGCTTCCCGCTGTACTGATTGAGGGGGTTATTTATGGAATTTGCAAAAGAATTGAATGTACCGTATCTGAAACTGCGCTACTTTGCTTTCAATTGCCTGGAATTTAAGTTTCCTTCAGGCAAGACACTGGTTGTAGACCCGTGTCTTGAAAAAGAAGGAAAGTTCAGCTGCGGATATGATGTCAATGATCTTGAAGGGTGTGATGTCTGCTATGTGAATCATACGCATGCGGATCATGTGGCATCTCTTGGAAAACTGTATGACAGGTTCAAACCATTGGTAATGGCCAATGCCGCTGTGGCATATGATCTCTGCCGGCTGTATGATATCCCGTATATTCAGACTCTTCCGTATGTATCCGGTGACACATTTGATTTCGGAGATTTCAAACTCGATATTCTTCATGCCCGCCATGCACTCAATAATATGCGCCGCCCTTCCGGCAGGGAAGATGCATTTGAAAATGTATTCTTCAAGCCGGGAATGAAGATGGAATTTGCTTCGGAACTGGATGAAAAGCTCAGCAACCTCGGTACACTTTACAACAATAACTTCATTATGACTCTGCCAAGCGGTAAGAGGATTGGCTTCTTTGCCGGCAATCCCGGTCTGACTGCACCGGAAGACAGAAACATGTGGAAGGATCTGCACCCTGAGATCATCTTTGCACACAGAGCAAAATACACTGTGAATTATGCGGATATGATGGCAGATGTCCTGGAAATTACCGGTGCAGAAATTCTGATGCCTCTGCATATTGAGGATGCATACTCCGGACAGTATGATCCTGCAGAGTATATCGCGAATATCAACAGAAGATGCGAAGAACGCGGAATCCTTGGAAGAGCAATGTTCCTGGAACGTGCAAAGTGGTACGAGCTTTCCTCTGCCATCCATCTGCTTTGAATGATTGTCCGGAAATAACTGTCTGAAAAGAACCGTTCATTGATGATCCGGGTTCTAGCAAGCAGGCAGGGGAAATGAATCATTGTTCTGACATCAAGGTTTACAGCCAAATCAAGGCCGGAGGCTAAGAAGCCAACCGGCCTTTTCAAATGTTATTGTTGATGTCGGGTAATACCGGCACATGCTCGCTGAAGATCCCGATTGCCTCCGTACGTGTAAGAGAAACAGTCCGGGCAGTTGAGGCGAAAGTCTGATTGTATGTCTGAGCAGCTGCAGTTTGCTTTGATCTGCGCTGATGCATGGAAAACCATGCATTTTTTTGTCACATGTTAATTCTTACGGGTGTTTCCATTGCGGAGAGGGAAAGCAGGGTAAAATAGAGTCATGACATTGTCCGTTGAAGAACTCCGCATAAAGCGCATTATCGATCTCTATGGCGACAGTCTTTTTCGGCTTGCCTGCACCTATCTCCGGAATGAAGCGGATGCCCAGGAAGTTGTTCAGGATACCCTGATCAGACTGCTGCGGTATGATCCGGATTTTGCGGATGAAGGGAAGGAAAAAGCATGGCTGATGAAAACCACTGCCAATCTTTCCAGAAACCGCCTGCGTTTCAACAAGGTAAGAGCGGCAGAAGAACTGGATGAACGGTTTGCCGGTGAAGAGAAAGAAGATCTCTCCTTTGTCTGTGATGCCGTAACCTCCCTGCCTGTCCGTTACCGTGAAACCGTGCATCTTTTCTATCATGAAGGATTATCCACCAAGGAAATCGCAACAGTGCTGGGCAGAAGCGAAGCTGCTGTCCGCAAAGATCTGAGCAGAGCCAGACAGAAGCTTAAGGAGCTTCTGAAGGAGGCGTATGACTTTGAATAAATACAGCAGAGCAGTCAGTGAAATACGTCTCAGTGATACGCAGAAGGACGAAATCCTCCGGAATGTAACCGCAGCGAAGAAACCCGTGCGTCTGCGCTGGTATAAACCGGCGCTAGCCATGGCGGCACTGGTTGTCATGTTTGTGCTGGTGAGACCGGTGTTTTCACCGAAGAGCGGAGCTTCCGCAGCACCTCAGGCAGCCTCCGGCGCAGCTCCTGCCGAAGTCAAGGAAACTGCCGAAAGCCAGAAAGAACAGGCAGTCGTCACATCCGGGGAATCCTTTGACACGATGAGAGCAGAAGAGCCGGAACCGGAACAGATGCCGCAGGCAATGGCACCGCTGGAACTGGCCGAACCGGAACCGATTCCCCAGCCTGTGCTTCCCTTTGACAAAGAGATGGAAGGCATACTTGCAAAGGATGAAGAACGGGGCAGAACCGAGTATTACTACAGCGGTGCGGATAACCGGCTTGTATTGGCATCGGAATCCGTGGACGCAGAAGATGACGGCTGTGTGCTGCGGTATCTCAGTGAAGACAACAGAAAGGGTGAGATTCTGTGCGGTACATGGCTGTACCGGGCGGAATTTGATCAGCCAATCAGTTCTGATGACTGGAATGCACTGGCAGAGAGCCTTTCCGAGTGATGCGAAGAAGGACTGAAGATGATACACTTTTCCTTGAAGGAGAGTAATTCTTATGGATGAAATGAGACTTCTGAAGATACTTGAGAACGATCCCAGAATCACCGTAACGGATCTTGCGGATATCCTGCAGGAGAAGGAAGAGGATGTACTGCAGTGCAAAGCATCTCTGGAAAGAGAAGGCATTATCTGCGGTTATCACACGGTTATCAACTGGGATAAGACGAATACCGACCACTGCAGTGCGATCATCCAGGTCAGCGCAAAACCGGAACGTGATGCCGGCTACGACAGAGTGGCGGAACGGATTGCCAGATTCCCCGAAGTAACAAACCTGTACCTGATGAGCGGAACCGCAGAGTTCATGGTTTTCATTGAAGGCAGAACCATGCGTGAGGTTTCCGACTTCGTTGCCCAGAAACTGGCACCGATTGAAGGTGTTACCTCAACCGTCACCTGTTTCCTCCTCAAGCAGTACAAAGTGGAGGGAATCCTGTTCGAAAACGAAAAGACAGAAGATGAACGGATGCTGGTAGAGCCATGAGCACGGAAAAATATCTCAGCCGCAATGTGCGCAAGCTTTCCCGTTCACTGTTATGGCAGTTCTTTGATTTAGCCAATGCTACGCCGAATGTCATATCCCTTTCGGTCGGTGAACCTGATTTCAGAACACCGTGGCATATCAGTGAAGAAGGCATCTACGCCATTGAAAAGGGACGCACCTATTACGCACCGAGCAGAGGCCTTATGCAGCTGCGTGAAGGCATCGTCCGCTACTACGAAAGAAGATTCGGCGTCCGCGGCTACGGCACCGACAATGTGCTGGTCACGGTCGGCGGCAGTGAAGCCATTGACCTGATCTGCCGTCTGGTGCTGGAAGAAGGGGATGAATGCATTATCCTGGATCCCGGATATATTGCATATGAACCTTCGGTATTGCTGACAGGAGCCACCCCGGTGTATCTGCGTCTTAGAGCTGACAATCATTTCAAGGTATCCCCTGAACAGCTGGAGGAAGTGATCACGGACAGAACCAGGATGATCATTCTGAATTATCCGAGCAACCCGACCGGCGGTGTTATGACCAGAGAGGATTATGAGAAAATTGTCCCGATCCTGAAAAAGCATGACATTGTCACCGTGTGTGATGAAATCTATCTGGAACTGACATACGGTTCCAAGCCGTGTTCGATTGCCTCATTCAGGGAGATCCGCGATCAGCTGGTCATCATCAACGGTTTCTCCAAGGCATATTCCATGACCGGATGGCGTCTTGGATACATGCTGGCGGACAGTAAGATCATTGATGCGGCCGTCAGTATTCATCAGTATTCAGCCATGGGTCCTGCCACCCCTGCCCAGTTTGCGGGCATTGAGGCAATCTCACCGAAAAGCGACCGGGATATCGAAGAACATGCGGAAGCGTTCCTGAACAGACGCAACTGGCTGGTTGCGAAGCTGAACCGCATCGGTCTGCCGACGGCGATGCCGGAAGGTGCATTCTACGTATTTGCCAATATTTCAGGCACCGGACTTTCCAGCTATGATTTCTGCGTACGCTTGCTGCAGGAAGAGAAAGTCTGTGTCATACCCGGTACGGCCTTCGGTCCGGCCGGAGAAGGTTTTGTCAGAATCAGTTATTGTTACAGTCTTGAAGAGCTGCAGACGGCAGTGGATAGGATCGAAGCATTCCTGAAGAAACTGTAAGCACTGCAGGAAGGGAGAAAGAAATGACTGCACGCAGAGGAATCAACTGCATTACAGCACTTGTCTTCACACTTATACTGGCCGGCTGCGGCGGTTCGTCACAGAGCGCAGCGGTGACCGGAGGAGGCGCAACCTACGACAGCGCCTCGTCATTTGGTATTGCGGCCGGCAATTCCTATGCCCCGGCTATGGCTCCGGAACCGGAAGAGGCGAAGGAAGAATATGCGTCACCTACGGAAGCAGATGTGATTGCGTCCCAGGAGAAGCTTGTCTATACGGGATACATGACCATCGAGACCCTGACATATACGGAGACCGTACAGAATGTGCGTCAGTATATTTCCCAGTACAAAGGCATCATCGAGCATGAAGATGAATATGATGATGACTATTACTGGTACAGTTCAACCAGTACCAAGCGGGCCACCAAATATATGAATCTGACCGTGCGCATTCCCACCGAATCGTTCTCTGCGTTCATGGAAAGCATGGAAGGCACCGGCAAGGTCCGCTCCCGCAGTACGAATGTTGCGAATATCACCCAGGCCTACAATGATGCCTCCGCCAGAATCGAATCGCTGGAAACCCAGCAGAGAAGACTGCTGGATATGATGGGCAAGGCGGAAACCATCGAGGATATGATTGCCATTGAAGCACGTTTATCCGAGGTTGAAACAGATCTGAAGCGTGAGGAAACAAACAGAAGACGCATGGATACGGATGTGGCATATTCCACCATTACCCTGGATATCCGCGAAGTCATGGAATACTCACCGGAAGTATCCAATGTCTCCTTCCTGCAGAGAATCAGAAACACATGGACATCGGCGTGGAAGGGATTCGCGGAATTCCTGGAAGACCTTGTGCTGGCGGCTATACGGTTGCTGCCGTATCTGCTGATCATCATCCCGCTTGGCTATCTGTTCCTGCGCTGGCGGAAAGCCGTGAAAGCGGCCCATCCGGAAAGAGAACACCGCAGTTTCTTCCGCCGGAAGAAAAAGAATCCTGCGGATGAAGTTCAGAATACCGAACACACCGAACAATAACCTTCAGAGACCGGAATAAGCTTCCGGTCTTTTCATTCGGGAAAAATGATATGAAAACACGGCAATACACTCTGACATACCCTTCCCTGAAAGATATCATATAAGTATAAGAATCACTGTTCTTAATAATGGAGGTAAATAATAATGATTGGTTACAGGAAGGTAACAGGCGACCTCGATCTGACCGGAAAAGTTGCAGTTGTTGTGGGCGGCGCCGGCGGTATCGGTGAAGCAACGGCAAGAATGTATGCACACAAAGGCGCAAAGGTTGTCATCGCTGACTGCAAGGACAATTGTCCGGAAGTGGCTGAGGCCATTGCGGCTGACTGCGGTACAGAGACATTCGGCATCAAGTGTGATGTCACCAGCCAGGCAAGCGTTGATGCAATGGTTGCGGCCGTGAAGGAGCGCTTCGGTGAAATCAACGTGCTTGCGGCTATGCCGGGATTTGTGGATCTCTACAGGGCAACCGATATTGAAATCGATAACGTTGAAAAGCACATAGCCGTCAATGCGGTCGGTGTGTTCCGGGTCTGCCAGGCAGTTGCCAATGTCATGATTGCACAGGGAAAGGGCGGCAAGATCGTCTGTGTGACATCCCAGGCTGACTTCATCGCCATCAACAAACATGTGGGCTACACCATGTCCAAGGCTGCCCTTGTCGGTATGATCAAGGTCTGCGCACTGGAATGGGCAGAATACGGCATCAATGTCAACGGTGTGGCACCGACGGTCGTCAATACCTATATGGGTGAGAAAGCATGGCAGGGCAAGGTCAAGACGGATATGATTGAGAAGATTCCGGCTCATCGCTTTGCGGAAACCGACGAGATTGCGGCGGCAGTGCTCTTCCTGTCCTGTGATGAATCCAACATGATCACGGGTGAGGATCTTGTCGTGGACGGCGGGTTCACAATTTACTAAACAACTGATATACAGAAGAAAAACAAATCAGCACCGTCCGCAAGGATGGTGCTTGCCTTTCATTCAAAAGACTGATAATATATTACGGCGAGTAGAAATATTCTGCTCCTTGCCAGAAATGGCCGTTAGTCCAGAAGGAGGTGTAAGACATGAGAAGGTATGAAGTCATGTACATCGTCAATTCGTCCGTTGAGGAGGAAAAGCGCACAGCTCTCATCGAAACTCTGGGTAAGATCATCACAGACGGTGATGGAAAGATCCTGAAGACAGATGAATGGGGAATGCGTGAATTCGCGTACGAAATTGATCACATGAACAAGGGTTACTATGTAGTAGTAACGTTTGAAGCCGATGATGCTTGCCTGCGCGAGTATGATCGTCTGATGCGTATCAACCCGAGCGTTGTTCGTTACATGATCGTCCAGAGAGATGATGCTCCGGCTCAGGAGGAAAAGAAGTAATGATCAACCGTGTTGTATTGGTTGGAAGACTCACCCGTGATGTGGAAGTCCGCAAGACGCAGTCCGGTATTTCCGTAGCGACCTTCACCGTAGCGTGCGACCGCCGCGGCGCAAGGGATGCACAGGGACAGAACACAGCTGATTTCATCAGCTGCGTTGCCTGGAGACAGCCGGCTGATTTCCTCGGTCAGTATGCCAGAAAAGGTGCGCTGATCGGTGTTGACGGAAGAATCCAGACCAGAAACTACGATGACCGTGACGGCAAGAAGGTCTATGTGACTGAAGTTGTTGCGGACAATGTACGTCTGCTGGAAAGCCGTTCACAGTCGGAATCACGTGATACGGGTAATTCCTACGGTGGCTACGGTTCCTACGGGGATCCGGCGCCGTCATACAGCACTCACGCTGATGATCCGATCAGCAGCGAGGATTTCAACACAGGTCCGAGCCTGGATATCTCCAGTGATGACCTGCCTTTCTAAGAAAGAAGGAGAAGAACAATGGCATTCAAGAAACAGAGAACAGGTGGTAGAAAAGTCTGCTATTTCACAAAGAACAATATCACCTATATCGACTATAAGGATGTAGAGCTTCTGAAGAAATTCGTTTCTCCGAACGGTAAGATCATTCCGCGCCGGGTTACAGGAACGAAGGCTAAATATCAGCGTGAACTCGCAGTCGCTATCAAGCGGGCACGTCAGATGGCTCTTCTGCCGTATGTCGCAGACTGACCGTACTGAAAAGTACGGTTTTTTCTTTTAAGGGCCTAATGTACTGGCTACAATAGTGACGGGAAGTGCATTCCCGATGAAAGAAGGCATTTGCTTGGAGAAGTATGAAAGCAGAAAAACAGCCGTTCAGTTTCTGAAGTTTTCACTTGTATCATCATCCGTTACGGTTGTACAGCTGGTGCTGGTCAACGTACTGTTTCATCTCATGAAGGGCTGGCAGACACCATTGCCCGGGTTCCTGCGCACGGTATTTACCGAAGAAGCACTGGGTAAGGGAAACTGTGTATGGGGATATGTCATGCCGTTTCTGCTGTCCAATGCGGCGGCCAATATATACGGATATTTCATCAACAGCAAAACCACCTTCCACGCCCGGGTATCCGCTAAGAGTTTCCGGATCTACTGCGGGGTGATGGTTGTTCTGATCCTGTTTTCAACATGGCTGCAGGGTGTCATCGTACATGCCCTCAGCGGAACACCGCTGACCGCTGCTGCACCGACCATTGCCGGTATGTGTGCCGGAACACTGCAGTTTCTGATTATTTTTCCGCTGGAGAAATATGTGCTTCTGAAGGAGGAATAGTATGCCTACAGTCAGTATTATCGTGCCTGTATACAATGCGGAAACAGCTCTTTCACGCTGTATAGAAAGCATTCTGCATCAGGAATTCAGGGATCTTGAACTGATTCTTGTCAATGACGGATCAAGTGATTCTTCAAAAGAGATCTGCGAGCGGTACGCTGCCACTGATGAGAGAGTCAGAGTCATCAATAAAGCCAACTCCGGTGTGTCTGATACCCGCAACCGCGGCATTGAGGCAGCTTCCGGAAAGTATATTCAGTTCCTGGATGCGGATGACTGGATCACGGAAGACAGCACCAAGCTTCTGGTCAGAACCGCCGAGGAAAAGAATGCCGATCTGGTGGTCGCGGAGTTTTACCGTGTAGTAGGGGATAATCTCTCCCGCAAAGGCAGTATTCTCTCGGACAAGGTGCTGGATGTGCGCGCATATGCCGATCAGATGGCAGAGAGTCCGGCGGATTATTACTACGGTGTGATCTGGAACAAGCTGTACAGAAGAGACCTGATCATGAAATACGGGATCCGGATGGACAGGGATATCAGCTTCTGTGAGGATTTTATCTTCAATCTGGAATATATCCTGCACTGTAAGCGCATCGCACCGCTGCAGGCTCCGGTGTACTACTACGTCAAGACGGAAGGATCACTGGTCGCCAAGAACATGAATCCGGCAAGACTGGTGCAGATGAAGACAAGTGTCTATGAATACTATGACCGTTTCTTCAGAGGCATTCTGGATGAGTCGGAATACCGGGCAAAGCGTATAGAGATTGCGTCTTTTCTGGTCTCTGCCGCAACCGATGATTTTGCGATTCCCATCCTGCCGGGAACCCGCCGGGTCGGTGAGGAAACAGTCGGTGTTCATTACCATCCGCGCCAGAATGATGTGTTTACGGGCATCTGGCTGCTGAGCAAGGCATATGAGAAGTATCTGAGCACAGCGGCGATGATGCATGAACTGGAAATCCGGGATGTCCGGGTGTTCATGGTGCTGAAAGGTGCCGGACAGGTGCGTTCGGTCAGGGAGATTGCGGACGGTTCCGGTATTTCCGAGGCAATGGTGCTGCTGTCGCTGCAGAAGCTGGCCTCCAGAAAGCTGATCCGGTTCGGTCTTGATATGTCCGGGGTCAGTGCTGAAATCACCGAGGAAGCTGCCGGACTCTGCAGTGATATTGACTATATTGAAGATGATCTGCGGGAAGTATGCTGCCGGGGCTTTACGGATGCGGAGACGGAAACTGCTCAGCGTCTTTATGAAAGAGTTATGCAGAACCTGCGGAAAGCAGTGATTCCGGAGGAAAAGAAGTAATGAAAGATCTTACCAAACAGGAATGCGCACGGATGTTTACCGGCAAAGACAGCTGGCAGACATGGTCGGATGAAGAAAAAGGCATACCGGGTGTAAGAATGTCGGACGGACCCGTTGGTCTGCGTATTGAAACAGGCGGCGGTCTGGGCTTCCGGACATCAAAGCCGGCAGTGGTGTATCCTGCCGAAGCGCTGCTGGCATGTTCATGGGATGAAGACCTGCTGTACCGGATCGGTACGGCGCTGGCTGAAGAGTGCAGGGCAGAGGGTGTGCAGGTATTGCTGGGACCGGGTGTCAATCACAAACGGGATCCCCGCTGCGGACGCAATTTTGAGTATTTCTCGGAAGATCCGCTGCTGAGCGCACGGCTGGGAGCGGCCTATATCCGCGGTCTGCAGGACCATGGTGTCGGCTGTTCACTGAAGCACTACGCTGCCAATTCACGGGAAAAGGGCAGAATGGTGCAGGACAGCATTGTGGATGAAAGAGCACTGCGGGAAATCTATCTGCGGCAGTTTGAGGAAATCATCCGCAGAGCAGATCCCTGGACGATCATGTGCGCCTACAACAAGCTCAACGGCACATACTGCACGGAAAACAGTATTCTGATGCAGGAGCTTGCCCGCAGGGAATGGGGCTTCAACGGTATCTTCATCAGTGACTGGGGAGCGGTCAGCGACCCTGTCCGTGCTCTGCACAACGGTCTGAATCTGGAAATGCCGGGCGGCGGCCACGGCACTGCGGATGCCCTGATGGATGCTGAGAAACAGGGTGTCATCAGCGAAGCAGAACTCCGGGAGAATGCCGCTAAGATACTGGAACTGGCAGATAAAACAAAAACAGAACAGCAGCCTGCCGATCTTGAAGCACATCTGGCTCTGGCGCAGGAAGCTGCCGAAAAGAGTGCGGTGCTCATGAAGAACAGTGGACTCCTGCCGCTGAAGAAGGATATGAAGGTCCTGCTCGCAGGCACGTTTGCCAAACAGCCGCGTATGCAGGGCGCCGGCTCATCACGGGTCAATGCCGTCAGTGCGGATGATCTTGTCAGTGTGTTTGAACAGGCAGGCATCAGCTTCTCGTATGCAAAGGGATATCACATCAGTACGGATACCGTCGACCCGGTTCTGGAAGAGCAGGCCAGACGTATGGCTGTATCAGCGGATGCGGTGATTATTGCGGCCGGACTTCCCGAAGGACATGAAGCGGAAGGGTATGACAGACTGACCCTGGATATGCCGGAATGCCAGAACCATCTGATTGAAGCGGTATCTGCCGTCAATGCCAATACAGTTGTTCTGCTGGAATGCGGTGCACCTGTACGCATGCCGTGGCTGGATCACGTCAGTGCGGTTCTCTGCATGTATCTTGCCGGGGGACGCGGCTCCCATGCGGCATACCGTCTTCTGTACGGTCTTGCGGACCCCTGCGGAAAGCTTGCGGAAACGTGGCCATTACGCACGGAGGATCTGCCCGCATACGGTTACTTTGACAGCAGTATGCTGCAGAGCGAATACCGTGAATCCATCTTCACCGGATACAGATACTACGACACGGCCGGACAGCGGGTATGTTTCCCGTTCGGCTGGGGTCTTTCCTATACGTCTTTCGGGTACTCCGGACTGCAGGCTGAAGTGCACGGTGATGCCGTTACGATCAGTGTCACTGTGACGAATACAGGCACACGGAACGGCCGGGAAACGGTGTTGTTCCGGTGGTCACTTCCGGAGAGCAGAATCATGCGTCCTGCCCGGGAACTGCTTGGCTTTGCGGCTGTGGATCTGAAGCCGGGAGAAAGCAGAACCGTGCAGATCACAGCAGACAGAGAACGGTTTGCTTACTGGGATGTCCAGGAAGACAGGTGGATGATTGAAAAGGGCAGCTATGTCATCACCTGCGCTCCCTGCGGCGGTGCAAAGGTAAGCACACGGATAGAGCTTGATGGAACCGAGACACCGTATTCGGACATAGGCAGGGATTATCTTGAACCGGTGATCAGCCGGAATGCCTTTGAGGGTGTACTGCGGCATGCGGTGCCGGCTGTGCGTCCGGCCAGGCCCTTCACCAGGGATACAACGATCGAAGAGCTCAAGGAATGCTTCCTGGGCAGAAGACTCAACCGTATAATCAACCGGTATCTGCACAGACATCCCATGGCGGATATACGCGCATCTATGATCCTTGAAGCACCGCTGCGGAATATGTTAATGGCGGGAAGCAGCCGGATTACCTGGAAGACGGTGGATGCGGCAGCATACCTGCTGAACGGACATTATTTCCGGGGAATACCGAGAATACTGAAGTCACTGCGCAGAAAGCAGCGCTGAGTGGGCTTATTCACGGGCTCAGCCCGGGTATGTTATAATAGCTGGAAATGAAGCGTTTTTATGTACGCTTCCGGGAGGCAGATGAACAACAACGTACGTAAACTTACAGACGGAGCAATGATGACCGCAATTGTCGGTGTCCTGCTTCTGATCAACCGGCAGTCCGGCGGTGTTCTTGAGGAACTTATGTTGTTTGCATTTCCTCTGCCGATGGTCTTCTACAGTGCCAAATACGGTCTGAAGGATTCGTGGCTGGTGCTGGCAGCGATTTCACTTCTGTCGGTTGTTCTGGGCACGCCGCAGACAATCTTCTATGTAACATCCGAAGCAATCATCGGCATGGTATACGGATCCGGTATTCATAAAGGAACCGATTCGCGGAAGCTTCTGCTGATGACCATGATCATGGGTGTGGTGGTCAATGTCGTCACAACCATTGTGCTGGCCAAGTTCTTCGGCTATGATCTGAATCTTGAACTGCAGGAATATGAAAAGATGGTCACTGCGGCAATGGATCAGGCCGGTGCACAGATGCCGCCGCAGGTGAATCTGACACAGACACTGCGGACGATGCTGATTGTATCGGTAATGCTGACAGGCATTATCCAGGGATATGTCACCCATGTACTGGCAAGAGTGCTGCTGAGACGTTTCCGTTTTTCCATTCCTCCGGCAACCCCGGCTGTGCTGTACTTTCCGCCCAAATGGTCGGGATACGTCGGCATTGCATGTCTTGTCGGATATTACTATTCCATTTACCGTCCGCTGGCTAATGAGCTGGCACAGGGTATTCTGCAGGGGGCAGGTCTCTGCGGGACCATGTATCTCTGCATCTACGGTATGATCGCTGTCATACTGCTCGGGAAACTTGCTTTTCCCCGCAGCCGTTTTCTCGTTGCCATCATTGCCGTCATGATGCTGCTGTCAATGATGCTGCCGGTTGCGCTGATGGGTTTCCTGTATATAACAACAGACTGGCACAGACGAATGCTGGAAGGAGGCAGAAATGCACCGGAAAATCAGTAATCTCAAGAGTGTTCTTATAGCTGCTGTCCTGATCCAGGCGGCGCTTCTGGTCATTCTGCACTGGCTCAAGCTGGAACTTGGCATTATTCCTGCGGCAGCAGTACTGGCCGTGGAAGCCGGTCTGTTTCTGTTCGCATGCGACCGCTTTGACGCTGTCACTGAAGAGCAGACAGTCGGTGTAAAAGAAGTGCTCGGTGAAACGGCACGGGATGCATACCTGTACGGCGGCATCGGCATGGTCTCCTATGACGATGATCACATCATCACCTGGATGAGCGATCTCTTTGAAGAAAAGGGCATCAACCGGGTAGGACGCAAGGTTCTGGTATGGCTGCCGGAAGCGGAAGCGATGCTGAACGGAAGCAGTGACACTGCCCAGGTGCAGCTGGATGAGAATATCTATGAAATCACCAAGAAGGAAGATGAATCGGTTCTTCTCTTCCGTGATATCACCAAGGAAAAGCATTACCACGATGCCTATGACAATGAACGTCCGGTTGTAGGCATGGCATCACTGGATAACTACGAAGAAAGCACCCAGTACGAAGATGAAGCGCGGGTATCCGCCATCAACATCGCCGTACGCACACCGCTGACGGAATACTGCCGGGATCACGGCATTCTGATCAGACGCATGAACAACTACCGGTATCTGCTGATGCTGAATGAGAAGATCTTCAGCGATCTGGCAGCGGATCACTTCTCGATTCTGAATACCGTGCGCAGGGAAGCACAGAAGCAGGATGTTTCCATTACCCTGTCCATGGCATTCGCAAGAGGTGAAGACAACTATCAGAAGCTGGATGAAATGGTTACGGCACTGATGGATCTGGCGCAGTCACGCGGCGGCGACCAGGTTGCCGTGCAGAAGTCCGGTGAAGAAGTGAAGTACTTCGGCGGCTCCACGGAAGCGACCGAGAAGCGCAGCAGAGTCAGAGTGCGTGTCATGGCGCATACACTGCAGGAAATGATTACCCGTTCCAGCAACGTCATTATCTGCGGACACAAGGAACAGGACTTTGACTGCATGGGTTCGGCCCTTGCCATGGCCAAGATCAGCCAGTCACACAAGAAGCAGACGGTTATTATTGCGCGCACCGGCGGTATTGAGGAAAAGCTGAAGGCCGTGCTGGAAGCCAATGAGGAACAACTGAAGGAAGAGGTCACATTCGTTACCGAAAACGAAGCTCTGAACCAGCTGCAGGAAAAGACATTGGTCATTATGGTTGACCATCATAACATCAAGCAGTCCAACGGTTCACGCGTACTGGAGAATGCAAACAACGTGGCAATCATCGACCACCACCGCCGCAGTACGGAGATGGGTGTCAAACCGGTCTTTGTCTATATCGAAGCCGGTGCCAGCAGTGCCTGTGAACTGATTACGGAACTTCTGCCGTATGCGGCTCCGCAGGCGGAACTCAGCGAACTGGATGCTACATTGATGCTGACGGGTATGACAATCGATACAAACAGATTCCGTATCCGCACCGGTGTGAGAACCTATGAAGCCGCCAGTCAGCTGCGCCGTCTGGGTGCCGATCCGATGAAGACGGATGAATATCTGAAGGACAGCTATGAAGAGTTTGCGGAAAAGACGGCAGTGCTTGCCATGGCCCGTTCCTATCCGCACAGAACCATAATTGTGCCGGTCAGTGACAGGGTTATGAGCAGATCGATCATGTCGCAGATTGCCGACAGTATTCTGCAGGTGCAGGATGTGGATGCGGCGTTTGTACTGGCCAATACGAATGAGGATCAGCTTGCCATCAGCGCCAGATCCAACGGTAAGATCAACGTCCAGGTGATTATGGAAGCACTGGGCGGCGGCGGTCATATGACGGCAGCGGCAATGCAGAGACAGAAAGGCAGTGTTGAGGCGCTGGAGAAAGAACTGGCGCAGCAGCTGGAAACATATTTTGAGGAGGCAGCACAGGATGAAGGTAATACTGAAAACTGATGTAAAGAAAGTCGGCAAAAAAGGTGAAATCGTAGAAGTTGCGGACGGATACGCTCGTAATTTTCTGATTGCGAGAGGTCTTGCAGTAGCGTCCACGGAACGCAGCCTGGAGATTCTTGCCGAACAGAAGGAAATTGAAAAGGAAGAAGATGCACGGCGCCGTGCGGAAGCTCAGAAGACAGCTGAGATTCTGGAAAAGAAAGTATTTGATTTCAAGGTAAACTCAGGCGCTGAAGGAAGAGTGTTCGGTTCCGTTTCCACCAAGGAAATCGTCAAGGAACTCGGCAAACAGGGCTTTGTCATCGACAAGCGCAAGATTCTCGACACAGCTCCGATCGTAAGCCTCGGTGTAACCAAGGTGCGTGTGGAACTGTATAAAGGTGTGATTGCGACAATCAACTGCAACGTTAAAGGAAACGACTGATCATGCCTGTCAGAACCATGCCGTCCGCGCTTGAAGCGGAAGCGAGTCTGCTCGGTACACTGATGGTGTATCCCAACGCTGCCAGAACAGCGATGGAGGAAGGACTTGCGGAAGAGGATTTTTACGCAGACGCGAACAGGCGTATTTTTCACGCTGTTCATACGCTGTATCAGGAAGGTTCTGTAGTCGACCTGACAACTGTTTCCACCAGACTGATGGATACGGGACAGCTGGATACGGTCGGCGGGTTTGATTATCTGACAAGGCTGACGGACGCTTCCGTCACCAGTGCGAATACAAAGAACTATGTGGAGCTGATCCATGACAAGGCCGTCATGCGCCGGATGATTGAGACAGCCCAGAAAATAGCAGAAGACGGTTTTGAAGGACAGACGGATCTTGATGAGTATCTGGATGAAGCGGAACGTGAGATTCTGCGCATTTCCCGTAACCGGCGTACGACTGAATTCAAGAATGCCGCGGAAGTGTTCGGCGGTGTTGTAAACAGAATCCAGATGCTGTCAAAGAACAGTTCATCCATTACCGGTCTGAAGACAGGCTTCCATGAACTGGACCGTCTTACCCACGGTTTCCAGAAGGGTGATCTGATTATACTGGCAGCCCGTCCTTCCATGGGCAAGACAGCCGTGGCGCTGAACCTGGCACTGCAGGCAGCGGAGCATAACCGCAATGCCGGTGCGGTTGCCATCTTCTCACTGGAAATGCCGAGTGAACAGCTCGGTCTGCGTCTTCTGAGCGCCAAGAGCAGGATTCTGAGCGATAAGCTGAAGACCGGACAGAATCTGACCAATCAGGAATGGAATGCCATCAATGAGGCTGCGACAGACCTTAAGGGACTGAAGATCTTCATGGATGACAGTTCCATCATCAAGACATCCGAGATCTTCTCCAAGTGTCACCGTCTGAAGGCTGAGCATGGTCTCAGTCTGGTTCTCATTGACTATATCCAGCTGATTACCGGTTCAAGTTCCGGCAGAGACGTTTCCCGTCAGCAGGAAGTATCCGATATTTCACGTAATCTGAAGGCGCTTGCCCGTGAACTGGAAGTGCCGGTCATTGCCCTTTCCCAGCTGTCCCGAAGCGTCGAATCAAGAGAAAACAAACGGCCGATGCTGAGCGACCTGCGTGAATCCGGTGCCATCGAGCAGGATGCCGATATGGTCATGATGCTGTACCGTGAGGCATATTACAACGAAGAGGCAAAGAAAGCCGCACAGGAGAACAACTCCGAGAAGATCGAAGTGATTGTGGCCAAGCACCGTAACGGTGAAACCAGAACCTTTGAACTGGCTTTTGAAGCATCCACCAATACCTGCATGAATATCGCTTATACCGGTGCGCAGGAAAACTGAGGAAGAAGAGATAGAATGAAGAAAATTCTGGCAGTGCTGATCAGTCTGATAGCGGCGGTGGTTGTCGTGGTTTTTCTGCCGCACGTGATGACGGAAGTCAACGGCTTTGCCTATGAAGAAACAGAAAAGGAAGCAGGAAAGATCGGTCAGAAGATCATCCGTGTGGAAGCCTATCCCCAGGAAGTGTACAGAGTCTATGACGCCGGCAGCCTGGTCGGTGTGCTGAGTGATCACGACAGTCTGGATTCTTTCCTGAAAGAAGTCTATAAACGGGATTATGCGGCGGAATTCCCGCGTTCGTCCGTATCCCTGGGAAAAGATGTTTTCGTCTCGCGCGAGATGAGTTATTACACCTATGAGAACAAGGATCCTGAGATTCTTTCCTATCTTGATGAACATAAACTGTTCACGGTCAGGACCACAGCCGTGGAATTCTCGGATGAAAACGGTGTCTATGATGAAATCTATGTCAGCAGCGAGAATCTGTACGAAGAGGCAATGAACGAATACCTGACGTATTTCATCAGTGCCCGGGAGCTGCAGCTGCTTAACAGCGGTCAGAAGACACCTGAACTGCGCACATATGAAAGCAGAGCCGTCGGCATATCGATTATGCAGACGATCACGATCAAGGAAGCATATGCATCCCCGGATGAGATCATGCGCACCAAGGAGGAGATCCTGGACTATATCGAATACGGACGCAATCCGCAGAAGTATTACTACATTGTGCAGAAGTACGATACCGTGGCCGGTGTCGGTGCCAAGAACAACGGTCTTTCTGCCGTGCAGGTTATGAATATCAACCGTGATCAGATCAGCAGTACGGATCAGGTGCTCTCCGAAGGCATGCGTCTTTGTGTCAGCTATTTCAATCCGATCATCGATGTCGTGGTCATGAAGGAAAGCATGCGTAAGGAAACCATCTATCCCGAGACCGTATACGCAGAAGATGAGAACATCCGCAAAGGTGAAACGGAACTGATCCAGGCCGGTGTCAACGGCAGTAAGAATGCACTGTATTCCGAACGCTGGATCAACGGTGTGCTGTTAAGCGGTACGCTTATTTCCAGTGTGGATACCCTGCAGCCGATCGATGAAGTCATCGGTGTAGGCACCATGGAAATCCCCGGTGTCGGTACCGGTGTATACCGCTGGCCGGTGGACAATCCGCATATCAGCTGTCCGTGGTACTGCTACTGGGGACATGAAGCAATCGACGTACAGAACTTCTATGACCGCTACGGTCCGATCTATGCGGCCGACCGCGGTGTTGTCGTAGAGAATGCATATCACTATATCAGCGGCAACTATCTCATCATTGACCACAACAACGGTCAGAGAACTTACTACGGTCATATGAATGTGCCGAGTCCGCTTCCGGTCGGTACGATCGTGGATAAGGGTGATTATATTGGTCAGCTGGGTATGACCGGTTATGCGACCGGTCCGCATACACACTTCTATATCGAAGAGAACGGCATCAAGCTGGATCCCTGCAAGGGATTCCTTGACTGCTCGGAGGCTCCGTGATGAAGTTTGCGCTGTTCGCAAGCGGATCCAAGGGAAACTCGTTTCTGCTGCAGGATGAAAGTCTTGCGGTGCTTGTGGACTGCGGAACAACGAAGAAATACCTGATCGGCTGCTTCCAGGAAATCGGCTTTGATCCGGCTGCCCTGGATGCCGTGCTGATTACCCATGCGCACACCGACCATATTTCACAGATCCGTATGTTCAAAGATCTGCCGGTTTATTCACCCGTGGCGCTTCCGGTTGACCGGATTCCCGTTGAATTCGATCAGCCCTTTCAGCTTCAGCATCTGACCGTCAGACCGCTGGCTCTGAGCCATGATGCCGAGCGCACCACCGGCTATATCTTCGAAAGCTGGCAGGAGAAACTGGTATACATAACGGATACAGGCTATCTGAAGGATTCCTATCTGCCCCTGATCAAAGGTGCGGATTATATTGTTCTGGAAAGCAACCATGACGTGGAGATGCTGATGCACACAGCGCGTCCGATGTACCTGAAGAGCAGGATTGCGTCGGATGAAGGCCATCTCTGCAACGAAGACTGTGCGGCAATTCTTGACGAAGCCGTCACTGAGAAGACAAAGGTTATCATACTGGCGCATATCAGCCAGGAAGCAAATACCCGGCAGAAAGCCCTGCAGGTCAGTGCGGAGCAGATTTTCCGGTATCACCGGGGAAGACTGAATCCGTCTCTTGTCATTGCGGCTGCCGGTCAGTACGAGATGATACAGGGAGGTGCTGGATATGAAAAAACTGCTCTGGGCACTTGTTATTGCACTGCTGGCATGGAACAGCTGGCTGACCTATAAGGTTTATTTTGTGCCTGAGGAAGCACCGGCTGAGGAAACCCAGGAAACCAGTGAACCCGGCACAACCGTTGTATATAACACCGTAACGGGCTATACCACCGATATTACGGGTATTGTTGAAAAGACAAGACCTGCCACGGTGATTGTGACCAGCCGGGATGAATATGAAACACCGGCCACGGGCAGCGGTGTAATCTACCGCTCCAATGACCGTGACTGCTACATTGTTACTTCAGCTTCTTTGATTCCCGAGAATCCGGCTGAAATCAGAGTGCATTTTGACAACAGCATTGCCCTGGATGCCGAACTGATCGGTCAGGACCAGCAGACGGATATTGCCATTCTGCTTACGCATCCGGAGTTTGATACGGATCCGATTGCCCTGGGTGACAGCGACCTGATCCGCCAGGGTGAATATGCCGTATCCATGAGCGGACGCAATCCCCTGACCGGCAATGGAACCGTTACCTTCGGGGTTGTCTCGGAACCCATGCAGCAGCTCAGACCTGCTGTAGATGAAGAACATTCCGAAGCTGTAATCAATATACTGATGGCGGATTTGGCGCTGCCTGATCCCGGGGTCGGCGGACCTCTGCTGAACCTGAGCGGTGAAATGATCGGCATCATGTCCAGGCGTCTCGGTACATCGGAAGGAAGCTACCGGTTAACCGCAGCAGCGGCTGTTTCGGAAGTGAAGACGGTTGCGGACAGACTGATTGCGGAGGGTTCCGTATCCAGAAAGTATCTCGGTATTATCGGCCGGGATATCGAAGACATGCAGGTATATGAAAAGAGCGGCGCGAATCTGCAGCTGGATGTCACTTCAGGTATTGTCATCACAAGAATTATTGAGGAATCTCCGGCAG
This sequence comes from Solobacterium sp., assembly GCA_017459725.1. Classification (GTDB taxonomy): domain Bacteria; phylum Bacillota_I; class Bacilli_A; order Erysipelotrichales; family Erysipelotrichaceae; genus Bulleidia. The sequence continues at coordinate 19,079 of JAFUCL010000072.1, read as the reverse complement.
CGGCTTCCGAACTGCTGGTCGGTGATGTCCTGACGGCTGTCAATGATACGGAAATACACAATCTCCGGGATCTGCGCAATTTCCTGTATACGTATGAACCGGAAGAGGAACAGGAGACAACCGTTACCGTCAACCGCAGCGGCAGTGTGATCACCTTCCAGGTATTCCCGCGATGATCCGCATTATTGCCTGCGGCAAGGTACGCGAGAAATGGATGAAGGACGGCATTGCCGAGTATGCACGCAGACTGTCCGCATATGACCGTATTGAATTTGCCGAAGCGGAAGATGAAAAAGCACCGGAAAAGAACTCTGATGCCGAGAATGATATTGTGCGTGAAAAGGAAGGCAGCAGGATCCTGAAGCTGATCCGTGATGATGACTATGTTATTCTTCTGGATCTGGCCGGAAAGGAAATGGATTCACCGGGTCTTGCGGACTTTATGGAAAGACTGGCAGTGAGCGGACACAGCCGGATCGACTTTGTGATCGGCGGTTCCCTCGGGGTTTCAAAGGCACTGTGTGAGCGGGCGGATTTCCGCTGGAAGCTGTCTCCTAACACCTTTCCGCACCAGCTGTGCAGACTGATTGTTCTGGAACAGATTTACCGCGCTTTCCGTATCCGCAGAAACGAACCGTACCACAAATAGAGGGTATCCCGCAGCGGTGCATATGCTTGCGGGAATGTACTGAAAATAGTATTATCTAAATAGCACTTGGAGGTAAGAAATATGGAAACACTCTCAGTAACAGTAATTGATCCTGTAGGACTCCACGCTCGTCCTGCAACGGTCGCAGTAAATACAGCTAGCAAATGCAAGAGCGAAATCAAGATCTCATATAAGGGAAGAACCGTTAACATGAAATCAATCATGGGTGTTATGTCACTCGGCATCCCGACCGGTGCGGAAATCACCATCACCTGCGAAGGCGATGACGAAAAAACAGCAGCCGAACAGATTGAGACAATTCTCCGCGATCAGCAGGTTATCGCTTAATTGAGAAAACATCCGGAAGATTGCCCAGGCATCTTCCATTTTTATAGTTTTGGAGAGGAAGATAATTATCATGAACGCAAAAGAAAACTACGACCGCTGGCTTGGAAGCCCGAATCTGGATCCTGATCTCCGTGCTGAGATGGAACAGATGAGCGAACAGGAAATCACCGATGCCTTCTACACCAACATTGAATTCGGCACAGCGGGCATGCGCGGTGTCATGGGTGCAGGCACAAACCGGATCAACATCCACACCATCCGCAAAGCAACAGCAGGATTTGCCGAGTATATCGTTGAAGCCGGCAAAGAAGCATGCGAAGCAGGTATCGCAATCGGTTATGACAACCGCCGCAATTCCCGTGAATTCGCTTTCGATTCCGCCAAAGTACTCGCATCCAGAGGTATCAGAGTATTCGTCTTCGAATCACTCCGTCCTACACCTGAGCTTTCCTTCGCGGTCAGATTTGAAAAATGCTTCGGCGGCATTATGATCACCGCATCCCATAATCCGAAGGAATACAACGGTTACAAGCTGTATGACGAAAAGGGCTGCCAGCTGATCCCGGCGCTTGCGGACGCTGTCATTGCCAAGGTCAATGCGGTTGAAGATGAACTGAGCGTTACTGCCGATGTTACACCGGAGCAGGAAGCACTGATCAAGGTCATCGGAGAAGACGTTGATAAAGAATACTATGCATGCGTGAAGTCCATCCAGCTGAATCCGGATGTACGCAAGGATGATGTAAAGATCGTCTTCTCACCGGAGCACGGCACATCCAACATTCCTGTACGCACAATCCTCAAGGACTGCGGCTACACAGTGATTCCGGTTCTCGAACAGTGCGATCCGAATCCTGATTTTGCCAATACCCCGACTCCGAATCCGGAACAGCCGGGCGCATATGAACTCGCTCTCAAGTATGCTGAGAAAGAGAATGCGGATATCATTCTTGTCTGCGACCCTGATGCTGACCGTATGGGTGTAGGCGTCAAGCAGAACGGCAAGTATGAACTGCTGACAGGCAACCAGTCCGGTGCGGTTCTGATTGAGTACATCCTCAGCCAGCTCACCGAGAAGGGCAAGATGCCTGAGAATCCTGTTATGTTCAATACCGTCGTTACTTCCGACCTCGGTGAAAAGATTGCGGCCAAGTACGGTGTCGCTACAGAAAAGACACTGACAGGCTTCAAGTTCATCGGTGAAAAGGTTGCCAAGTATGAAGTCAATCATGCCCGCAACTATGTCTTCGGTTATGAAGAGAGCTACGGCTCCCTGATCAGCCCGTTCGTACGTGACAAGGATGCCCAGCAGGCTTGTCTGATGCTCGCAGAAGCAGCCTGCTACTACAAGGCACACGGCAAGACACTGTCCGACGTTCTGGAAGATGCATACAAGGAACACGGCTACTACAAGGAAACACAGACATCCATCGAGCTGAAGGGTCAGGCCGGTGCACAGAGAATCAAGGAAATCACTGCCGGACTGCGTGCAGAGCGTCTCACTGAGATCGCCGGCTGCAAAGTCATCCGCTGGCAGGACTTCGACACCTTTGAAGAAGGCACAGATGAGGGCGTATGCAGACTCGAGGGCTTCACAAAGTCCGATGTTCTGAAGTACTTCCTGGCTGACGGTTCCTGGATTGCTGTAAGACCGAGCGGCACCGAGCCGAAGATCAAGGTTTACTACTGCATCCACGGTGATTCTGCCGAAGATGCGGAAAAGAAGTGCGCGGTGTACGAAGACACCATGAAGAAACTGACCGCATAAAAACCAATTATGAACCGGAGCGCCCCAGCGGACTCCGGTTTTCAGTCTCACGGGCGAAATAATCGGCAAAATGTTGTATCATTATGACGCAGACATTTTCTGACGGAGGATCTATGGACCAGGGGAAAATTATTGAGCATTTCCACCAGGGGGACTGCCTGAACGCCTATCAGCTGTTCGGAGCCCATGTGGTAAAAGAAAACACAGCCGGCGTGCGCTTTACCGTATATGCGCCGCATGCAAGAAATGTAAGTGTCATCGGAAGTTTCAACAACTGGGACACAGAAGCAGCCAGAATGGAACGCACCGGCTTTACCGGAGTATGGAGTGTATTTGTACCCGGTGTAAAGCAGTGGGATACATACAAGTATCATATTGAGGACCGCAACGGCAATCCGCTGGACAAAGCAGATCCGTATGCTTTTTACAGTGAAACCCGTCCCGGCACCGCATCCAAGGTATACGACCTGAATGAAATACACTGGGCCGACCGCAACTGGATGAAGAAGAGATCAAAGAATTTTGACCGTCCCGTGAGCATCTATGAAGTATACGCAGGCGGCTGGAAGATGAACGGAGAGTTCACCTTCAGCTATGACATGCTGAGGGAACAGCTGATCCCGTATGTAAAGGAACACGGGTTCACACATATCGAGATGATGCCGCTGAACGAATATCCGTTTGACGGATCCTGGGGCTACCAGGCAAGCGGTTATTATTCCGTAACCAGCAGATACGGCAATCCGGCTGAATTTGCAGCGTTTGTCAATGAATGCCACAAGCAGGGCATCGGTGTCATCATGGACATGGTTCCGGTGCACTTTGTAAAGGATGCTTTCGGTCTGCGTCAATTTGACGGTGAACCGCTGTATGAATACAAGAAGTTCGAAGATGCCGAGTCTGAATGGGGAACAATGAACTTTGACCTCTGGAGTGAGGAAGTCCGTTCATTCCTGATCAGTGCGGCTGCTTTCTGGCTGGATGTCTATCACATTGACGGTATCCGCATTGATGCAGTGTCCAATCTGATCTACTGGGGCGGCAACCGTGACCGCGGCACCAACGAAGGATCGCTGAATTTCATCAAGCGTATGAATTACTTCCTGAACAAGGAATATCCGGATGTCATGCTGATTGCGGAAGACAGCAGTGACTTCCCGAAAGTAACGGGCAGCACGCTGGACGGAGGTCTCGGCTTTGACTACAAGTGGGATCTTGGCTGGATGAACGATACGCTGAAGTACTATGCAACGGATCCGCTGTTCAGATTCTACGACCATAACAAGATCACATTCTCCATGGCATACTTCTATTCCGAGCGCTTCCTGATGCCGCTCAGCCACGATGAAAACGTCCACGGTAAGAAAACGATTATCGACCGCATGTGGGGAACATATGAGCAGAAGTTCTCACAGGTGCGCAATCTGTATGCCTATATGTTTGCGCATCCCGGCAAGAAACTGAACTTTATGGGCAATGAAATCGCCAGCTTCCGTGAGTTTGACGAGAAGAAGGAACTGGACTGGTTCCTGCTGGAATATCCCGCTCATGACGCCTTCCTGCGCTATTTCACAGACCTCAATAAGATCTACAGTTCGCACGGCTGTCTGTACAAGCATGACTACGACGGAAAAGGTTTCCGGTGGATTGATGCGGACAATGCGGCGCAGTCGGTATATACTTTTTACCGGGAAGATGAGAAAGAGTATCTTGTATGTCTCATGAATCTCACTTCGGCGCAGTATGAGGATTTCAGGGTTGCGGTTCCGCAGGCAGGCACCTACACCGAAATACTGAATTCCGAGAAGGACATTTACAACGGCTGCAATATGTGCAATTTTGAGCCGGTAAAATCCGTCACACTGAAGAACCCGGACGGCAGGAGAACTGAGGAGATCCGTATCCGGGTAGCGCCGTTTGCTGCAATATGGCTGACATGTCCTAAAAAGCATACACGCCACACAGCAGCATCAGAAGACAGAAAGGGAAAATAGTCACATGTTCAAAAACAAGCAGGAATTCAAAAAAGAATTCACTGAAAGAATGGTCCGTACGTACGGTGTCAGTGCGGAGAATACACATCCGACCGAGAAATATCTTGTTCTCGGCAATATGGTGCGCGATTACGCCAGCGAAAACTGGAGAGATACAAAAGAAGCTGTCGATCGTCAGGATGCCAAGCAGGTATATTACTTTTCCATGGAGTTCCTGCTCGGTAAAAGCCTTTCGAGCAATCTGCACAACCTCGGCATTTATGACATGGTCCGTGAAGGTCTTGAGGAACTCGGCATTGATTACGGCAATATTGCCGCACAGGAATCAGATGCGGGTCTCGGCAACGGGGGTCTTGGAAGACTGGCGGCCTGCTTCATGGATTCCGCTGCTTCACTGAATCTTCCGGTAAACGGCAATTCCATCCACTATCAGTACGGTCTGTTCAGACAGGTCATTGACCGTGACGGCAACCAGATCGAAGTACCGGATATGTGGCTGCGGGTCGGCAATCCTTGGGAAATCCGCAAGCCCAAGCATTCCGTGGAAGTCAAATTCTTCGGCAATATCGAGGTTACTGCGGATGAAAAGGGTGACCTGCACTTCAAGCATGTCAATGCGGAACATGTTTTCGCAGTACCGTATGATATCCCGATGATCGGCGCAAACACCAAGATGACAAATACTCTGCGTCTTTGGTCCGCAGAACCGGCAGCGCAGGTACGTCCCGGCGTTGATTACCGTAAATACCTGCAGGCAGTTACCGAAATCTGCCTGAATGTATATCCGGATGACTCCACGGAGGAAGGTAAACTGCTCCGTCTGAAGCAGCAGTATTTCTTTGTCTGTGCAGGCATCAGTTCCATTATCAATGCGCATCTCAAACACTACGATAATCTGGAAAACCTGGGTGAAAAGATCAGTATCCAGCTGAATGATACCCATCCCGCCATGGCAATTGTCGAGCTGATGCGGGTGCTGATGGATGACTATGGATTTGCCTGGGACAAGGCAATGACAATCGTGCAGAGTGTTATGTCCTATACCAACCATACAATCCTGGCGGAGGCACTTGAAACATGGCCGATCAACCTCGTACAGAGACTGCTGCCGCGTATTTACATGATCATCGAAGAAATCGACAGCCGCTTTGTCCGGTATATCCGTGAAAACTATCCGGGTGATGAAGGCATGATTCAGCGGTGCCGTATCATAGCCGATAACCGTGTGCATATGGCAAGACTTGCCATTGTCGGCTCACACAGTGTCAATGGTGTGGCGGAAATTCATTCCGAAATCCTGAAGAAGGACATCTTCCGTGATTTCTACAGGATGTTCCCGGAGAAGTTCTCCAACAAGACCAACGGCATTACACCGCGCCGCTGGATGCTGTACAGCAACCCGCAGCTGAAGGAATTCCTGGATAAGACAATCGGAACGGGATATGAGAAGGATTTCTCCAAGATTTCCAAGCTGATGAAGTATGTGGACAATCCCAAGGTCCAGAAGGAATTCCTGGCCGTCAAACAGGAACGCAAGGAAATCCTCGCTGACTATATCAGACGTACAACCGGTATTCATGTAGACACAGACTCTATCTTCGATTCCCAGGCAAAGCGTCTGCATGCATACAAACGTCAGTTCCTGAATATCCTGCATGTCATTTATCTGTATCAGAGAATCAAGGAAGATCCTTCGTTTACAATGACACCGCGCACATTCATCTTTGCCGCCAAGGCAGCTTCCGGCTACCGTTTTGCCAAGGCTGTCATCAAGCTGATCAACTGTGTGGCAAAGGTTGTGAACAACGATCCGGCCGCCAGAGGTCTGATCAAGGTTGTATTCCTGCCGAACTACAACGTTACAATGTCCGAATACCTGATGAACGGTTCGGATGTCAGTGAGCAGATCAGTACGGCCGGTAAGGAAGCAAGCGGTACCGGCAACATGAAGTTCATGATGAACGGAGCAATCACACTCGGTACCATGGACGGTGCCAACGTCGAAATTGACAGACTGGTCGGCCGCGAGAATGACGTTATCTTCGGTCTGACGGTTGATGAGCTTCCTGAATTCACAAGATACTACCGTGTATGGGACTACTATACCCATGACAAGCGCATCATGAAGGCTATGAATACGCTGATTGACGGAACCTGGACCGGCAACAAGGAAGACTTCCGCATTATCTATGATGAGATTCTGCAGAAGAACGACGAGTACCTGGTTCTGGCCGACTTCGATGCCTATGTAAGGGCACAGGAAGAGATTGAACGCAGATATAAGGACAGAGAAGGCTGGGCACGCAGCTGTCTGGTGAATATTGCGCAGTCCGGATACTTCTCCAGTGACCGTACGATTCAGCAGTACGCAGACGAAATCTGGCACGCTGAACCGATCAAACTGTAACGGAGACAGTATATATGTCTTCCATGAAAGCCTATGTGGATGATTTCGGCAAGATAACAGTCGTGGTTTCCCGCCGTTTCTTCGGCGGGGAAACCGGCGGCTTTTACCTGTGCACGGATGACGGAAGACGGTATGACTGTCTGATACGCGGCCGCAGCGAACTGAACGGTGATGTCGTTTACGAACTGACGATTCCGGCGGATCTGAGTTTCGGCGAACGGTTTATGCTCCGCGAAATGCATGGCTCGACTGCACCCGTAAAACTGCGCCATATCGTACGGACACAAGTATTCCATAAAATGTTCACTTACGACGGAGATGATCTGGGCTCCCGGTATTTCAAAGACCACACCGAGTTTGCTCTGTGGGCCCCGACTGCCGTAAGTGTTTTTGTGCGTATCCTGAACAACGGCAAAGAATCCGTTTATCCGATGGAACGTACAGAAAAAGGCGTTTACCGCGCAAGTGTGAAAGGTGACCTGAAAAGAGCGCTGTATCTGTATCTGGTGGAACGCAACGGTGAGATGGTTGAGAGCCTGGATCCCTACGGGTTCAGCAGTTCCGCCAACGGTGCAATGAGCGCAGTCATCAACCTGGAGGAAGTTATGGCGATTACGGATCCCGGCACTTTCTCGGTTGAGAATCCCTGTGATGCGGTGATTTACGAATGCAGTGTAAGGGATATGACTTCCAGTCTGCAGACCGGTACGTCAACGCACGGTAAATTCGTATCCCTGTATGAGAACGGGACTTCCTACAACGGGGAGGAAACCGGTATTGATTATCTTGCGTCACTCGGTATTACGCATGTGCAGCTGCAGCCGGTGATTGATTTTGCGACTGTGGATGAACAGCATCCTTCCCGGAATTATAACTGGGGTTATGATCCGGCGCAGATCTTTGCGCTGGAAGGTTCCTATTCCACCGATCCCAATGACCCGTATGCGCGCATGAAGGAATTCCGTACGCTTGTGCGGGAGTTCCATGAGCGCAATATCCGGGTGACACTGGACGTGGTCTGGAATCACATGTATGAGGTGGCCGGGAATGCGCTGGGCATGACGGTTCCGTATTACTACTACCGGGTCAATGATGCCGGATATCTTTCCAACGGTTCGTACTGCGGGGATGATATCGCCACCGAACGTCCGATGACGAGAAACCTGCTGCGTTTCGCAGCCAGATTCCTGATGAAGACGTATGGGATTGACGGTTTCCGTTTTGATCTGATGGGTCTGATTGATATTGATACAATGAATCTGATGGCGGATGACATCCGGAAAATCAAACCGGATGCGCTTATCTACGGTGAAGGCTGGGATATGCCGACACAGCTGCCTTCCGACAGCAAATCCACCATTGCAAACCAGGAAAGAATGCCGGGTATCGGTCATTTCAATGACACCTTCCGCGATGTACTGAAGGGCAAGACCGGTGACAACGATAAATATGCCCGCGGTTATCTGACGGGAAACCGTGACATGGCGTTTGATGCCTGCAGTGCTCTGTCCGGACACGCGGCAGGACATCCCTATTTCCGCCGTTTTACCGATCCCTCCAAGAGCATCAATGCGATGGAGACCCACGATAATGCGACAATCTGGGATAAGATGCATGCCTGCTGCAATGATGAGCCGCGTGAGGTTCGTATGAAGCGCATGAGGCTTATGATTGCCTGCACGATGTTAGCACAGGGTGTTCCGTTCCTGCACCAGGGACAGGAATTTGCCGGTACAAAGAGTGACAATTCAAATTCATACAATGCCGGCGATGAAATCAACCAGATGAACTGGGAAAGAAGAATGCTGAACATCGATACGGTTGAGTATACAAAGAGATGTATTTCGTACCGCAGATCACAGCCGCTCTTCCGCCTGCGCACAGGTGAAGAGGTTATGAAGAGAGTCCGCTTTACGCTCTGTGACAACGGCTGTCTGATTTACGATATTGACGGAAGAGATCTCGGCCGCGGAAGAGTCCGGGCTCTGATCAATCCGAACCGTGATCAGTTTGTATGCGGTCTGGATGAGGAATGGACTGTGCGCTTCAATGCGGACGGTTATACGGAGAATGATCCCGTCAGGTGTGTGACGGTGCCGATGTGCAGCGTGGTTGTGCTTGAAAACCACGGCTGATATACAGAGCAGGAGGTAACCTATGACATCATTATTCAAAAAAGCTCTGGCGGTTCTTCTCAGTGCAGCGCTTCTGCCTGCGCAGATGACGGTTTATGCCGAGGAGGAAACAAAGGACAATCCGGATTTTGACACATACATGACCGAAGCTTTTGTGGAGCTGATGGAAACGGATTATCTGACGATGCATTACGATGTGCGTGATCCTGCACGTTATGGTATTGCGGAGCCGGAAAGTTTTGATTTTGCGGAAGCGTCATGGGACAGCTATGCGGAAGCTGCCGAAGACTACGAAGAGAGCATAGCGGAACTGAAAGAGTTTGATTATGACTCTCTGAGTCTGCGTCAGAAGCATGATTACGACACCCTGATGACCATTTACCGGAACGGTGCGGAGATCAACCGGTATCCGCTTCTGGACAGTGTATTCAATCCTTATTCCGGTGTGCTGGACAGCTTCGTGACCAATATGACGGAGTTTGCTTTTCGGGAGAAGAGGGACTTTGCGGATTATCTGAAGGTTCTGGCAACGATTCCGGATTTCCTTGAAGAATGTCTTGAACTGACACGGAAGCAGTCAGCCGAGGGTGTTTTCCTGACGGATACACTGCTGGATGAAACCAAAGCATGGATTGCGGATTTCTGCGCCAAGACGGATGACAACGAACTGATCCGTATCTTTGAAGGCCATGTGGATGAGTTTGAGGGCCTCAGCGATGCGGAACGCAGAGATTACAAAGCTCAGAACCGTGCACTTGTCCTGAATGAAATCATTCCCGCTCTCCAGCATGTTTCCGATGAACTCGAGAAACTGCGCGGCACAAACAAATACGAAGGCGGTACGGCCAATTATCCCGACGGTGAGGCATATTATACGGCCCTGGCAAAATACAAGACAGGCTCGGACGAATCCCTTGAGGAAATGATGGAGATCTGCCGGAATTACATTGATGAAACCCTGGACATGATCATCATGCTGTACAGCGATCCGCATCTCAGCAGCCTGTACGATACCGAAACTGTGGACTTCTCTTCCCCTGAGGAAATACTGGAATTCCACCGTGCTCATCTGAGTGATGAGTATCCGGACGGACCGGATGTGAATTACGTCTGTTCGTATCTTGATCCGACGCTGATCAACGATGCGGTCAATGCATATTACCTGACCCCGCCGGTGGATGATCCCACGGACAACGTGATCCGTGTCAACGGTGAAAGCGTGCAGGAGATCAACGATCTCTACGATACCCTGGCCCATGAAGGATTCCCGGGTCACTGTTATCAGGTTACCTGGTATCTGAATACCAATCCCAATCCGCTGCGGGCGGCCAATTCCGTGGTCGGTTATGCGGAAGGATGGGCAATGTATACACAGTTCAACAGTTGGCTGTACAGCGGTCTCAGCAAGTCTGTGGCGCTGATGCATGCGGCTGAGCTCGGTCTCAATTATGTTCTTTCGGCATACATGGATATGGGCATCAATGGTCTTGGCTGGAGCGTCGATGATCTCAGACAGGAACTGAAGGATATGGGTCTGAATCCTGCCATAGCCCCGGATCAGTATGATTTCCTGATCAGCAGACCGGGAATGCTGTTGCCGTACGGATACGGTCTGGCTACCATGATGCGGCTGCGCGGCAAAGCGTCTACGGCACTCGGTGATGATTTTGATGCGAAGGAATTCAATGAAGTGCTGCTGACCTACGGCGACCGTCCCTTCAGCATTGTCGAAGACGATGTGGATGCGTATATTCTCTCCAAAGGCGCAGATCTGCCGGAAGAGGGCGAATATGAGTATCTCAACGAATATATGACAGAGGCGATTGCCAGTGTGCCTTCGGGAAGTTCCGCGCTTCCGTTTGTGCAGCAGAGCGGTATTCCGGAGGAAACAATTTCCGCTCCTGTCTTCTATGGTCTGACTGCACTGCTGGCCGCAATCGCAGCCGTGGCGGTTATACAGATTTGGAAAGATGGCAAAAAGAATCCGTTCGGTGAATAAAGCACTGATTGCCGCAACCCTGTTTCTGAGCGCCTGCGGTGCACAGAAAGAGGAACCGGTAATCGAAGTCAATGAAGAAACGATCCTGCAGAAACTGCAGGATGTTTCTGTTTTCATCGAGTCCGGGGACTGGGAGGGTGCTGCAGGCCTGCTGGCATCTTCTACAGATGATTCACCGGCAGAGCTGCAGAAGGCGTTCACGGCTGTTTCCGGAGAGGAAGCCTGCACCATGGCGCATCAGATTGTCCCGGTGACGGAAGAGGGCAGAACGGGCGGTTATTCCATGTTTGACTGCGGCAGCCATGAGACGGTTGTTTCCGTACGCATGAACGATCAGCTGCAGATCACCGACATCGTCTTTGAACCGTGGCCGGATGAACCCGTACCCAAAGAGACGGATGACTACTATGAGGAAATCCTGTACATCGGGAAAAGTCCAAGACTGTACGGTATCCTGACGATTCCGAAGGAAACGGAGAATCCATCTGTTGCCGTACTGGTGCCGGACGGGATCCGCTGCGGCAGGGATGATTCCGGGGACAAACAGAATTATTTCCGGGAAATATCACATATGCTGGCAAAGAACGGCATTGCCAGTGTGCGCTATGATCAGAGGCTGTATGCGGATGCCTCGCTGATTATGCATCCTGAAGAAAAGTCACTGGACCGTATCACGGGAAGGGATTTTGCTTCGGCGGTGCATATGCTGGAACGGTATCCGGTAGATGCTTCGGATATTCTGCTGGTCGGTGACGGCATCGGCGCTTTCCTTGCGTATACCTATGTCTACCATCACTTTGAAATCAGCGGCGGCATCATTCTGCTGGAACCGACTGAGGATGACGGTATGGAGATTCTTGCCGGTCTTGAAGGTGTCAGCGGCAGTGATGCGCAGAAGGCTGCAGATCTGCTGGAAAAGGATACGGTGGAAGGCGAAGCCGGCGGTATTCCGCTTGCATACTGGAAAGACTGGAAGGATGCCGATCCCGCACGTTTCATTCCGTATGTCCGTGTGCCGGTGCTCATGCTGGAATGCGGTGAGGAATCGGAAGTGTGGAAGGAACGTCTCGGCAGTGCGGCGGAAACAAAGTGCTATGAAGATCTCACGGAAGGTTTCCGTGACAAGGACGGCAGTCTGAGTGAGGATGTCGGTGAAGATATCCTGAAATGGCTGCGCGGAGAAGATATTCACGAAGAGGAGAAAAAGCCGGAGGTGAAGAAGAAGTCATGAAGCATAATCAGTGGACGCCGTGGCTGAAAGCAGAATTTGCTCAGCCCTATTTCCGGCAGCTTGCGGCATTCATACATGAAGAATACGAACGCGGTGACGTGTATCCGCCGAAGGTGCAGGTATTCAGTGCTTTTGAAGAAGTTGATTATCCCGACATCAGCGTCGTGATCCTCGGCCAGGATCCGTATCATCAGCGCGGCCAGGCGCACGGTATGTGCTTCTCGGTCAATCCCGGTGTGCAGATTCCGCCGAGTCTGCAGAATATCTACCAGGAGCTGCACGAAGAACTGGGCTGCCGGATTCCCGATAACGGATATCTGATGCCCTGGGCCAAGCAGGGAGTATTCCTGCTCAATACGATTCTTACGGTCAGGGATTCCAAACCGCTTGCACATGCAGGCAAGGGCTGGGAAACATTCACGGACCACGCCATCATGCATATCAGCGAACGCAGTGAACCGGCAGTGTTCCTGCTGTGGGGAAGAAACGCCCGCAGTAAGAAAGCACTGATCGATACATCGAAGCATCTGGTGCTGGAAGCGGCGCATCCTTCACCGCTCAGCGCATACCGCGGCTTTTTCGGCTGCGGACATTTTGCGGCAGCGAACCGTTTCCTGCTGGAACACGGCAGAAAGCCAATAGACTGGCAGATCGGAGATTTGGGTAATGTTCAGAACAGGTGAAGAAGCAGCTGAATTTGTCATGCACAGACAGGGGCATCACTGCGGGTATCCGAGATTTCAGGAAGTGATGGCAAAAGCCGGCAATCCCCAGGATGCCTTCCGTACCGTTCATGTGGCAGGCACCAACGGCAAAGGCAGCACGAGCAGCTATCTTGCGGCCATTCTGCGCAGCCACGGTTACCGCACCGGACTGTACACATCCCCGTTCCTGGTGGATCACAGAGACCGCATCCGCATCAACGGTGCCTGGATACCCGAAGACCGTTTCCGTGATTACGTGAACGGTATGATGGATCTGATTGAAGAATACAATATGTCCATGTTCGAAATTGATACGCTTGCGGCGTGCCAGTATTTCCGTGATGAGAAAGTGGACTGGGCAGTTATGGAAGCCGGTGTCGGCGGCCGTAAGGATGCGACCAACACCATTCATCATCCCGAGCTTGCCGTTCTTACAACTGTAGGCTTTGACCATATGAACCAGCTGGGCGACACCCTGCAGAAGATTGCCTGGGAGAAAGCCGGCATCATCAAGGAGAACGGACACATCCTGTACGGACCTCTTGTGCAGGAAGCAGCAGAAGAAGTGATCCGCAAAGCCGAAGAGATGCATGCGTGCTGTGAACAGGTTGAACCGTACGAAGATCTCGGCACGGCCTCATTCCGTCTGTTCGGCAATGCATACACACTGTCCACGGCAGCGGAATACCAGAAGCTGAATGCATCGCTTGCTTTGCATGCCGCCAGGATACTGGGCATTGATATTGCTTCACCAAAGACTGTACAGGCAGTCCGTGAACATGTCTGGGCAGGACGTTTTGAAACCCTGGCGCAGAATCCGCCGGTGATTCTGGACGGTGCCCACAATCCGGAAGGCACTGCTGCTTTGATCCGTTCGTTTGAGAATCTGAAGCGTCCAGTCATCACGGTGTTCAGTGCTCTGCGTGACAAACAGGGTCCGGCCATGGCGGAGATGCTGCGGGAAAAAAGCGACAGGCTGTATGTGACGGAGTTTGACTCGTACCGTGCAGACACTGCAGATTCATTTGCCGGCAGTGAGGGTGAAATTATTTATGACTGGAAGGAGGCGCTTGAAAAAGCACGTCAGGAAGCGCTGGTGCAGGGCGGTACGGTTGTGGTAACCGGCTCTCTGTATTTCATCAGTGATGTACGAAAGTATCTGGCGGAACAGAATTAGAAATAAAAAGCGGCAAATTGTTATGTATTTTAATGCATGCCGTAATATAATTAACATAGGTTTTATGACAATAGGAGGAATGTTTCATGAGATCAAATAATGTGGTCGCAATGATTCTTGCCGGCGGCAGGGGAACCCGGCTTTTTGATTTGACCAAAAAAGTCGCCAAGCCCGCTGTTCATTTCGGCGGTAAGTACAGAATCATTGACTTTCCGCTCAGCAACTGCGCCAATTCCGATATTTCTACAGTAGGTGTCCTGACACAGTATGAATCCGTGCTGCTGAATGCATATGTCGCACGTGATCACAACTGGGGTCTCGATGTAAGAGACGGCGGTGTCTATGTTCTTACACCGCGTGAAAAGGACCAGGCAAGCTTTGAAGTCTATCAGGGAACGGCTGACGCCATCACCCAGAACATCGACTTCCTCGACAACCTGGATCCCGAATATCTTGTTATCCTGTCCGGTGACCACATTTACAAGATGAACTACGCAACCATGCTTGCATATCACCGCGTCAAGGGTGCGGATGCGACGATCGCCGTCCGTGAAGTTCCGCTTAAGGAAGCTACCCGTTTCGGTATCATGAATGCCGATGAAGACGACAGAATCTATGAATTCGAAGAGAAGCCTGCACAGCCGAAGAGCAATCTCGCCAGCATGGGTATTTATATCTTCACTTACAAGACACTCCGTAAGTATCTGATGGCTGACGTCAAGAATCCGGAATCCAACCACGACTTCGGCAAGGATATCATTCCGGCATATCTGAATGACAAGAAGAAGCTCTTTGCTTATCACTTCAACGGATACTGGAAGGATGTAGGAACTGTTGATTCCCTCTGGGAAGCTAACATGGACCTGCTCTATGACAACAATGAGCTTGATCTGTCCGATCCTGACTGGAAGATCTATACAGAAGATATCAATGCGCTTCCGCAGTATATCGGTCCGGAAGGAAAAGTTGAAAACAGCTATATCACACAGGGCGCTGTTGTAATGGGCAGTGTTAAGAATTCCGTGCTCGGAACCAACTGTGTTATCGATAAAGGCGCGAAAGTCATCGACAGTGTAATCATGCCGGGTGCGCATATCTGCGAGAATGCCGTTGTTACCCGCTGCATCGTTGCGGATGACATCGTCGTCGGTGCCGGCAAGAAAGTCGGCCATAAGGACAGCGAGCATATTGAACTCGTTGCCAAGGACACGGAATAGGGAGGACATGACTGATGAACGCACTGGGAATTATCAGCTTTGAAGACGATACTGCTACAATTGACGGTCTTGGAGAGTTCCGTCCGGTTCCGGCAATTTCATTCCTCGGCAGATATCGTGTAATTGACTTTATCCTCAGCAATATGACAAACAGCGGCATCAACGATGTCCGTGTCTTCTGCAAGGAAAAGCCGCGTAACCTCTTTGAACATCTCGGAGACGGCACACTTTACGGAATCAACTCCAAGAAGGGTGTTCTCCGTATCCTGTACGGTGAGAAGAGCTTCTCCGCACCGATCTACAACACGGATATCGCAAACTACATGCTGAACATGCAGTACATCGAAGATGTCAGCAATCCGTATGTAGTCATCGCACCGAGCTACTTCATTTACACACTTGATTTCAATGACGTTATCAAGGCACACCTTGACAGCAAGGCTGACATCACCGTTCTGTACACAAATACAAACGATGCCAAGAGAAGCTTCCTGAACTGCGATGCCCTGACCCTCGCCAAGAACAAGAGAGTCACCGGCATTGAAAAGAACCGCGGCAGCAAGAAGTCCCGCCAGATCTCCATGGAAGCATATGTCATGGAAAGATCCCTCTTCATTGAACTCGTCAAGAGAGCAGCGGAAATGTCTTCTCTGTACTGGTTCAAGGATATCGTCGCTGACGTCGTTGAAGAAAAGATGGTTGTCGGCTATAACGTACGCGGTTATGTCGCATGCCTGAATTCACTGGAAAGCTATTTCCGTGTGAATATGGAACTGAAGGACCGCAGTGTTGCCCAGCAGCTGTTCCACAGCAACTGGCCGATCTACACAAAGACACATGACTCCTGCCCGACCCGCTTCACTGAAAAGGCAAAGGTCAGCGGCAGTGTTATCGCCAACGGATGCACCATTGCCGGTACGTTTGAAAACTCCATCATCGGCAGAAACGTTGTCATCCGTGAAGGTGCTGTGGTCAGAAACAGCATTATCATGACAGACAGCTACATCGGCGCCGGAGCAAAGCTGGATCATGCGGTCGTTGACAAGTATGCCATCGTACATCATGTCAAGAAGCTTGAAGGCACCGAAGAAGCGCCTGTTTACGTCAAGCGCAGAGACCGCATCTGATTATTGGAGGGGCTGATGAGAAGATCGATACTTTTTGTGGCCGGTGAAGGCCTGCCGTTCATTAAAACAGGCGGCCTGGCAGATGTCATCGGCAGCCTGCCGAAAGCACTTGTGGAGCGCGGACATGATGTCCGTGTTGCTCTGCCGCTTTACAAAGGCATTATTGACAAACACTATAATGAACTGACACGTCTGGGCACAATCCAGGTTCATTCCGGATGGATTGATCAGCCGGCTACGTATTATTCCGCAACCGTGGACGGTGTCATCTACTACTTTGTGGAGCACCAGCATTACTTTGAACGTGAAGGTCTGTACGGCTACGAGGATGACGGTGAGCGTTTTGCCTTCTTCCAGAGAGCGGTTCTGGACATGATCTATTTCATTGACTGGTGGCCGAATATCATCAACAGCAACGACTGGCAGACCGGTATGATTCCGCTGATGTGCCATGCTTGCTACGGTGATGATTACCGCTATCAGGCAATCAAGCACGTTTACACGATTCATAATCTGGCTTTCCAGGGCAATTTCGGCGTCGATATGCTGCCGAGCTGCCTGGGTCTTGATTATTACTACTTTGACAACGGTTCCATCAAATTCGACACAGGCATCAGCTTCATGAAAGCCGGTATTGTCTATGCCGACAAGGTCACAACCGTTTCCCCGACATATTCCAATGAGATCCTGACCGAAGCATTCGGTGAACGCATGGATTCCGTTCTGCGTTACCGCCGTGAAGATCTCTGGGGCATTGTCAACGGTATTGACGTTGATACCTGGAACCCGGCAACCGACAAGCGTCTGGCGAAGAACTATACACTGCGCACATACGCTTCCGGCAAGAAGGCCAACAAGCTTGCTCTGCAGGAAGAGCTTGGTCTTGAAGTCAACAATGATGTATGCCTGATCGGACTTGTTTCCCGTCTGACATATCAGAAGGGTATTTATCTGATTGCGGACCGCATCAATGAAATCATGGGAATGAACGTTCAGTTCGTCGTCCTCGGCACCGGTGAAGCCAATGCTGAGAATGCATTCAAGTGGATGGAAAATTCCTACAAGGGCAAAGCAGTCTACTACTGCGGATACAACGAAGACCTCGCACACCGCATCTATGCAGGTGCTGACCTCTTCCTGATGCCGTCTCTGTTCGAACCGTGCGGAATCGGACAGCTGATTGCCATGCATTACGGAACCCTGCCGCTGGTGCGTGAAACAGGCGGTCTGAAGGATACCGTGCAGCCGTTCAACCAGTACACGGGTGAAGGCAACGGCTTCAGCTTCTTTGCGCCGAATGCGGATGACATGGTCTACACACTCCGTTATGCAGTAGATCAGTATTACAACAACAAGCCGGGCTGGAAGGGCCTCATTAAGAGTGCCATGAACACGGATGTCAGCTGGGAACAGAGCGCAGGCATCTATGAACAGCTGTACTATCAGCTGTGCAACTGGCCGGACGAGTAACAAAAACAATGATTCACGAAACCGCGGGCTGAAAATGCCGGCGGTTTTTTTGTCTGCGCAAGAGGCAATATTGCGGTACAATAGTAAACGCTACGGAGAAAAACAATGATTCCTGAAACAGGCAGTGAAGTATATATTCAGAGTTTCAAACATGACGGATCACTGCACCGGACCTGGTGCAAGGGTTTTGTTGTGGAAGCGGATGAAGAGCATTATGTAGCAGTCACAAACAAAGCCTGGGTGATTGAAGCCGACGGACGCAGATGGATGACCAGGGAACCGGCAGTATGCTTCTTCTATACAAAGAAGTGGTTCAATGTCATTGCCATGATCCGCAAGACCGGTATCTATTACTACTGCAATCTTGCCACACCGAGCCTCTATGACGGCGAAGCAATCAAGAACATAGACTATGATCTTGATGTCAAGCTGTATCCCGACTGGAGCTACCAGATTCTGGATGAGAACGAATACGAGATGCACGCACGCATCATGCAGTATCCGGAACGTATCCGCAATGTGATCCGCGATCAGATGGACAGGCTGCTGTCACTGATGGAGGCGGAAAAGGATCCGTTCAACGACAAGTGTATTGAGCATTACTATGCACAGTACCGCAGGCTGATGAAGGGTTAAAATGATTCTTCAAAAAATTCTTAAAAAAGTTTGCAAGATCCGTTGACACATCCGTGAATTACATGGTATTATCCATAAGCCTCAACCGAGAGGGGAGAGGCGAGTGAGTCGAGTCAAAAACTTCTCAAAAAAAGTTATTGACAAGACGGTAACGCAGTAGTAACATACTGTATTGCACCGAGTTGAGTGAGGTGCGAGTGATCTTTGAAAACTGAAC